>NZ_RDSM01000002.1:1066134-1421513 GCF_004115155.1 Granulicella sibirica
TCGGTCTTCACCGTGGGCGAGTAGGCGTTGCTGAAGCCGCGGAAGAGACCCTGGAAACCGGCGAGGATAGCCGGATCCACATGGCCTGCCGCGCTCGACGGGAAGCCGCTGCCGGGGATGACGACGCCGTTGTAGCGATCGCCGCCAGTCACGACGTCCGTAGCAGGGTTGACCGTGACCGCGTTCGCCGGGTTATAGGACGCCGGGTTGAAGACAGACTGATTGCCCCAAATCGCGTAGTAGGGGTTGTAGAAGCTGTAACGAGCACCGGCCTCGATGACAAGCTGCGGCGTGGCGCGCCACTGATCCTGCAGGAAGCCCTCGTACATGGTGCTGCGATAGAGCGTGTAGGAGCGCTGCCCGATCTCTCCATAGGTGTCGAAGAGACCTTCCGCGGCGTTGGCGACGCCGATCTTGGTGGTAGTGCCGCCTGCGCGCTGGTCGGTGAAGGTGAACTTACCATTCTGGTTGTTGGTCGATCCGGGGGTGTTCGACACGGTGATCTGGTCGAAGTTGTTTTCCCCGCCGTACTCGAAGTTGAAGCCAATCTTGACGGTGTGATTACCCCAGACCTTGGTGACGTTGTCGGCGAAGTTATACACCACGCCGCCCGAGTGCGACGGGTACGGACCGCCATCGAGAAGAGTGAAGTTCGGAAGGCTGATGGTGGGGATCTTGTTGGGAATGGTCTTCGTCGCCGCAGAGTAGAGGAAGGGATAGTTGATCCCGTACTTCGTACGATCGTAGAGACCGCTTGAGGTATCGATGCCAATCGTCACGTGATCCGCGGCAGCGGACACGATCAGCTCGTTCACCATGGTGGGAGAGATCGTCCAAGCATAGTGAACGACGGCGACCTGATTCGGACGGTCGAAGATGCGGGGGTTGCGATTGAAGTTTCCGTAGTGCGGTGAGTAGTCGTGGTAGTTGTAGTTCAGCAGCGAGAAACGAAGGTGATGGGCCTCGAAGGGGATGTAGTCCATCACGATCGTGTCCTTGCGCTGCGTCTGCATCTCCGTCGCCGCATCCACCCAGTTATATGTGGTCGCCGACGCATTCGGAGCCGGGAAGGCGTTTAGCAGCGCGAGACCATTTGCGCTGAGATCGCTGGACGGAATCACATTGCCGGCATACGCAGCCCCCGTGGTGGGGCTGTAGATCTGGTTGACGCCTCCGTAGAAGATGTTCGGACTCAGCAATTCGCTGAAATTACCGGTGCGCATCAATGCGGTCGGAACCTTTTGAAAGACCGTGTCGTCGTTGTTGTATCTCAGGTACTCCTGGCCAAGCAGGAAGAAGAGCTTGCTCTTATCCTTGTTGAACACTTTAGGGATGTAGACAGGGCCGTTGAGATTCCAGCCGTACTGGTTGTAGCGGAATCCTGGCGGCTTATTCCGGATGGCCGCGCTGTTCGAGGGAAGCTTGCGCTGCCATGTATTCGCATTCAGGATCGTGTTGCGGAAGAACTCATACGCGGCTCCGTGAAAGGTGTTCGTACCGCTCTTGGGGACGATGCGGACCTGGCCGCCATCGGTGCGGCCATACTCTGCCTGGTAGCTGTTGGTGAGGATCTGTACCTGCGAGGTGGAGTCGACGTCCGCGACACCAACGCTTGTGCCGTTGGAGCGGGTGCGTACCGCAGGAGCACCGTCGATCGTGATGAGGCTCTCCTGGCTTCGCGCTCCGCCAATGTTGACGCCGTTATCGAGACCGAAGGCGAAGGACGCCATCGAGGCGTTACGCGTGACGCCGGGCTCGAGCTGCGAGAGATAGAGCGGGTTGCGGCCGTTGAGCTGAATGCTCTTGACCTGCTCCTGAGTGACGAGCTGGCCGACGACAGCACTCTCCGTCTGCACGCTGTTGGCGCCGGCTTCAACTGTGACGGTCGAGGTCGATTCGCCCACCTTCATGGCGACATCGATGTGGCGGCCGATGCTCGGGTCGACGTTCACGTTGTTGAGCGTAACGCTCTGGAAACCGGCCGCCTCGACCTTCACGGTGTAGTTCCCAGCCGTGACGTTCGGCAGGGTGAAGTTGCCGCTTTCATTTGTGCTCGCGGTGACCTCGCTTCCGGTAGCGTTGTTGCGAACGGTAACTTTCGCGTTGGGCAGCAAGGCCCCCGATGCGTCCGAAATGCCGCCCGAGAGCGAGGAACTATCCGACTGCCCATATGCGCTCCATACAGGCGGCGCCGCCAGGCTGATGAGGAAGAGTGATGCGAGTACTCGTGACTTGATGCGCACGTGAAACCTCCAAGGGTTGCGTTGAGACTGAAGCGGTTTCTTGCTTAGTTACCGCTTTCGTAGACATTGTTTGAGCGACCCGTTGTAGTGGACCGCAAGTGGGAGTGTCAACTGCTTTTTCGCGTATCGGGGGAGAGTCTGTTGATAACGGTCCCAGAAGTCAGACCACAGCGACGACGCGGGGGCAGGTGCGGAGCTTATGGAGGTTCGCAAGCGTCGTTTCCTGTTCGCGAGCGCCCCGAGCTTTTGTACCGAAAGACAGCGGTGTCGCGGGTTGGAGCGTCACGAGTGGCGGGCAGATGAGAAAACGTTCTCCGAAGGTAACCTCCTCCAAAAGTCGGACACATTGGTCGGACCACCTGTATCTTGAAGAAATCGTGAAAGATTCACCGTCGCCCTCGGATTAGTGCTTTTTCGCGGCCCGTTCCGGAGGTTACCTCACCGTGCGCGGCGGCCCTTGGAGACATGGCCCGGAGCCGTAAAGCGACGTCTACCGCTCTCGGATTTTGCGGCTCGATGCTCCGCGGATCTCAGCGCGACAGGCATTACGATGGGTACGTCGACGCATGGCTGCACAGGGACGCATCACGGGCGGAACGACGCGTGAAAAGGAGAACGAAATCAAAGCTCGCAGCCTCAAGGCGCACCAGGCGATCACCCTCTCGCTCCTCTTTCTAGCTGGGATCGTGAATTTTCTCGACCGGGCATCGCTCTCGGTGGCGAACACGACCATACGCGCCGAGATGCACTTGAACGGTACGCAGATAGGCCTTCTCCTCTCCGCGTTCTCGCTTGCGTACGGGTTTGCACAACTGCCGCTGATTGGCCTGCTTGATCGTGCGGGGATGCGTTCGATCCTCGGTGGCGGCCTTCTGCTCTGGTCGTCGGCGCAGATGCTGACTGGCCTCATTCGCGGGTTGCCCGCATTTCTGTTCTTGCGGGTTATGCTCGGCGTGGGCGAGGCTCCCTTCTATCCGTGCGGAGTCCGGAGTATGCGCGAGTGGTTCACAGCGGAGAGCCGGGGCCGCGCCACCGCGATCATGAGCAGCTCGCAAACGATTGGCCTCGCGGTCGCGCCGCCTGTGTTGACCTACATGATGCTCCGGCTTGGGTGGCGAACGATGTTCATCGTGCTTGGGCTGTGTGGCGTCGCGGTGGCGCTCGGTTGGATTGTGTTGCATCGTCCGCGCCGCGCCACGATCTTTCGTGAAGCTGAGGATGGCACCGTACACGAGAGTGCCTGGAGGGTGCTGTTGCGACAGCGCATGGTCCACGGGATGATGCTTGGCTTTGGCGGCATCAACTACACCAACTGGCTCTACACGGCGTGGCTGCCTGGTTATCTCCAGAGCGAGCGCCATCTCTCCCTCGCTCGCAGCGGATGGGTTGCGGCAATTCCCTTTCTATCGGGAGGCGTCGGCATGTTGACGAGCGGTATCGTCGCCGACCGGTTCGCACGCGCGGGCACGCCTCTGCCGACGGTGCATCGCAGGAATCTCGTCATCGGCATGGTGCTCTCGGCCGCGAGCACGCTCGTGGTGGCGCATAGCCATACGACAATGGGGGCAGTCGCCGGCATCAGCTTCGCGCTCTTCTGTATTCACTTCGCGGGCACATCCGGATGGGGCTATACGCAGGCCGTCAGCCCCGGACATCTTGTGGCCTCGCTCAGCGCGTTGCAGAACTTTGCCGCTTTCATGATCGCTTCGGCGGCTCCTGTGGTGACCGGGATGATCCTCGATCGGACACAGTCGTTCAGTCTGGCACTCAGCCTTTGCAGCGCGGTAACGCTGCTTGGAGCATTGAGCTATGCAACGCTTGCCGCGCCAAAGCCTATGACGTCGAGCGTTGCGGCGGCTCCGGTGTAGACGAGTTACAACCATGCATCGCCGGATTCGCCGCAGGCGGTCAACAACACACAGAGGTGAGATAAGTGAATCGACGTGAACTTCTGCAAGGCGGTGCGGCCGCGGTGTCCGCTTTCCTTCCTGCACCACAAAGAGCTACGACCGGAAACCTGAGCGGCATATCAATCGATGTGCTTCGCGTTCCAGACCTGGTGCGTATCTTCACTGGTACCACGGCTGACACCACGAGCGTTCTGCAAGCGCGTGGCGGCAGGTGGTCCGGTAGTGGTGTGGATCTTACTTACAACGTTGAGCAGGGGCGAGGTGTGCTGACGCTCGATGCCCAGGGTGTCCGGCTTAGACGTGTTCACCTGCGTTGGAACGGCACGATCAGCGAGAGGCTCACCGTGCTTGGGGATGCGTGGGAGCGGAGCTATGGGGATCTTGCGTGGCTTCCGATGCAGGCCGAACGGGTTCTCCCTTGGTACTGTCTTGTGCAGGATGGGGCGGAGACCCACGGCTTCGGGGTCGAGACGGGTGCTTCTGCTTTTGCATTCTGGCAGGTGGATACGAACGGGATCTCCCTATGGCTCGATACGCGAAACGGCGGCAACGGCGTTGCGCTTAAGGCTCGTTCGCTTGTCTTGGCGACGGTTGTAACGATGCAGAGCCTACCCGGAGCGAATGCTCACCAGACGGCGCAGGCTTTGTGTCGCCGAATGGCGCCGAAGGTGGTGCTTCCAAAGAAGCGTGGAAAGTATTCGCTGGGCGCGCTGTATGGGAGTAACGACTGGTACTACGCTTATGGGAAGAACAGCCCGGAGGGTATTCTCCGGGATGCCGAAGTCATTCGCGAGGTGGCTCCTTCAGGTGCGGCGCGTCCGTTTACCGTGATCGACGATGGGTATCAGGATCCCAAACGCTTTCCCGGCATGCAGAGGCTTGCGGAGGATATTCGCCGGCGCGAGGTTAATCCAGGGATATGGGTTCGGCCGTTGCGCGCTCCTTCCACGGCGGCATCGTCCTGGCTTCTTCCGGGGAGCCGGTTCGGGCGTCACCAGGAGAGGGCGAAGGAGTTGGCCTATGACCCTACCGTGCCGGATGCTCGCCGTGCCGCGCTGGACGTCGTACGTGAGGCAGGGGCCTGGGGATACGATCTCATCAAGCATGACTTCACTACCTACGAGTTGCTCGGCCAGTGGGGGAACGAGATGGGCCCCTCCCCCACGGTTGACGGGTGGAGCTTTCATGACGAGACGAAGACGAACGCGGAGATTATTCGCGAGTTCTATCGAGACATTCGCACGGCTGCGGGAGAAGACCGCATCGTGATCGGATGCAACACAGTGGGCCACTTATCTGCTGGTCTTTTCGACGCGCAACGAACGGGCGATGACGTCAGCGGGAGGACGTGGGAGCGGACGCGGCGCATGGGAGTCAACACGCTTGCGTTCCGTCTCCCGCAGCATGGCATCTTCTTTGCCATCGATGCCGACTGTATTCCGATTACGAAAGACATTCCCTGGAACCTGACCGAGCAGTGGCTGCGCGTCGTGGCGGCGACGGGTTCCGTGCTTCTGATCTCGCCTGAGCCAGGTACGGTTGGGCCGGAACAGAAAAGGGCGATTCGGGAGGCCTTTGCGCAATGCGCTGCGCAACAGACACATAGCGAGCCTGCGGATTGGCAGGCATCGCGTACGCCGACGGATTGGACGAGCGGTTCCGACCACAAACGCTATGACTGGCTCACGGAAGAAGGAGCGAGCCCCTTCCCGGCCTAGCGCTCCGGATGCAGATGCATGGTGAGGAACTGGATGTAGACGTCCAGGTCCGTGGGCACCATGCCGTGTCCGCCGGAGTGCATGGAGTAGGCAAGATCGTGCAGGATCGGCTGCCCGGCTGCAGGCCACACGTCGGTATCGAGAGGATCTTTTCCGAGTAGCTTGTAGACTGGGCCAGCCGCGACGGCTGAGAGAAACTCACCCTTGGGATCGGACCAGAAGTCTGTGTCGCCCGTCTGCAAGAGCAGGGGCCTCGGAGCAATCAACGCTACGAGCAAATTGGCGTCCATTGGCGCTGTGTCTGGGAAGCCGCCGTATTTCTGGTAATCCGCCGCGAACTGGTAGGGAAAGCGCCCGGGCGCGACGAGGTGAGCGACGGTTTCGCCGTAGTCCCGATGGCTGAGCGCTGCGCCACCCTCGCCGGAGCAGCTTGCGATAACGGCGGCGAAGCGCTGATCGTGCGCCCCGGCCCACATGACCGTCTTACCCAGGCGCGATACGCCGTGGATCGCGACCCGCTTCGCATCGATTCCCTTATCGGTCTCGAAGTAGTCCTCGACGCGGCTCATGCCCCATGCCCATGCGGAGACCGCACCCCACTCGTCGGGTGCGGGTGCCGTCTGTCCAGGCTTGAGATACCGGGCGCGGATGCCGTTCGAGAATCCCGAGGCATAGTCGGGGTCGACGTCACCGTAGTAGAACGTGGCGAAGCCGAAGCCGGCGGCGAGTAGAGGCTCAACATCGACCCTTCCAAAGCCCTTACCCTTCGGCGCTGGGACTCTAGTGTTCGTCTTCGGATCCCATATCTCGGACGGCCTGATTCCCGGGTCATCTGCTGCGTTCGAAACGGCACCGAAGTTGATGCTCAGCAGCATAGGCACCGGCTTCTTTGCTGCCGCAGGCAGGTAGACGAGGAGGTTGATTTTCGGACCGCTGTGATCTTTCGTCAGGTAGATCATCACCTGTTTGCGGATAGCCTTGCCGCTAAGCGCGGGCGTGCCTTTATCGAAGATATCGAAGCTCTCATCGGCGGGACGACCGGGTGCGCGACCGTACTGCTGCGTCTCGAAGATCTCGACAATCTCGGGCCTGCGTTTCGTGGTCCAGGTCTTCGCGTCACGCACAGGCTTGCCGTCGTTGAGCTTGAGGGGATCGGGAAGCGTGTAGGTCCCCGTCTTCGACTCGTCGTAGTTCACCGGGATTCCCGCGACCGTCGACGGCAGCGCTTGCGCGGCGGCAGGCGCCTGGGCAGCGGCGAGCACGGGAGACGAAAGTGTCAGGGCAAAGCACACACCACATAGCAACCGCATGTCTGGTTGAACCTCGCTCGAAAAACTCAAAAGAAAGCAAGCGAACCCTAACGTTCTGGTCTGACCTCTGTCAAGATGCGCTACTTCGGGTGGTTGACCGGAGACATTTCGCCACCGCTCTTTGTGCCAGGCTCGAACAGCGCATCCTTGCATCCGGCGGGTGCGTTCACGGGGTTGCAGCGTGCGGGGACGCCCCCAGGAAGGCCGACGGTGTATCCACTCCACGGCGCGGGCTCGGACAGCGGGAAATCAGTGCTCATGATCTGAACGCCGCTTGCCAGCAGAGCATCGCGCCGCGTGGTGTCGTTATCGCGGCCTGCGTCGGTGTTGTAGTCGACGCGCGTTCGCACGAGATAGCCGCTCTTGACAAGAGGATTGATCACCTCGGGCGTTCCGCGATCGCGCTCGATGAATGCTGCTTCCGGTTGGCCGGGGTCGGAGTTGGTGAAAAGTACGCGGTCATGCAGACCGGCGTGACCAGCGAGGTAAGCGGGAGCGGACTTCTTGATGTAGAGGAGAAACATGACCTTGCCGCGAGACTTCTGGAGCGTCGGCCACTTGCCCGCGAGGACAGCGGCTTCAAGGGTGGGGTAGCTCCCGCGCACCTGGTCGGGCGTGATGATCTCCTTTTCCCGGAAGACGGAGCGGATCTCGCGGTCAAGCGAATCCCATGTGTCGGCTGTCCATGGCTCGGCCTCGACCGCGCCGGGAAGCTGGCTGATCTTGCCCTGCTTATCCTCGATCAGGATGAAGAGCGGCACGTGGTGCGGGTGCTGCTTCGACCAGCCGCGAATGTCCTGCAGGCACTGCACGAATCGCTGGCAACTGCTGCGCTCGTTCAGGTCGCCGAGATGCACGACCTTGAAGCCTGGTTTGTCCATCTCGTGGGTGGGATCGAAGTCGGCGTCGGCGGGAAGGCCTTCTTCCTTTGTGAGCTCGACGATCTTCGGATGGGCGAAGCGTCCGCCCTTCGGATCCGGGACGAGGTCGAGCTCCAACTGGCGCGCGCCGCCGGAGAGCTGATCGGCGAGCGAGCGGTGGTGATATTCGAGGCCGCGGTAGGCCTTCGCGTAGTGGCTCGAGAAATACTTCGCCTCGCTCGGCGCGAAGCCCGTGTTGTAGCTGTTGTGAGTGCCGACGACCTGGATCTCGTTCAGGTGGACGATCTTGTCCTGGGCAGAACTGCTCTGCGCGATGGCGACGGAGGAGGCGGCAGGAAGCAAAGCAAGCGCAAGAGACGCAAAAACACGGTTCATCGGACGAAGTTCCTCGTTCTGGATCGGGTACTGTGGGTAAGCCGGACGCAGGTGCTTGTTAGAAGATACCCTTGAAGGAGGAGAAACCTGTTGCAGCTCTGGAATTCCTTTCTTCTTGCTTTCAGCGCGATGCTTCCGCTGATCAACCCGCTTGGCTCCGCCCTGGTCTTCCTCGGGCTGGTCGGCGAGGCTCCGTCGCGCGTCTACCGTGTGCTGGCCCGGAAGATCGCCATCAATACCGTCATCTTTCTGGCCGTCATCGAGCTCATTGGCTCAGCCCTGCTGAACTTCTTCGGGATCTCACTCCCAATCGTGCAGGTCTCGGGAGGCCTTGTGATCGCAGCCATGGGCTGGTCGCTGCTGAACGAGAAGGATGCCACCGCGAATGCGCGGAACAAGCAGGAAGAGATCGCCGTCCGAGCCGAGATCGATACGCGCGGTCTTGAAGAGAAGGCCTTTTACCCGTTCACCTTCCCCGTGACTGCCGGACCTGGATCGCTTGTCGTCATGCTGACGTTGAGCGCACACGCTTCGTCGCCTGTGCTGTCGGATAACGTTCTCAGCCACTTTGGCCTTTTCTTTGCAGCCGTGGTTTTGAGTGCCCTTGTCTACCTCTGCTACGCCTATGCGCCGAAGATTACCAAGGCGATCTCACCTGCGACGGCGCACGGCTTTCTGCGCGTGGTTGCGTTCATCCTGCTTTGCATCGGCGTGCAGATCGCGTGGAACGGCCTGGCCGTGCTGCTCGCGACGGTCGTCAAGCGTCCGGCTTAACGAGGCGCGGGCTGGAACGGCAGGAAGAGTGAAAAGACTGTTCCTGTGTGTGGAGCTCGCTGGCTCGTCATCACACGCAGAACGCCCTCGTGCCGGTCGATGATCTCCTTGCTCACCCATAGACCGAGGCCCGTGCCGGAGAGGCCCTTGGTGGTGAAGAACGGCTCGAAGATCTTCCTGAGTGTCTGCGCGCTCATGCCCGCACCTGTATCCGCAATCGTGATAGCCAAGCCCAGTCTGCCTGTACTCCAGTCCGTCGCGTTTCGTCCACGCACGAAGAGCGTGCCACCAACGGGGTGCATCGCATCGATCGCGTTTCCGGCCAGGTTGTTGAGGACCTGCCGAATTTCTCCTTCGAAGCACGCCACGGGCTTCGTCGCGCGAAGACGCCTCTTGATGCCGACACGTGAGTTGACGATCCTGCCCTGATGGATCGAGAGCACCGTCTCGATGAGGTCCTCGCAGGTGACCTCTTTCGGGTTAGTGGATTGCCGATGGAAGCGGAGCGTCTGGCTGCTGATGACGGAGACGCGCCTCAGTTCGCGTTCGGCCATATCAAGATAGTCCTGAATCTCTTCGATCTTCGTGCCGCCCCGCGCCAGGTAGAGAAGATTCGTGACCGACTCCAGAGGATTATTGATCTCGTGCGCGATCGAAGCGGCGAGCCGACCGACTGCGGCAAGCTTCTCGCTCTGCAAAAGTGCTGTCTCCGCCAACCGCCGTTCGGTTATATCCATCGTGACCCCAACCATGTGGCTTGGCTCACCCGCCTCGTGATAGAGCCCGCGTCCGCTTGCAACGATCCAATGCAGCGTCCCATCCGGCCAATAGACTCGATACTCCGACCGGTACGGCGTGCCATTGGCAACGGACGAGCGCACCGCCTCCTGCATGCCAGCGAGATCGTCCGGGTGAATGGAGGCGAGAAGGTCCTCGTAGGAAAACGGCTCGCCCGCGGCGCGACCAAAGTTCGCCTTGCAGATGTCGGAGCACTCCATCCGCATCGCTGGAAGACTTACTTCCCAGACGCCAAGATAGGCGGTCTCGGCGGCGATGCGAAGCCTGTCCTCGCTCTCGCGCAGGGAGGTCTCGACTGCCTTCGGAGAGGTGATATCGACGGTCACACCCGGGAAGCGCGTCGGTCTACCGTCGGCTGCGAGGCTGCACCGCCCGACCGCTGAGACCCAGCGCACGCTTCCGTCGGATTGCACGAGCCGGTATTCCGACGAGAACTCGTGGCCCGTGCGCACAGCCTCGGCGATCTCGTGTCCGACGCGTTCCTTATCGTCCCTGTGCATGTTGCGGGTGAAGTGCTGGATTGTGATCCCTGCGCGCGCCTCGGCCGGGTCAACACCATAGAGCCGTGCGAAGCCTTCATCGGCATAGACGAGATCGTTGACGACGTCCCAGTCCCAGATGCCCACGCCCTTCGCCGCCGCCAGGGCAAGCCGCAGCCTTTCCTCGCTGGCTCGCAAGGCCTCCGCCGCGCGATGCTGCTCGGTCGTATCGCGAAAGTAGATGACGATTCCACTCGAGGCCGGCCGCACCGTGATGTGCATCCAGATGTTCAGGGGCGCCGGGTAGAAGTGATCGAACTCCCCGCTCTTTCCTTCGTCCATCGCCGCGTAGTAATGCCGGAGCCAGGGAGAGCCATCGAAGACGGCGGAAGGAAAGCTCTCCCAGTGGTTCTTGCCGAGAACATCTCCGCTCCCGGCGAGCATCTCCTTCGCCTTCTCATTGAGAAAGACGATGCGCCACTCGCGATCGAGCTCCGCCACGCCATCAGCCGAGACGTCGAGGACTTCTTGCAAGTGTCGCGCATGCGCCTCGCGTTCCCGCTCCGCGGCGCGGCGTTCGGCGATATCACGAAAGACGAGGACGATGCCGGTGATCTCACCCTGGTCGTCGCGGATGGGCGCGCCACTGTCGTCGATAGCGGTCTCGGCACCGTCCTTCGCGATGAGCGTCGTATGGTTCGCGAGGCCGACAACCGTGCCGAGACGCTTTACCTTGTCGGCTGGGCTCTCTACGATTTTGCGGGTTGTCTCGTTGACGATATGGAAGACCTCGGAGAGCGGCCGGCCCTTGGCCTCCTTCTGGCTCCAGCCGGTGAGGTTCTCGGAGATTGGGTTCATGCGCGTGACGCGGGTTTCGGCATCGGTCACGATGACCGCGTCGCCAATGCTCTGCAGCACACGTGACGACTCTTCCCTGCTCTCATGCAGCTTTCGTTCCGCGAGCACTTCAGAGGTCGAATCGAAGACGATCTCCGCGACGCCTGCGATCTCGCCATTCTCGTAGACCGGGTAGAAGCAAAGGGTCCAATAACGATCCTGCAGGACGCCGTCCAACTCGATCGGGATCAGCATGTGCTTGAAGTCTGACCTGGCCCCATGATGCAAGGCATCTTCGATCGTTGCGCCGATCACGGGCCAGGCTTCGCGCCACACTTCGCGAGCCGGACGGCCGAGAGAGTCTGGATGCTTGCTTCCGAGAAAGACCCGGTACGAGTCGTTATAAAGAAGCGTCAGTTCCTGGCCCCAAAAGACGGTGAACGCGAAGGGCGAGAGAAGAAGCATGTTGACCGTAGCAACCAGGGTCTCGGACCAGTCTTCGAGGCGGCCAAGCGGAGTATTGCTCCACACATGCTCGCGGAACATCCCAGCCAGCTCCCCAGTGCCTGCAATCGAAGCGTAGCCCGGGGAAGACGATGCGCTGCGTCTTCCCGCGCCTGAAGAAGTGAACTCACTGAAACTCATCTCTTTAAGAATCGCCTAAAGCGTGCTGCTCTGGCAATGCGCGGTATCTTCACGCTCGGCACAATGCCGGGATCCTGGTCTGGCTACCACAATGGGAACCGTCCTCCATCCGAGATAGGGTGAATCAAGCTGTAAGTCGCCGCTCAGTTGCCGCGGCTTGTGTCGTGGTGTAACGTGCGGTTTGGTCTGCGGGGAGACATTTCCATGCATCTTGGATTCATCGGCGCGAAGCAACGCATCACTCTCGCAGTCGCTGGCGCAGCGGCAGCCTGCGTTCTTGCCACCGGCGTAGGCCGCTGGCCTGCTTTCGTGCATGCCGCGGAGAAATCGAAGACAGGCGACTGGTCCGCATACAACGGCCAGGTCACCAATGATCACTACTCGCCGCTCGATCAGATTAACCGTGCCAACGCGCCTGGGCTCAAGGAAGCATGGCGTTACGATACCGGCGAGACCGGTGGGCTGCAGGACAATCCACTTGTCGTCGCGGGACGCATGTATGTGTACTCGCCGACCGAAAAGATCGTCGCCCTCGACGCCACGAGCGGGAAAGTCCTGTGGACCTTCGACTCGGGCACGCAGGCCCACCAGCCGAACCGCGGCATGTGCCTTTGGACGGACGGCAAGGAAAGCCGCCTGCTCGCGAGCATCCTGGACCACCTCTATGCGCTCGATCCCGCGACCGGTAAGGTGATTCCAGGCTTCGGCGAGAACGGCGCGGTCGATCTGCGCAAGGATCTTGGCGAGGCCGACTACACGAGCTCCTTCGCCGTGATGACCACGCCCGGAGTGCTCTACAAGGACATGATCATCACAGGCTTTCGTGCTCCGGAGGCTGTGCCCGCGCCGCATGGAGATATCCGAGCCTACGATGTCCACACCGGCAAGCTGCGCTGGTCGTTCCACACGATCCCTCATCCAGGCGAGCCCGGCTATGAGACGTGGCCAAAAGACGCCTGGAAGGTCACCGGGGCCGCGAACAACTGGGCCGGCATGGCGATCGACGAGAAGCGCGGCATCGTCTTCGCACCGACTGGCTCGGCTGTCACCGACTTCTACGGCTACGATCGCGTCGGCGAGGACCTCTACGCCAACACGCTCCTTGCGCTGGATGCCAACACCGGAAAGCGCATCTGGCACTTCCAGGGAGTGCATCACGACATATGGGACCGCGACTTCCCCTCCGCTCCCGCGCTCATCACCGTGCACCACAACGGCCAGCTCATCGACGCAGTCGCCCAGACGACGAAGCACGGATACCTTTTCCTCTTCGAACGCGCCACCGGCAAGCCGCTCTTCCCAATCAAGGAACTTCCGTTCCCGCCAAGCGATGTTCCCGGCGAAGTCGCTTCACCGACACAACCTCTTCCATCGATCCCCGAGCCATACGCGCGTCAGAAGCTGACTGCCGGCATGCTCACCCAGCGAACCCCAGAGGCGCACGCGTGGGCGGTCGAGAACTTCAAGGACATGCGCAGCGACGGACAGTTCGTGCCGCTCTCGCTTGGAAAGCAGACAATCGTCTTCCCCGGCTTCGATGGAGGAGCAGAATGGGGCGGACCTGCCGTCGACCCACACTCCGGCGTGATCTTCATCAACGCCAACGACATCGCGTGGACAGGCGGACTCACACCGAACGAGCAGGCAAAGTCACCCGGTGAAGCGACCTATATGAGCCAGTGCTCAGGCTGCCATGGACCCAACCGGCAGGGATCGCCTCCAGCCTTTCCTTCGCTGATCGATGTACATAAGAGGCTGACTGATGCGCAGATCGCCGACGTCGTCCACCAGGGCCGCGGGCGCATGCCGTCCTTCCCCGGTATCGACCAGCAACACCTCGCGACGTTGCTGACTTTCAGCGATGCAGGCCCGCTGCCCGAAGGTGCCAGCAAGGCCAAGGTAGAAGAAGCATCCTCGAAGCACGAGGCAGAATCGAGTGGGAGCCCGGCCGATCCTGCTCCCTATCGCTTCACCGGCTATCGACGGTTCGTCGACCCGGAGGGCTACCCTGCGATCGTCCCGCCGTGGGGTACGCTGAACGCTATCGATCTGAACACCGGCAGGTACCTCTGGAAGGTTTCGCTGGGCGAATATCCTGAGCTGACCGCAAAAGGAGTCAAGCCCACCGGCTCCGAGAACTATGGCGGCCCGGTCGTGACAGCGGGCGGACTCGTCATCATCGCGGCCACGGTCTACGACCACACCATCCGTATCTTTGACAGCAGCAGCGGCAATCTACTCTGGAAGGCGGACCTGCCCTTCGCGGGCGTAGCCACTCCCTCGACGTACATGGTGGACGGCAAGCAGTACATCGTTATCGCCACAAGCAATCAGCGCACACCGGACAAGCCGCAGGGAGCGGTCTATGTCGCTTTCGCCTTGCCGTAGCCGAAGGCACTTGCCAACACTGGCGGGCAGACCTACATCTAACTCCAAGGAGCGGACGATTTCGCTATAAGGAGATCCCGATGACCACAGCGTCAAAAACCCACGGCACGCTCGACGCCAAAGACCGCAACAGTCTTTCCGATACCACCTACGCCTTCCCCGCGAAGCGCAAGGAACCACTCACCGACGCATCCCACGTCCGCAACGCCATCGCGCGCTTCGATCAAACAAAGGGCGTCACCGATGAGGAGCGCGCGGAGGCCTTCAAGAACATCAAGGCCGCCGCGAAGAAGTTCAACGTGGAGATGACCGAGACCAGTTGGCACCAACTTGGTAAGAAGCCGCACACGTCAAACTCAGCCCACGCAAAGTAGTGGTCCGTGTTGACGGAGAAGGCGAGCTAACCCGCCTTCTCCGTCAACTCCGCCCACCTTGCATAGAGCCCATCCGCGATCTCTTGAGCCTGCTCCATCTCGTGCAGTGCAGCCGTCAGAGCCACGGCGTTCGTCGCAACGTCCGGATCGTCAAGCACGTCACGCGCTGCGTTCAAACGGTCTTCCGCAGCCTCGACCGCAGCCTCGATACCCGCATACTCCCGCGCCTCGAGATACGAGAGCTTCTTCTTACCAGAGCCCTTACCCTCACCCCCGCCGGTAGAAGCCTCGGCCTTCTCTTCGATAGCTTCCTCACCGCCGCTTCCCTTCCACTGCTCCCACTGCGAGTAGTCTCCGAAGCGGCCGGCGCCACCCTTGCCGTCGAGCCCAAGCACCACGGTTGAGACGCGATCCAACATGTAGCGATCGTGCGTTACCAGAACAAGCGCTCCGGTGTACTCAAGCAGGCTCTCTTCGAGAATCTCGAGCGTCGCAATATCCAGATCGTTCGTAGGCTCATCCAGCAACAAGAGATCCGCGGGTTCAAGCATCAGCTTCGCGATCAACACGCGCGCCCGTTCTCCTCCGCTCAGCCTCTCCACCTGCTGGTTCAACTGCTCCGAGGTGAACATAAACTTCGCTGCATAACTCGCCACATGTACGACACGTCCCTGGTAGACGACAGAATCCGCATCGGGAGCGAGCGCCCTGCGCAGCGTCACCTTCTCATCCAGCTCGCGCATCTGCGAAAAGTAGACGATCTTCAGCGAAGCCGCCTTCTTGATAGTCCCCGAGGTCGGCTCAAGTTCCCCGGTCAGTAGACGCAGAAGCGTCGTCTTACCGCTCCCGTTCGGTCCCACGAGACCGACACGTACGCCGTTCGCGAAGAGGAAGTTCAACCCCTCGACGATCGTCTTGTCGCCGAGCACAACTGACACATCCTCCAGTTCGACGAGCCGCTTCGTCTGCCGCTCGGTCGCCGAGAAATCGATACCCGCCGTAGAGGTCTGCGTTCGCTGGTTTACTTCCTTCAGCTGCCCGATGAGGTCGTGCGCATTGTCAATACGAGCCTTGGCCTTGGTTGCGCGCGCCTTGGGTCCGCGCCGCAGCCACTCGATCTCCGTCTTCACCCGATTCTTCAGCGCGTCCTGCAGCTTCGTCTGCGCCTCGAGGTAAAGCTGCTTGCCCTCGATGAACTTTGAGTAGGTCCCCTTCACCCGCAGCAAACCATCCGCATAAACGCGGTTCAGTTCGACCATCTCGGTCGCGACGTTTTCCAGAAAGTAACGATCGTGGCTGATGATCACCTGCGCGAACGGCGCCTGCACGAGCATCTCCTCAAGCCAGGTAATCCCCGCCAGGTCAAGATGGTTCGTCGGCTCATCCAGCAGAAGCACATCCGGCCCCGTCACCACGGCCTCGGCAATCGCAAGCCTCTTACGCCAACCACCGCTCAGCTTCGCCGCTTCGGCCTCAAGACTGGGAAAACCGGTGCGGCCCGACGTCTCACGAATGCGCCCCTCACGTTCTGCCTCGGTCACCCCGGCGCGAATAAGCGCCGCTTCGAGCACGTCCCGCACCGTGAGCCCGGCAGCGAAGTTCGACTCCTGCTTCACGTACCCTACACGAGCGCGCTTCCGCATCGCGACTTCCCCGGCATCCGGCTCTTGGTCACCGGCGAGCACGGACAGCAACGTAGACTTCCCCGCGCCGTTGGGACCAATCAATCCAATACGGTCTCCATCGGACACAGTAAAACCAATCTCATCGAACAAGGCATTCGCGCCAAAGGACTTTGTCAGCCCTTGCGCGTTCAAAATAGGAGGCATACCCCAGTTTACCGCGACGAACCCCCCGCCTGTTCCTCTGACGTGAAGCTGTCACCCTTTGTGGGATTGACTTCCGTAAAAAAACCGATAACCGTGCAAAAAACCGTTGCCCGCTCGTGTGCGTAGCAGTAGCATGAGCACCTTAGCCAACAGCACTTCCTCCTTGCGGTCAACCGGAAGGAAGGCCCAAGTTCCAAGGAGACCCTAGTATGCCGCGCAATCTCACGCTCGCTTCGGCCACGTTTCTAGTTTTTCTCGCCGCCACCCCCGTCATCGCGCAGGTTGCCGCGCCGCCAGCAGCGGGCCCCGCCGACGGCATCACGATGGAGATGATGCCGATCAGCGCTGACCAGATCAAATCCTGCCGCGATCAGGCTAGTAGCCAACTCGCCTCCGAACAGGACACCCTCCACAAGCGAGAGCACGGTCAGGATAACGACAAGATGAAACAGGGCGCCGTTACGGGCATCACCGGGGCCGCCACGAGCGCCATCTCCCGCAACCGCGGCTACGGCTGGTGGGGCGGCAACAACAACGGCGCTCAGACCGCTGCTGCGACCGGAGCCACCCAGCGCACCGACCGTAACAGCGAAGCCGTAGCCAGCACTACCGGCATCGGGCAGGATGTCGGCAAGGATGCCTATTCGCAGTGTGTCGCAGGCATCAAGGGACCCGAGTACGTTCATTTCCGCCAGACCGGCAAGATCGTGGCCTTCACCGGCTCCGCTCCGGACTCCAGCCCAACCCCCGCCATGGCTGCAGCCGCGACCCCGGCACCTCTCCCCTCCACTGCTTCACCCGTGCAGGATGAGGGCGACGGGAAGCACTTTCTCCTTACTGCTCCCGGTCAGACCGACGCGCGCGAGGTTACGGCGCTTCCCGGCATGAAGAATGCGTACGTTGAAGAAGTCACTGGAGATAAGTACTTCGTGCTTGGTGATGGTTCGGTCAAGCGCGTCGCCAAGGCAGGCGGACTAAAGACCGCCTCGAAGTAGTCGTGGAGCGTGTAACGCGACACAGCCCGTCGCGGGGGCTGTGTCGGCTTGCTATTCCGGCTTCGTTGCCGTCAGGATCATGCTCTTCCAAAGAAATGGGATCCGGCCCGATCCGGCGATTTGGATCGCTACAAACCCCGCTCGGTGCACCGCTTCCGCAAACGTCCTCTCGCTATAGAAGCGAATATGGCCGCCAAGCCCAAGCGCATTGGTGTGCTCGTCCCAACCATCCGTCAGCGACAGGGCAAGGTTCTTCAAATACCCGTGATAAGGCGTGCTACACAGAAACATTCCGCCCGGCTTCGTTGCCACAAAGCACCCTTTCAGAAAGCTCACCGGGTCATAGAGATGCTCGATGACCTCAACGCTATACACGAGATCGAACGGGTCCTCGTTCAGGTTGGTCAGAACATCCGCATCCGCCGGCAGAACTTCGAAGTGCCCTTCCGGCGTCGTCTGTCGCGCGATCTCCACCCCTCCGCGCGACATATCGACTCCCGCCACACGATGGCCCATCCTTGCGAATTCATGCGTCAGCGAACCGTTTCCACAGCCAACATCAAGCACCCGAGATCCGGGTTTCAGCTCCGCGCACAGGTGCCTGATATCTGGAAGAACATATCGATGGCACCCCCGCAGTTCGGGATGAGTGTAGATGCTCGACTCTTTGAATGCGGCCGTCCTCGGAGGCGGGGACTCATGGTCCGCGCTAGTCAAGATCGAACTCCCGCAGCGGCCTCTCGGTCAGCGGACTCTCCTTCGCCTTCTTCACCGCCTCGGCGAACTTCTTCGCGAGCACATCATCTTTATTCTTCTGCGCATCGACCGACTGCCGAAACAGGCTGTCCCGCCTCTGGTCGGCTTCGCGCAGCGCTGCCGCGGCTTCAGTGAAGTCCTCGAACATCCGCTTGCGTGGAGCTGGCACGTGGCCAATCACCGACCGCGTCACCGGATCGATCTTGATCATCGAGCCGCAATCTGGACAACTTACCTCGAACGCCTCGTCACTGAGCCCCATAACGGTCCACCTCCACCGCCATAGTGTACGACCCTGAGGCCGTTCCCTGTCCTCCCGGAGGCGTTCGTCGTCCTGCAGCGAGACTAAAGTCTCACCACTACGTGCCCACCACAGGCGTCGGCCGCCTCGGTCACGAGCCGCTCGACCAGGCCATCTCCATATCGCGCCAGGAACCATGCCCCGGCAACCACTCGCTCCTGCGGATGTCCATT
The DNA here is from genome assembly GCF_004115155.1 of Granulicella sibirica. NCBI lineage: Bacteria > Pseudomonadati > Acidobacteriota > Terriglobia > Terriglobales > Acidobacteriaceae > Granulicella > Granulicella sibirica. The sequence goes on from NZ_RDSM01000002.1 coordinate 1,084,921, forward strand.
CGGAAAGAGATTCAGCGCGAGAGCGTCCGCATGCTTCCGCAGACTCGCTTCCTTCTGCAACTCGAACGTCGCCGCCATCCTGCGCAGCCGGTTCATCTGGTAGCGCATCTTCGAGCCCGAAACCATTGCCGACCGCCCAAGACTCTCATCCATCGCCGAAAGGTACTCGGTAAGCGCCGTCAACTCCGCATCCATCGCATTCCCGACAGCCGCCAGCTTTCGCTTGCCCGCGATCGGCATCGCCCGTGCGCCCAGCCTCTGCGCCAGTTCTTCGGGCGTCGTCATCACACCGATCACGCGAAGCTCATGCTGATCGAGCACCGCAGCCATCGCCGGCTCAACCAGCGTTGCGGAGAAGCGCGCAAGCACTGGGGTCACCCGTCCAAGCACAGCCTCGTAGACCGCCGCGCTCTGGGCAAAGTACGCCACCTCCGCCGGGCCACCGACGTAAGCCGCGGTCGGCAGAATCACATCCTGAAACACCGGTCGCAGAAGCGCATTCGGACTGATCCGTTCGGGAGCAGCCTCGAGGATCGCAAGCAGGTCATCGGCCGAGTAGGCCTTGCCACCGGCCTTCCACTCGCCGTTGGCCGACCGCCGCAGCGCCGACCGTGCGCCCGTTGACTCGTCTACTAGAAAGAGCAACGAGTGCCCCGGAACGACGAGCACCTGCGCATGGTATCCCGCACCTTCAAGCTCGGCTGTCCGCTTCAGCAGTGCAGCCTCAAGCTCCGCCGCATGCTCGATCGCGTACCGCAGCGCCTGCTTTCCGAGAGCATGAAACTCTCGCCCCGCGGCATCAAGCACGATCAGCCCCTGCGCTTCGAAGAGCTTTGTCATCCACCGCGCGAACGCCCCACCAAGCGTAGCCGTATATCCCTCGCGCGAGACGTAACACTCACGCAGCACATCGCATACGGGGCTCCACTCCAGAAGCTCGCACGCCCGCTCCAGAACTGCCTCGATCTCGGCCCCAAGCACGACTCCGCCAACCTCGACCGGCGCATCCGTCTTCAACCCTGCCTTCAGCCTCTCGAGTGTATGCTTCGTCGGTAGCGACACCTGATCGACTTCTTCCAGGTCATGATCCTCGGTCGCCAACCAGAACACCGGCACATGCGGAACGCCCGTCTGATCCGTCGCCTGCTTCGCCCGCGCCACGGCAGTAGCAGCCTTCAGGAGCGTCAGCAACGGCCCGCCGAACAGTCCCACCTGCTGTCCCGTCACCAGCGCCCGAGCGCCTCCACGCAGACGTTCAATGTTCTCAAACACCGCCTCGCCCGCGCCGAACTCCTTCGCCTGAGCCGCGAGAGCATTCGCCAGACGGTCCGGATCGCTCACAGCCGCGGCGGCGTAGCCGGTCCCGTACCAGCTCCGCACCGGAGCGTCCTCGGCAAGCTGCCCCATTCCCAAAAAATCGGCAAAGAGCCGCGAGGTGTGCGGCAACGCGGTCATCGGGAAACATTCACTGCTCATCCTTACCCTCACTCAACAAGTACGCATCCGGCCCGGTACAAACGGACAACTCCCGCTCACCTCTGAAAAGACGATCCCGGTGTTGAAGCGTATGGAAGCCGTTCGAAGGTTGGATGCCCGATCTTCACCACCCGACGCAGAATGATACCGTACCCCTATGGCCACCAAGAAAAAGACCGCCGCCAAAAAGCTGCCCGCCAGAAAAATCGTGTCCCCTCCCGGGACCCCCGCCAAAGCCGTGAAGAAACCGAAGACCGCGAAGTCTCTCCCTGCATCGGTCGCCGCCGATTCGAAGACCTCAACCAAGAAGGCGACCCGCCGTCGCAAAGCTCAACTCCTTTCAAGCAAACTCTCGTACAAGGGCCGGGTCTTCAGCGTCTATACCGACAAGGTGATCGAACCCAGCGGCGTCACCAGCACTCGCGACGTCATCCACCACAACGGCTCCATCGTGGTCTTGGCCGTAGACGCGACCAAGAACCCCGCTGACCCCGACGTTATTCTCATCCGCCAATACCGCCACGCCGCCGGACAATACCTCCTCGAACTCCCAGCCGGACGCATTGAGCCGAACGAGCGTCCGCTCGCCGCCGCCAAGCGCGAGATGATCGAAGAGACGGGCTTCCGGGCCCGCAAGTGGACCAGCCTTATCCGCTACTACGCAAGCCCAGGCTTCCTCGGCGAGTGGATGGAGATCTACCTCGCCGAAAACATCACCGCCGGCGAAGCCCAGCCCGAGGCGGACGAAGACATCGAGATCGTACGGCTCACGCTATCAGAGGCTATGAAGCTCGTCGCTGGGAACAAGATTCACGACGGAAAGACCCTTATCGGACTATCGCTCTTCGCCGCTTCACGGAGACTCGCTCACCCGTAGCTTTGGATCGAAGCGCATGACGACTCAACAAGGAGCGGCAAAGCGGCGGAATCGTTTTTTCCGATGCTGTCCCCAAGCAAACACAGGTGATGGCCCACCGGAACCCATCGGCATGTGGATCTTTCACCACATCGAACGTTTTTCTTTTCGCTATTTGTTAGACGAATTTCGCCGAATACGTTATGTCGTGCAGAAGACAGAAGAAGCTCACGCGGGAACCCTAATCTTCATCCATTAGGACTGGCAGCTAAGTTTTATGACTGCTGATCCTACTCCGTGCGCCCAAGGGACACGGAGAGGGCCCCCAGGGAGAACGAATATGTCGATGTACAAAGGTGAAGTCAAGTGGTTCAACAACGCAAAGGGATACGGATTCCTCGGCCGAGAGGGTGGCGCCGATGTTTTCGTGCACTACAGCTCCATCCAGCTGGACGGCTACAAAAGCCTGAAAGAGGGTGACAAGGTCGCCTTCGACATCATCCAGGGAACAAAAGGTCCCCAGGCGGACCAGGTAGTCCGGATCAGCGATGCCGTCTAGGTCGCGACCCTCCTTTCGCTGATTTTGTGATGTGTGGTTTCCCTTGACTCCAGTGCGAACAAACCAAATCCCCATGCATACTGATTGAAGGCCGAGAACCTGCGGCCTTCAATCGCTATGGATAACATCACGCTCGCCCGCCTCCTCGACGAAACCGCCGCCCTCCTCGAAATCGATGGTGCCGATCCCTTCCGTATCCGCTCCTACCGAAGAGCGGCTGAAGCCGTCGAACAGCAAACCACCCAGCTAGCGACCCTCGCCACCCCTGAAGCTGACCCAAAACTCCTTCTTGCTATCCCTGGCATTGGCAAAGGGATGGCCGCGAACATCCGTGACCTCGTCGCCACTGGATCCATGCCGCTCCGCACGGAACTCCTCCAGAAGTATCGTCCAACCATGCTCGAGCTTCTCCGCCTGCCCGGCATGGGGCCAAAGTCGGTCGCCCTCATCTGGTCCGCCCTGCAGGTCGCCGACATCGATGCGTTGGAGACCGCTGCAAAGGCCGGCCACCTGAATAAACTCCCGCGCATGGGCGAGAAGTTCACCGCCAAGCTTCTCAAAGGCATCGAGGACCACCGCAAGAACTCCTCCCGATTCCGCATCGACCACGCCCGCGACTTCGCCGAGCGCATTGCCACTCTCATTCTTGCCTTCCCGGGGATCGAAACCGTCACGCCCGCTGGCAGCCTTCGCCGTGGCCGCGAGACGGTCGGCGACCTGGACCTCCTCGCAACCGGCCCGGCCTGCGAGCCGGACGTCGTCGCCGCCGCCGTCGAGTACGTCGCCACCCTTCCCCTCATCGATAAGCTCCACGCCCGGGGCCAGAACAAAGTCACCTTCACCCTCCGCAACAACCTCCAGGTCGACGTCCGCCTCCTACCCCGCGCCAGCTATGGAGCTGCCCTCCAGTACTTCAGCGGATCCAAGATGCACAATGTCGCTCTTCGCCAGCGCGCTATCAAACGGGGCCTGACGCTCAGTGAGTACGCCCTCCTCCGCCTGGAAGACAACGTCATCGTAGCCGCCGCCAGCGAAGCTGACATCTATAACGCCCTCGACCTCGACTACATCGCCCCCGAACTTCGCGAAAACTCAGGCGAACTCGAAGCCGCCGCCACCCACACCCTCCCGAATCTCATCACCCTCGCCGACATCCGCGGCGACGTCCACATGCACACCACCGAGACCGACGGCACCCGGACCATCCGCGAGATGGCCGAAGCTGCCATCGCCCGTGGCCTCCGCTACATCGCCATCACTGACCACTCCAAGAACCTCGCCATGACCAACGGCATGGACGACGCGAGGGCCTTAGCCCACGCAAAACGCGTCCGCGAGGTGAATGACCAGCTAGCCGAAGAGTTCGCCGCAGGCAAAGGCCCCCAATGGGCCGCCTGGGAATCCTACGAAAAGAGCCAGGGTGCCCCATCCTCACCGACTGGTTCACCGTCGGTTCGGGTGGGAACGTACGAAGCCGATCCCGGGGGCCCTTCACCCTCTAACCAAACCACCCACGACCCACGCATAGCCCTGCCACCCCACTACTCCCAACTCCCCTACCACCGCCCCATGGAGCCCTTCCGCATCTTCACCGGCATCGAGGTCGACATCCTCGCCGAGGGCCAGCTCGACCTCGAAGACGAAACCCTCGCCCAGCTCGACATTGTGATCGCCAGCGTCCACTCCCGTTTCGATCAGCCCGAAGCCCAGATCACTGAGCGCATCCTCCGCGCCATCGAGAACCCCTGGACCCGAGTCCTCGGCCACCCCACAGGCCGCAAGGTGCTGAAGCGCGACCCCTACGCCGTCAACGTCGACACTATCCTCCGCCGCGCAGCCGAGCTTAGCGTAGCCGTGGAACACAACGCCGCCCCGGCCCGCGCTGACCTCATGGACACCCACCTGAAACTAGCCAAGGAGCTTGGCTGCAAGATCTCCGTTAACACCGACGCCCACGCCATTGAAGAGCTCGACTACATGCAATATGGCATCACCCAACTCCGCCGCGCGTGGCTCACGGCCGGCGACATCCTGAACACCCTCGCCACTCCAGATGACTTCCTCGCCGCCCTCCGCCCCAAGCCATAATCTGGAACCAACCTGCCACGTGTAACGTACCTACGACCGGCGCCACCACCTTCTACCCAAAACCCGCGTCCAACCACAAGCAACGCCGAACCGAGGCAAACACATGACCGCGCAAGAACAGCAACTCCTCCAGGGTCTCACCGATCGCATCAGCAAGACCCCCCTCGACGAGAAGGATCCCGAAGCCGAGCAGTACCTTCAGCAGACCCTCGGCCGCAACCCGGATGCCCTCTACATCCTCGCCCAGACCGTCCTCGTCCAGCAGTACGCCCTCGACAACGCCCAGAAGCAACTCGCCGACCTCAAAACCCAACTCGAAGACACCCGGACTCAACTCGATGAAGCCCAGCAGCAGGCTCAGCGTGCCGTCCAGCAGCAGGTCCCGCAGCCGAAGCACACCAGCTTCCTCGGCAACCTGCTCGGCATGAAGGACGACGACGCTCTGCCCCCACCGCCGCAGACCCAGTACGCGCCGGTCCAGCAAGGTCCGCGCCCCGGCTCCTTCGCTTCCAACCAGCAGCAATACAGCGCCCCACCGCCTCCGCCCTACGCCCAGCCTCAGTACGCTCCCCAATATGGAGCTCCGCAGTATGCCCCGCCGCAATACGGAGCGCCGCAGTACGGAGCCCCACAGTACGCACCACCGTCACAGGGCGGAAGCTTCCTCCGCTCGGCCGCAACCACGGCTGCGGGCGTCGCTGCCGGAGCCATCGCCTTCGAAGGCATCGAGAGCCTCGTTCACGGCTTCGAGCACAACGGTGGGCAAAGCATGGGCAGCTTCGGAGGAAATCCGTCTCCCCGAGAAGAGATCATCAATAATTACTATGGCGACTCATCCCCGTCTGAGCATCACTCCGACCATCTGTCGCCGGACATCGAAGACCGCCGCAACGACACCCGCCAGTTTGCAGACTCCGGCGCCTCGAATAACACCCCGGTCCAGGACGACGACAACAACGACTTCTCTGACAACACACCCGCGCAGGACGACGATAACAACGACTTTGCCGACACGTCATCGAATGACGACTACTCCGGCAACGATGATGACAACAACGACTTCAACAGCTAAAGAAAATAACCAGAATCACCATGCCTCATGCTTCGCAAGTCGATGCGTGAGGCATTCCTTTTGCCCGTCACGCGGCTAAATACCAGTCCCGGCCCTCAATCCCGCCCACAGGAATTCAGTAAGAAAGCGCGTGTCTTCCTCCGCCCCGCGCCCCTCGGAGAAGACCCTCCGCTCATTGACCCCGCGAATCGCATCCATGACCGCCCACGCCGCCGCGGCATAGTCCTGCTCCGGAATCTCCCCGGCCCGCGCCCCTTCCTCAAAGATCGAAGCTAGATAAACCACCACCACCCTCTGCCACCCGATGCTCCGCGCCCGATGCTCCCCATCCCGACTCGAGTTCAGGATGACTCGGTAAAGCGTCTGCTGCTCATCCCAAAACGCGATCCGCACTCGCACAAACGCCGCCAGCTTTCCCGCCACTGTCGATTCCCGCTCCACGTGTTCTGCCGTCAGCGCCGCCACCTCAGCCAGCGCACGCTCCACCGTCGTGACGTACACCTCGTCCTTTGACTCAAAGTAGAGGTAGAGAGTTCCCTTCGCGACCCCTGCCGCCGCCGCAATCTCTTCCATTTTCGTTGCTTCGAAGCCCTTTTCCCCAAAGACCCGCGTCGCCGCGGCCAGGATCTCGCCACGCCGAAACTCCACTACCATCTTCTGCTTCCTGTCCGGATCGATTGCGGTCGTCATCGACACAAGGATAAACTGCATCCAGATGACTCACCAGTCATCAAAGAGAACAGCAGGTCACAATACCCGCCCTGACACTATGACCACCGTACTCGAAGAACCCGCTCTCGTCCCCGCCGAGGATTCCCTGCGCGACATCGCGCCCCCGTTCGACAACGAGCGCACCCCCGAGCCGCGCGTCTTCAACCCCTGGATCGTCGCCCTCGTCGTCACCATCGGCACCTTCATGGAGGTCCTGGACACCTCCATCGCCAACGTCGCGCTCCCTCACATCTCCGGAAGCCTCTCCGCCTCGCAGGACGAGGGCGCCTGGGTCCTCACCAGCTATCTCGTCGCCAACGCCATCGTCCTCCCCATCAGCGGCTGGCTCTCCTCCCTCATGGGCCGCAAGAACTTCTACCTTATCTCCGTCTTCTTCTTCACCGTCTTCTCCGCCCTCTGCGGTCTCGCTCCCACCCTGGGCATGTTGATCCTCTTTCGTGTCGCCCAGGGTCTCGCCGGCGGTGGTCTCCAACCCTCCGTCCAGGCCATCCTCGCCGATACTTTCTCCCCCCAGAAACGCGGCATGGCCATGGCGCTCTACACCGTGGCCATCCTCGTAGCCCCCGTCCTCGGCCCCACCCTCGGCGGCTGGATCACCGACAACTACTCCTGGCGCTGGATCTTCTACATCAACATCCCCGTCGGCATGATCTGCGTCTTCCTCACGCGCATGGTCCTCGAAGATCCGCCCCACATGAAGGAAGCCAAGGCCAAGGCCCGCACCCAGAAGGTCGACTGGCCCGGTCTCGGCTTCATCGCCATCGGCCTTGCCACCCTCGAGATCATTCTCGACAAGGGCCAGGAGCTCGACTGGTTCGGCTCGCCCTTCATCGTCACCTTCGCCATCATCTGCGTCATCTCGCTCACCGGCTGCATCCTCTGGGAGCTCCACGTCAAGGCTCCCGTCGTCAACCTGCGCCTGCTCAAGGAGCGCAACTTCCTCTTCTGCTGTCTCATCATCCTCGGCCTCTACGCGGTCCTCTACGCGACGACTTACCTCCTGCCCCTCTACATGCAGCAGATGATGGGCTACGACGCCACCACCTCCGGCCTCGCGCTCTCACCCTCCGGCCTCTTCACCATGCTCGAAGTCCCGATCGTCGGCTACGTCCTGACGAAGGGCTACGACCCACGCAAGATGGTCTTCTCCGGCATGATCCTCATCGCCTCCTCCTGCTGGTGGATGTCGTCGATGAACCTGGACGTCGCCGAGATGAACCTGATCGTCCCCCGCATCGTGCAGGTCCTCGGCCTCGGACTCATCACCGTCCCGGTCAGCACTATGGTCTTCCGCTTCATCCCCAAAACCGAAAGCTCGCAGGGCGCAGGCCTCTACGCCCTCGTCCGCAACGAAGGCGGAAGCCTCGGCATCGCGCTCGTCAGCACCATGCTCCAGCGCCGCGCGCAGCTCTTCCAGCAGACCATAGGCCGCAACTTGACCTCATCGAGCGGAGCCGTCCAGCAGTTCGTCGCCGCGCAGGTGGCAGCCCCCGGAGCCGCCGCCGACAACCGCTACCACGCCCTCGCCCTCCTCTACACCCAGATGCAGCGCCAGGCCCTTCTCCTCGCCTATATGGACCAGTTCCGCATGCTCTGCGGCATCATGCTCTGCATGCTCCCGCTGGTCTTCTTCCTCAAGCGCCCACCAGTGCAGAAGCACATCGAGCTCGAAGCGCACTAAGCTTCTCGCCGCTGCACTTCTAGAAGGGCTGCTTGCGGTTAGACTCTTTATGGCATGACCAAATCGACGTTTTACGATCTTTTTCTGCTCTTCCTTTTTGCATTGATGCTGCCCTTTGAAGCGAGAGCCGAAGCAGATCCGAATATCCCTGTCGCGTCCGGATACGTGACGTGGCTCGATGCCTCTGGTGCGTTCGCGGTTAACGGATACAAGGTCCAGCTCGGCCCGAGCACCGTCTTTAACCGAGTCTTCGGCCCGAATTTACAGATGGTGACGCGGACGAATCCTTACCCTCCATACCTCGGAGAGAGGATCGACGTATTCGGTAAGCTGGGTAAGAAGCATAGTGTCCTCGCCGAACGAATCGTCCTTCAGGCCGGAAACTCCGACGTGAGCGGTCGAGCGATCATCGATCGTCTCCCGCAGGGAAAGGAGGCAGATGGCGCCGGAGTCCGGATAGTGCGTGCGGATGGCTACCTGCTTCGGTTGACGAACAAGACCAAACTGACGTTCAGCCCTCCATTAGCTTCAATCGGCGACCTCGACACAAATCTCTGGATCGAATATCACGGCGCACGGGATAAGTCCGGGCAAGTCATTGTGGACCACGCGCTATTGAGCACGAACTTAATCAACGCATCGGAAGACAAACTTCGGGAGAAGAACGAATACGACCCGGCAGAGATCGACGACGGTGACAGGCAGGGTTTCTTGAGTAAACACGTGCTTGGGATGGACCCGCGGCGCATTCCGGCCTATGTGGACAAACCGATGCAGGAGAGGATTGATCGGATTGGCAAGAGTCTGATTCCCGCGTACCAGCGATCGCTGCCAGCAAGCGATGAGACGAAGATAGAGTTTCGCTTTCAATTGATCGACGATCATGGTTCGTTCTCAGGTATCACACTCCCAAGCGGAGTGATCCTCATTCAGAGGACGGCAGTCGAACGGCTGACAGACGACTCGCAGCTTGCGGCAGTGATCGCCGACTACATGGCTGGAGCCATTGAGAAGGGCGAGTTCCGCTTTGCGCCTGCGAAGCAGAAGTTGCTCGCCGCAGATGCAGTGGGTGCCGGGGCCGGACTCCTCATCCCTGGGTTCTCGCTGGCAACGACCCTTACTACCGCACAAGTTGGAGCCCATCTTCTGCTTCTTCAGCAGAGACAAAGGAGCCGGGTAAGTTTGTTCCTGATGGAGGACGCCGGTTACGACAAGAGCCAGGCTCCAATCGCCTGGTGGCTCCTTGCGTCAAAAAAGACGAAGCCAATTGACGAAATCAACGTACCGGAGCGGTCCAAGACACTGTACGAGGCGCTGGGAACGACCTTTCATCCACAGACGTAGGAGGGACGATTAGTTGGAGTAAGTAACGTATATCCGCGTCCACCATAAGCAACTCGGTCTAAACCCGCGACGTCGTTACCTATCAAGATGTCTTACTCCCCCGCCGTGTTTTCCTTCGTCTCCCGAATCTTAATATTCCGGAACCAAACCGGAAACCCATGGTCCTGCAGCAGGAGGTATCCACTCGCCGACTGACCGTAGCTCGGGAAAACGTGGTATTTGCTCTCCGCAAGGATCGCCTTGAACTCCGGCGAGTCGCGGTCGTACTCCAGCACCTTCGCCCCGTTCAGCCAGTGCTCGCCATGCTTCCCGCGCACCACGATCCGGGCCGTGTTCCACTCGCCGACAGGCTTGATCGGCTTGTCGGCAGCGGCCGGAATCATGTCATACAGCGAAGCAACGGTGCGGTCACCATTCTTGCCTCGCTTCGCATCCGGGTGCAGCGCGTCGTCCAGTATCTGGTACTCGAACCCAATGGGGGAGCCGTGGCCATTCTTCCACGGCATCAGGTCCAGGTCGACGAAGTACATGATCCCCGAGTTCGCTCCCGGAGACGTCTTGAAATCCACCGACAACTCAAAGTCCGAGTAGACCCGCGTCGTCACAATGTCGCCGCCGTTGCCCGACTCTTCCCCACCCGTCTCCGTCACCGTGATGGTGCCGTCCTTCACCGCCCAACCGGTTGTCGGAAAGCCACCCCCACGCGCACTCCTCCAGCCGTCGGTCGTCTTTCCGTCGAAGAGCAGTCGCCAGCCATCAGCCTTTTCCTTCGGCGTGAGCGTGTTCGCCGTCTGTGCGGAAGCGAAAGACACGAAGAGAGAGAAACCCAGGGCAGCGAGAACAAAGGCCTTTTTCATACGCAACAGCATAGCTGTTCTTCGTTGTGCGCAGAACCTTGCTCCGCAAATCGCCTTCGGCCTACTCTTCGGCCCTACCCAAATCCTGCCCCTCAAGCGCCGCGCCCATCACGACATCCTTACCAATCCACCGCCGGTACATCCCCTCCAGATCTTCGCTATTCCCCCGCGAAAGAACCATCTCCCGCAGTCTCTGCCCGTTCTCCCGCGTCAAGCCGCCATGCTCCTCGAACCACTGAAACGCATTCATCTCAAGCGACTCGCTCCACAGATACGCATAGTACCCAGCCGCATAGCCCCCACCCCATATATGCGCGAAGTAGCTCGACCGATACCGCGGCGGAATCTCCTTCAGCGCCAGCGTCTTCTTCTCGAGCGCCATCCGCTCAAATCCACCCGGATCCTCGACCCCAACCCCCGCCGCCAGCGTGTGCCACTGCATGTCGAGCTGCGCCGCCGCCAGCACTTCGGTCTGCTGATACCCTTTGTTGAAAGCTTCCGCCTCCCGGAGCTTCCGCGCCATCTCTTCCGGCATCGCCGCGCCCGTCTCGTAGTGTCGCGCATAGTTCGCGAACACCTCCGGATACAGCGCCCAATGCTCGTTGAACTGAGAAGGAAACTCGACGAAGTCCCGAGGCACCGACGTCCCCGCCAGACTCGGATACATTACGTTCGACAGAATCCCATGCAGCCCGTGCCCGAACTCATGGAACATCGTGATCACATCATCGAAGCTGATCAGCCCGGGATCTCCCGGAGCAGGTTTCGGATAGTTGCAGACGTTATAGACCACCGGAATCGTCCCAAGCAGCTTCGACTGCCCGACGAACTCGCTCATCCATGCCCCGCCCCGCTTGTTATCCCGCTTGAAGAAGTCGACGTAGAACAGCGCCAGCGTCTTGCCCGCGTCGTCGAAAACCTCAAACACCCGCATATCCGGGTGATACAAAGGGAGGTCCTTCCGCTCCTCGAAGCGAAGCCCGTAGAGCCCCGAAGCCGCGAAGAACACCCCATCCTCGAGCACGCGGTACGCCTCGAAATAAGGCTTCACCTCCGCCTCATCGAGATCGAAGCGGGCCTTCCTCACCTGCTCGGCATAGAACTCCCAATCCCAGGGCTCAAGCTCAAATCCACCACCCTGCGCATCGATCAGAGCTTGAATCTCCGCCGCCTCGCTCCGTGCCTTCCCGGTCGCCTCGGCCACAAGTCCGTCCAGGAATTTGCCCGCCGCCCCCGGGGCCTTGGCCATCTGGTTCTCAAGCTTCCACTCCGCGTAGCTCGCCTTGCCAAGCAATGCCGCCTTCTCCGCTCGCAGCGCCGCCAGCCGGGTCACGATCGCTCGCGTGTCCGTCTCACCACCCCGCTCCGTCCGGTTCCACGCCTGCTCGAAGACTGCCCGCCGCGTCTCCCGGTTCGTCAGGTCCGCAAGAACCGGCTGCTGCGTCGTGTTGTGCAGCACAAGCACATACCCCTCGACCCCACGTTCCTTCGCAACCTCGGCGGCTCTGGCGATCTGTGCCTCACTCAACCCCGCCAGCACCTCGCGATTGAGCGTATGGAACGCACCTTCTTTATTCGCCGCCAGAAGCTTCGTCGCAAATGCATTCTGCAGCGTCGACTCCTCCTCATTCAGCTTCGTGATCCGAGCCTTCTGGTCGTCCGTCAACTTCGCGCCAGCATGAACGAAGTCCTCATGCGTCACCTCCAGCAGGCGCAGCGATTCTGCATCCAGCCCAAGCGACGCCCGCTGCGCAAACACCGCATCCACACGCGCAAACAGCTTCGCATCGAGATAAATGGCATCCCCATGCGCCGCCAGCTTCGGAGCGATCTCTTCCTGCACGGCTTGAATCAGGTCGTTGGTATTCGCCCCGGCAACCGCGCCAAACACCGACATCACCCGGGCAAACAGTCGCCCGGTCCGCTCCATCGCAACAATCGTATTCTCGAACGTAGGCGAATCGGAGCTTTCGGAGATAGCCCGAATCTCTCGCCTCTGCTCCTCCATCCCAGCCTCGATCGCCGGGAGGTAGTCCTCGTCCTTGATCCGGTCGAAGGCCGGAGCCTGAAACGGCAGCGCACTCGGCGCGGAAAACGGGTTACTCGGTTCAAACTCCACACTCTGCATCGCGCCCAAATCTCCCATCATCACCAGGTACCCTCTTCGCAAACCTCTCAGCAGACGCGATATTCAAGACTAAGCCCTTCCAGCCTCGGTAAAACCGAACATTGGTAACCGGACGAACGAGTCTGCCCGAACGCCCGCAGCATCAACGCCGCAGAAGCCAAACGCGCGTTATCCTAGAAGCCTGTGGCCATCTCCGCGACAACCGATCAGATCCTCGCGAAGCCGCACACCCTCGCAGCGGACTACGTTGCCCTGCTGAAGCCGCGCGTATCCACAATGGTCGTCATCACCGCCGGAGCCGGTTTCTACCTCGGCAGCCTCCGCAGCGGTATTTCGCCCTTCCACGCAGGCCTCATCCAGGCTCTCGCCGGTATCGCGATCGTCACCGCCGGCTCGAGCATCCTCAACCAGGCCCTCGAGCGCCGCACCGACGGCCTCATGCGCCGCACCGCCGACCGCCCCATGGCCGCCGGACGCATCGGCCTCGCCCACGGACTCATCCTCGGCTTCCTCGCCGTCTTCCTCGGCTCCCTCTATCTCGCCCTCGAAACCAACCCCATCACCGGCATGCTGACGCTCCTCACGGCCATCAGCTACGTCGCCATCTACACCCCCCTCAAGCGCGTGACGGTCATCAACACCTTCATCGGAGCCTTCCCCGGAGCCCTCCCACCCCTCATCGGCTGGACCGCCGTCCGCGGCGTCATCGAGTGGCCCGCCGTCGCCCTTTTCGCCATCCTCTTCGTCTGGCAGTTCCCCCACTTCATGGCCATCGGCTGGATGTACCGCGACGACTACCGATCCGCCGGCGTCCGCCTCACTCCCACCCTGCCCAACATTCGATGGGCCGCCCGCTCCACCGTCATCCAGGCCCTCTTCTACGCCGTCATCATGATCCCCGTTTCCCTCTGGCCCACCGCCCTGGGCATCACCGGCATCCCCTACGCCATCGCCGCGACCATCCTCTCCATCGGCTACCTCGTCTACACCGTTCGCTTTGCCCGTATCACCCGCAGCCCCGAGCTTCCCTCCTCGCGCGTCCCTGCCCGCGAACTCCTCCGCTTCTCCGTCATCTATTTACCCCTGCTCCTGGCCGCCATGATGCTCAACGCCCAGGGCCGCCTGCTGTTTTAGAGAACCACGCCAGAAAGATCTCATGCCCACCCAAAGCCTCCCCATCACGCCTTCCCGCACCCCTCTCTCGATCGTCGTCGGGATCGTCGGCGTAAGCGCGATCGCAAGCCTTTTCCTCGCCTGGCTCGTCTACTACCACCAGCCGTCCGACGTCGCCGGAACCCAGCTTGCCTTCCTTCCCGCGCTCAACGCCGTCCTCAACACCTGCTGCACCGTGGCCCTGCTCTTCGGCCTGTCCTTCATCCGCCGCCGCGCCATCACCCTGCACCGCAACAGCATGTTCGTGGCATTCGTCTTCTCGTCCCTCTTCCTCGTCTCCTACATCACCAACCACGCCCTGCACGGCGACGCCCACTTCCACGGCACCGGCCCCATCCGCCCCTTCTACTTCGCCCTCCTCATATCGCATATCCTCCTGTCCGTCATCGCTCTCCCGATGATCCTCATCACCTTCTTCTTCTCGCTGACAGGTCGTTTCCCACTGCATAGAAAAATCGCCCGCTACACCTACCCCATCTGGCTCTATGTCTCCGTCACCGGTGTCATCGTGTATGCCATGCTCGCGAGCTACCGATAGATGCCGTTACGCTCCGACACCCGCATCCTCCTCCGTACCGGCCTCTGGATCTTCGGCACCGGAGTCGTCTCCGCCGCGCTGATGCTCTTCGCCTTCGGAGGCGTCACCCGTCAGGGCCCGCATACGAATCCCGGCTGGCTCTGCCTGATGGTCGCGATGGGCTGTCTTCCCACCGGTACCCTCACCCTCGCCCTGGCAGCACTGAAGTTCGTCGGCGACCGCCACCGCGAAGACTAAGTTAGTAGATCTGATACCGCCTCGTCTGCGGAGTGGCAATCAACTTGGCCGTGTTGAAGCCTTCCGCCAAAGCCTTCCCCTCGATATTCGCCAGCAAACCGGTATCCATGGTCCCCGCCCGCGCCAGAACCCAAAGCTCCTTGTGATTCGGGCTCCCCACCAGCGCCCAGTCATAGTTCGGATCCACCGCAAGCACCCAATACTTCCGCGAGAAAGGCCAAAGAGTCGTCACTTTCAACTTGCCGCTTCCCGTCTTCTCTGCGGGCTTGCCACTCTCGTTCCGCACCTGCGTGAAGCCCTTCTTTGTCTGGCACGCAATCACAAACTGGAGGCTGTCTTTCTTGTCCCCAAGCGCAACCAGCACCACCGAGTCGTGGTCGCACACCTTGTCCCGCTTGGTTTGAAGACGCGCAATCTCGTACCAGTTCCCCGTGAACTTGGTCAGGTCCAGCATGGGCACAGCCGTCACGGTCTGACCATGCGATACCTGCCCCAAGGCCAGCAATACTATCAAGCCCAACATCGTCCCGAGCCGCGTCGACATCCGCACCACCCTCCGCTTCACCATTCGATGCACCCAGCACCGCATCCTCTGCCCCAAAAGAAAATGGCTCCCCGGAAGCCACTCCCGGGGAGCCAGAATGCCTGACCGTTACTGATCGTGTTTCCTGCTGAATGCCCGTGAGATGTCGTTATCGAACTCACGCAGCGCATAGCTCGCGGCATCGATCCCCAGGTTGAGCGCATACTGCTGGAGAACACTGCCCGCGTCCCTCTGGCTCACCGGGTAATAACGTGAGGACACCCCCGCCGCTAGTCCCGCGCCAAGAAGTTCGCTCAGGTTGACCGTTTCTTTGCCGGAGTCCGCGCGCGTGATAAAGATCCGCGTCAAGGAGTACTCGAGGCGCTTCTTCTTTCCGCCCGTGCCGAGTGTGTAGTACCGCGTGTCCTCGTGGGTCAGAGCCGGCACGAGGAACTCGACCGACATATTCTCAATCGACTGATCGGCAAGCGAGTGCCAGAAGTAGCGGCCATAAGCAACCGCGCCACCGTGGAACTCTGGCGTGGCGGCCCGGGCATCGTTATATCCCGCAAGAAGCGCTGCCAGCGCAAACGCCGACGGATCAATCGTGTCAGACGCCGCGGTTGTGAACTTATTACGAATCGTCTGTGGAGGAAGCTGAGCCCCAACTCCCACCGAGCGATAGTTCGGAATGATCCCAAGAACACGCTTCGAAGGCGTGTTTGAGACCGGCGGAGCCGTTGCGCCTTGGCCCGTCGGCCCCTGATCGATCAGCCCCGCATCCGGCGAGTCGGGAAGGCTCGAACTAACGTCGTTGGTCGCAACCAGCGTTTCGCTTTCGCCCTTGGCCCCGGTTTGAGCGCCTGCACACGCGCCGAGTGAAGTCAACATCAGCCCGATCGCCAGCAGACTGGAGAACCGGGGCACACGGGGAACGCTGAAATCTGAAGAAGTGGTCATAAGTATTTTCTGTTTTCCTTCCGATTGGACGCAGCAAAGCCCGCCTTCGACGCAGAACGTTCTCTATTCTGCACCTGCATTGCAAACGCAGGACTACTTTTGCATCTTTCAGACAAGAAAACGTTTCGCTCGCAGCATTGGATGTAGTGTGCGGGAAGCTGCCGGTTCGTTACACATTTCCGTTCTGCTGATCAGCAGATAATCTAACGCCAACGATGAAACCCAATCGCCTCGCCCTCAGCGTCCTCCTGATCCTATCCCTCGCCGCAACCAAAGCCCACTCGCAGGCGCCGCCCGACAGCCATCTCCTTTTCCAGACCGATCACCCCTGGTCTCCCCGCACGAACATCAACGCCGACACCGTCATGGTCTACGGCATCGATGACACCACAGCCTCCCGCATCAAGTCCTGGCGAGACCACGGCTATCACGTCACCGTTATGACCGGCGTCGCCTGGGGTCGCTACGCCCCCTATCTGCGCGGCGACTTCGACGGCAAGGAGCACTGGAACGAGACCCAGCAGGAGAAGTCCGGCAAGCTCATCCTCCACAGCGGCCGCGAAGTTCCCTACATCTCCCCGACGATCTCCTACGGAAACTACCTGGCAAAGGGAGTGGAAGCCGCCCTCGACGCCGGGGCCGAGGCCATCTATCTTGAGGAACCCGAGTTCTGGGCCCGCGCCGGCTGGAGCGACGCCTTCAAGAACGAGTGGCAGCGGTATTACCACGAACCCTGGCAAGCTCCCGACGCCTCCGCGGACGCACAGTACCGCGCCTCCAAACTTAAATACTTCCTCTACCAGCGAGCCCTCGCCCAGGTCTTCGCCTCCGTCAGGATCTACGCCGCAGCCAATCACCGCCGCATTCACTGCTACGTCGCCACCCACTCCCTCATCAACTACGCCCAGTGGCAGATCGTCAGCCCCGAGTCTTCCCTCCTCAACGTTGGTGCCGACGGCTACATCGCCCAGGTTTGGACCGGAACCTCCCGCGCCGTCAACACTTACCAGGGCGTCACGAAAGAGCGCACCTTCGAAACCGCCTTTCTCGAATACGGCGCATTGCAGAACATCGCTCGCTCTTCCGGCAAGCCAATCTGGTACCTCAACGATCCTATCGAGGACAATCCCAACCACTCCTGGGTCGACTATCGACGCAACTGGGAGAGCACCCTCACCGCCTCTCTGCTCCAACCCGTCGTCTCACGCTACGAGGTTCTCCCCTGGCCCGACCGCATCTTTGGCCCCAAGGGCTTCCACCTCATGTCCGACGACGCCACCGAAAAGTCCCTCATCCCCAGGTCCTACGAAACCGAACTTCAGACCGTATTCCACGCCCTCGGCCACATGGACCAGCCCGCAGACGCCATCCACTGGGAGTCCGCCGGAACCCAGGGAATCGGCATCCTCGTCTCCGACACCCTCATGTTCCAGCGTGCCGCCCCCACTCCATCCGACGAGAACCTCGGAAACTTCTACGGCCTCGCTCTCCCTCTGATCATGCGCGGTATGCCTGTGGAGCCCGTGCAGATAGAAAGCGCTACATCAACAACATCCAGCAACTTTCTCAAGCCATACAAGATCCTTCTCCTCACCTACGAGGGCCAGAAGCCGCCAACTCCCGCCTTCCACACTGCTCTGGCCGCATGGGTCCGAGCCGGAGGAGCCCTCATCGTCCTCGACGACGACAAGGATCCCTATAACCTCGCCCATGATTGGTGGAACGCTGCCCCCAACCACTTCGCCACTCCGCGCGAGCATCTTTTCCGAACCCTGGGCCTGAGCCCCAACGCCGAGGGCCTTCACCGCGCAGGCAAAGGTTACGTCCTCTTCTCCGCCCAGAGCCCCACCGCTCTCGCACACTCTCCCTCCGGCCCTGGGACCATCAACATCCTCCTCCAGCAGGCCGCCAAACCCATCCACCTCACCCTGAAGCAAACCAACGCTCTCGTCCTGCGCCGAGGCCCCTACGTCATCGCCGCCGGCCTCGAAGACGAAGCCGTCACCCCAGTCACCGTAACCGGCAACCTCATCAACCTCTTCGACCCCAATCTCGCCGAGTCCCCCTCGCTGTCCATACATCCCGGAACCCGCGCCCTCCTCCTCGACACAAATCAAATCAAGCCTTCAGCCCCCAGGGTCCTGGTCGCCTCCGCCAAGATCACCCACGAGCAGTCCACCCCCTCAAGCCTCACCTTCGACGCAGAGGGCATCGACTCGACCGAAGCCGTAGCCCGCATCTTCTCGACCAGCCCCGTCAAGGAGATCACCCTCAATGGCACCCCCATCGCCTCCGGCCAGTACCAGCAAAGCCCCCAGACCCTGCTCCTCCACTTTCCCAACAGCGCAACTCCTCAGCAAATTCATATCGTCTACCAGTAATTCCACCCCCATTCCCACATCCCGCCGTCTGCTATCCTCAACCTCTCAGACGAAACACGGAGCGAAGCAATGGCAAAAGGCGTCAACAAAGTAATCCTCCTCGGCAACGTCGGCAAAGATCCCGAGATCCGCGCCACGGCCGGCGGCATGCAGGTCGCGAGCTTCACCCTCGCCACCGCCGACCGCCAGAAAGACGCTCAGGGCAACTGGACCGACAAGACCGAATGGCACAACCTCGTCGCCTTCCAGCGCACCGCCGAGATCGTTCGCGACTACGTCAAAAAGGGCACACAGCTCTACATCGAGGGTAAAATCCAGACCCGCTCCTGGGACGACAAGGAGTCCGGCCAGAAGAAGTACCGTACCGAGATCCTCGTCAACGACCTCCAACTCCTCGGCAGCAAGGGTGGCGGAGCCTCCGAAGGAGGAAGCTACGGAGGCGAGACCCGCAACAGCTACTCCAAGCCAAGCTCCACCAGCTACGATCAGCGCCAGCCAGCCACCACCCCCGACTATGGTGATACCGGCATCACCGACGACGACATTCCCTTCTAGACCATTTCCCAATATGGTTCAAACAACGAAAGCCGCACGCTAAAGTGCGGCTTTCGTTGTAGTCAGAGCCCTTTGCGAATGACATTTGCCGATTACACTCTGCATAGCTCCGAACGGTGCAAGGGAGTAGCGCGATGGAAGGCTCTGAATTCGGCGGTCGGCGACACGTTCGGGTTGGCTACAGCGGTGGAACCGTGACGGTACGCTGCAACCTCTCAGGCCCATTCCTGCCCGGTTCCCTCATCGATATCAGCATCAGCGGCTGCCTCATCCTGATGCAGGATCCTCTGCCGGTCACACCATCGCAGGTCATCGAGCTCCACTTCGATCTCAACAGCCTCGCCTTTCGTGTCCTCGGCTTCGTTCGCCACGCCCGCAAGCCAAGACAGATCGGCGTCGAGTTCCATCACCTATCCGAACAGGCCAGGAGCGATCTCGAAGGCTTCATCGACTACTTCGCCCCTGCCGGCGTCAACGTGCTCCAGCCTTAGTTCGCCGAAGGTGCGTCGATATGGTCGACAACGAGCACTGGCACCGGCTCCTTGGCCGCATCGAGCTTCAGTCCAAGCTGCTCCTGGATCGCCGTAAACAATGGCGGTGGTGAATCCTCCCCTGCCATCGCGCTATCCGGCGTCCAATCCAGCTTCACGTCGTAGCGCTCTGACAGCCCCGTCTTATCAACCACGACGCGCCCCGCAATCTGTGAAAGCTGCTCCGCAATCAACGTCACCGTCAGCCCCTGCCCATGGAAGTACGTCCGGCCCGTCCCGATCGTCTTTCCGTCGGACTTCGTCAGCGGCAACTTCGAACCGCCCTTCGCCACCACCAGGTCATACGCCGGCAACACCCGAGTCTCCGTGTGCACCTTCATCTCATACCTTTCCTCAAGCAGCGCCCGCACCATTCCCCGTTTGATCTCTCGCCCTTCCTCACCGCTTCCCTTCCGAATTCTGCCATCCGTCTCTTCGTCGGACTTCGCCTCGATATCGAACCGCGTCGACCCCAGCCACCCCGGGCCGTCCAGGATCTGCCGCGACGGCATCCCATACGCCCACTCCATGAGCGCCACCAGCGTAATGTTGATCGCACTGAACCGCCCGTCCGGCGGATAAATGATGTGTGTATGCCCGTCAGGCGAAGGCGCCGCCGGCTTGATCGTTGCCACCTCGAACGCAGGCCCCGCCTGCGCTAAAACCATCGGCCTTACCCCTATCAGGAGTCCGGCCAGCATGAGAAATCGCCAACCCACCCGAGCCATCTGCATACCTCCAACCATAATCGTGGCCGTCCTTGAACACGACTATATTTGAGTCATCCGGATACCTGCATCTGCAGAACGTCTCGCCATCAAGGCTGCATCTCGTATGCCCGTGCTATCATGCGGCTTCCCAGGAGTCAGCCATGTTTGAATCCTCTCCCACCCCGGGCAAGCCTTCCAGGCGCGGGAAGCTGCGTTCTCAGCAAGTGGGAGACTACGCCCGGCTCAACCGCGAATATAAAACCTATCAAATCGAGCTCGATCTGCTCGCCAACCGCACATTAGCAAAAATACGCCAGCGATCGGGCGGCGCAACCACTCCCCAGGCTGAAACCAGCAGTCCAGCACAAGACATGGAGTGGCTGGCCGCCGCCAAAGCGCAGCTGGACGAAGTCTCCTACTTCCTCGATAAGGAGCACATAGACCTCGAGGGCGGCTGGGTCTGTCTTCACGCCGCGAGACGCCATGCCGTCTACGGCCTCGACTCCGACGAACTGCCTATCCAGGCGTTCGTCGTAAAAGCCGAAGCCAGGAAACTTGTCTCCTGGCGAGCCGACGCCATCGCAAATCTCCTCGACGTCAAGCACGAGCCCTTGACCGCTGAACGCATCATCCAGGCCATGGCCCTGCGGGATGAGTACTTCTCAAACCAGTACCACAAGATTTGGATGGTCGGCGAGCAGCTTGACCACCTTCTCTGGACATGCGCCTACGCGCTGGTTCTTCTTCTCCCGCTTATCTTCTTTGGCTCCAAGCATCCCTGCGACACTCCATCACCCTGGAGCCCACAGATGATAGGCGCGGTCTTCTTCTTCGGTCTCTTGGGAGCGGCCATCAGCACGGCAGGCTCCCTGATGGACGCCAATAGTAATAGCAAAATTCCGGAACGCGTAGCCAACCAGTTCGTTACCAACGCTCGTTCGCTCTTCGGAGCAGGCATCGGACTCGCCGGCTACGTCTTCTATCAGGCAAAGTTTGTGGAAATCCACCTGGTCTCAGGCGTCGGGCAGGCAGACTCTCTGACTGTCGCCTTCGCGTTCGGCTTCTTGGGTGAAAAACTTATCAGCAATGTCCTTGGTTCGCTAAGCGGAAACAAGTAACAGGATTCACCTTACATACGAGAAAGTCCCGCAAAGGTTAGTCGAATCCGCGATCGCCTCCGGAGTAAACACAGGCATCTTCGCCCCGGAAAAGAACGCAAGCTGCATGCTCTTGCCGACAACATAGGTCGCGAACCACTGCGTATCGTCATGCCCACACAGCGTGTTCTTATGCAGAAATGCCTTCGCCGCGGGAATGGTATTCAGCCGGTAAAGGTTCCCCACCCCATCTGCGCCGCCTTCGCCGTTAAACAGCGCCGTCACCTCCGGCCCTTCCAGCGTGCGAATCTGCGCAAACACAAACGGCGTGAAGTTGATCACGAGTTTCTCGTTCCAGAACGCAAGATCGCCTGTAATGCTCTTAGCCGTCGTACTCGACGCCCGCCAAATCCCCTTCTCCTGCGCCATCCCTGAGGAGCACATCATTCCCAGTATCAGGCTCACGGAGAGCAGCATCGATCGTGTCATCCCCCAAGCATGACACTCTTCGAGACACTTGATCAACTAGCGGCGGCCGTTAAGATCGATGGGCGAATGCGGAAGACGGACCAGCGCTCGAATCGGCCTCGTCCCCAAGATCCATCGCCGCGATAAGCCCCTTGCCGATAGTGAACAGGTGAACGACCTCGCTGTCCGAAAGCACATCCCCTTGAAGGCTCTTCACAAGTTGGTGCACCCTGACGCGGGTCTTGCCTCCTTCTTCGTCGCTTAGAGCAAGCGGTTCAACATGGGGATCGAACTCGCCCCATTGCCGCGTCCAATACGCCCGGATCTCTTCCTTGCCGACAACCTTCCCACCCTCCGATGCCTTCGGCCAGGTCACGTCTTCCGTCATCAGTGCCAATGCCCCGTCGATATCCCGAGCGTTAAAGGCGGCGTATGCCTGGGCGATAAGTATTTGTGTCTGCGTCATAGACCCCTCCGAGAGACATTATGTGTACTATACACATGAATGGGCCAAGTGCCTCGGCGACCTGTGAACTAAAAGAAAACGCGTGTATGGTACATACGTTGAGCAAGGCCTGCGTCATGCCAAAGAAAGCATCGTTCGATCCGCATATCCGGTCGTCGTTACCGGACCTGCACCGCTCGGTCCTCGACATCGTCGGCATCTTCAACAGTCCCGAGCGCGACGCGGCCATGCTCGAGAGCGCGGGCCTGACCCTCGAACGAGCCCTGTTCCCGCTTCTCGTGCTCATCAGCAAGTACGGCCCCATAGGCGTTGTCGACGTAGCCACGCGCGTCGGACGCGATTACACCACTGTCAGTCGCCAGGTAGCGCGTCTCGAAGAGCTCGGCCTCGTCGCCCGTCGCGCCGCTTCATCCGATCGCCGCACCCGCGAAGCGACCGTGACTCCACAGGGCAGGGCGGCGACAGACGCCGTCGATGCCGCGCGAGAGCGTCTCGCGTTGCGAATGTTCCGCAACTGGTGCCGCGCCGACTACGACCAGCTTCTTCGGCTCACCCGCATGTTGGCGGATGGCCTGGATGAGACCCCCGCGCCCGGATCGAAGCTGGCCGAGGCCATGGCTCGACGCAAACGGACTCCTTCCCCGGACACAAAGAGATAAAGTGAATCGGATATCCCGCTCCCTTCTGGAAGAACTACGAGGAGAGTCCCGGACTGTCTTTAGGAAAGATAGGGCCAGGAAGCCCCTTGCAAGACGGTACGCTTCGTCCGAAGAGAGACGTCCGTCCGGCGGGAGATAGCCGACATGATCGCCATGAAGGAAGCGGCTCGCTGAGATACGGCGCGACGCCATAAATCGCACCCGCATCGACAATCATCATGTTGCCCTCGGGCAGGATCAGGAGTGTACTGTTGCCGCGATTCGTGGCGATCTGGTGGATTTCAAGGACTCGCGGTCTCCATGCCGGGAGGGCTATCCAACCGGGCGCCGCAGCGCGGAGAAGGTTTGCAGGAAGGCTTTCAAACGCCGCAGGAGCAAGCGAACTCAGTAAGAAGCGGCGACGTGGAAACATGCGATATGGTACGACACCATTCCAACTCCTTCGTATGTGGCTGCAGGGCTACGTCGATTGGGTTGCGGGTGGTTCGGCTGGGTAGTAGAAGGCGTGGATTGCTTTAATCTTGCCGTCAACAATGTGGATTTGGTCGCAGACGTGATCGATTCCGCTAACTGTCTCCATGTCGAAGATGGTGGCGACGTAGTCTCCTTCGACGATGTTCCTCTTAAGCTGAACGCTCTTGACCATCGGTAGAATGTGGGTGAGGAACCCTTGGACCATGGAGCGCCCGGTTAGCTTTGGCATGCGCGGGCCCTCAAAGGTGACGTCTTCCGCGAAGGGGAGGTTGGACGGATCTTTGGTCGTAAAGCACTCCAGATAGGCTTCGACTGCAGCGATGCTTTGTTCTCGTGACATGAGTTATCTCCACTAGACGTGATCTTAGACGCAACAGCTTAATGCCGATCGTCCGCATGTCGAACAACGGACCGGATGAATGAGAGCTTCGCGATCTACCTTTGTGAGCCATGTCACCGGCCCCTGCCGCTTTGTACCGCCTCCAGATCGGCCTCTACCTTCGTCCGCAGCTCTTCCGGGCCAATCACGTAAGCCCGCGGGCCATATCCAAGCGTCACGAAGTGAGCCTGCGCGAAGCTCTCGAAGACTACGTCAACCACTTCGAATCCGTCTGAAATTAGAGTTCCATCCGGCAGTGCTGCGGTCGTGATCGAACACCATCGCCGGAGGTGCAAGGCCGCTGCAACCTCCATCGCAAGCCGCGCCGTATACCTCTGCTCAGTTGGATCCAGCCGCACCATGGAGTTCTTCCAATAGCGTCCAAGATCAAAGTCCGCCGGCCGCTCGAACGTCAGCGGAAGCGCCACCGCGTCCCGCATCCGCCCCACCCGGTACGTCCGCAACCCTGCGGATGCCCGAGCCACCAGGTACCAGACCCCCTGCTTGCACACGATCCCAAGCGGATCCACCGTACGCGGCCCGGTCGTTCCGTCTGCCTTCGTATAGAGGAAGGTCATCTTCGCATCTGCCGCCACCGCATCCTGTACCGCCGGCAGCGACGATAGATCCTCCGAGTGCGGGCGCCATCCGCTCGAATCGATATGCAGCCTCGCCTGGATCGAAGCCGCCCGCATCCGCATCGCTCCCGGCATCGCCGCCAGCAGCTTCGAGTAGGCCCGCTCGGCCGCCGCCACCATCTGCGGATCTCCAAGCGTGTTCGGCTGCGCCATCAGCAAGGCCCGCAGCTCGTGCTCGTCCAGCCCCGGAACCTTCGTCCGCCATCCCCGCTCCAGCTCCCACCCGCCCTTGTACCCGCGCATCGCCGACACCGGAATCCCAGCCACGCACAGCGCCTCCATATCCCGGTGCGCCGTCCGCACCGAGATCTCCAGCCGCTCCGCAAGCTCCCTCGACGAGAGCCGTCCGTGAGCCTGCAGAAGCATCAGCGCTGAAAGAAGTCGATCGGCTTTCATACCGCTAGTTTCTTTTGAGGAATAGGACACACTGTGGCATATTAGCGCTCTTACCTTGGAACTCGTGAGGCAAAAGCCTCCGACCAAGAAGGAGACCCAATGGAAGTGAAAGAACTCTTGCTCAAGCTGTTGGACCGCGAAGCCGTAGCCTCGCGCAAAGCCATCGAACGTCTTCCCGAAGGAAACAACACCTGGAAGCCCCACGAGCGTTCCATGGAGCTTGGCAGTCTCGCCTCTCTCTCCGCGACGATGCCCGGCTGGATCGCCCTTATGATTGAGACCGACGAACTCGATATCGGCACGCCAGACAACGGAGGCCTGCGCACGCACTCCGACATCACCCGCGCCGGCCTTCTTGAGCAACTCGAAGAAGGCCTCGCAAAGTCCCGCGCCGCGCTCATCGCCACCACCGACGATCATCTGATGAAGACCTGGCGCATCACCATGGGCGAACAGGTCCTCGCCGAAGACCCACGCTACATGGCGATCGCCGACAACTGCCTGTGCCACCTCGCTCACCACCGCGGTCAGCTCACCGTCTTCTACCGCCTCCTCGAAGCAAAGGTTCCCGCCCTCTACGGACCAAGCGCCGATGAAGCCCTCTAAAAACTTGTCAAGCCCCCAAAAGGCCTAACTCACTCAAAACAAAGAGAAAAATCGATGTCCTTTTAGTTATGGTGAACCAGATAGAATTAAAGAAGATCAGAAAGAGCCCGCGACCACTGTCGCGGGTTTTGTCTCTTTCAGGAAGCTAAACTCTTTCTTTACCAATATTTGCGTCTAAGTCTTTTGTTTAGAGTAATTTACAGTGGCAGGATGCGTCTAAGTCAAAGCAAACAAAAGACTTGGACGCGGGCAATGGGAGGGGGGGGTGCGCCCGGATAAGACCGCAACGAAATCGCCGCGCTAAACTAAGCCAATGATCGACGAGTCCACATTCCGCCGCGAGTCCGACCGCGCCCTCGAGTCCCTCAAGCAGTCCCTCATCACCGCCGGAGACGAGTCCGGAGTCTTCGAGTTCGAAGACAACAACGGAGTCATGAACATCATCTTCGAGGATGGATCGCCCAAGTTCGTCGTCACCCCGAACACGCCGATCCGTCAGGTCTGGATCTCCGCGCAGGCGACCAGCTACAAGCTCGAGTTTGAGGAAGCAACCACCAACTTCGTCTTGCCCAAGACCGGAGAAGCCCTTAAACCCCTAACCCAGCGCCTCCTCCGCGAACACCTCAAGGACGCAACGATCACCCTTCCCTAACCCGAAAAAAGACGCCGATCAGGAGGCCACCCGCCATGCGCCCGACTGTCTCCGTCGCGATCATCACCTGCAACGAAGAGCAGAATCTTCCGCGAACCCTTGCAAGCGTTCAGTTCGCCGACCAGATCGTAGTCGTCGACTCCGGTTCCGCTGACCGAACCGTGAAAATCGCCGAAGCCTTCAATGCAACCGTCATCCATCAAAACTGGCTCGGCTTCGCCGCCCAGAAGAACCTCGCCATCTCTCACTGCACCGGAGATTGGATCCTCTCGCTTGACGCCGACGAGGAACTCTCACCCGAACTCCAGGATCAAATCACCACCCTGATTCCTTCAAACCCTCCAGCAGACGCTTATTTCCTCAAGCGCCGCAACCTTTTCCTGGGCAAATGGATTCGCTTCGGAGGCTTTTACCCCGACCCGAAACTCCGCCTCTTTCGCCGCAACACCGCAGGCTTCACCCAAACCCCTCAGTTCGAGGATCGACTCGTCCACGAGACCATCGCCTTCGACGGCCATTCCTCAACCCTCGACTTCGACCTCATCCATCACGCCTATCCAACGCTTGAAGCCTACATCGAGCACATGGACCGCTACAGCACACTCGGAGCGAAACACCTGCTTCGCAGCAATCGCGACAGTCGCTCAACTCTCGCCTTCGTCGCCAACGTCCTCATCATCCCGTATCTGACCTTCCTCTGGAACTACATCTTCCGACTAGGCTTCCTCGACGGACGCGAAGGCCTCCTGCTGCACCTCTATCAATCCACTTACACAAGCTGGAAGTACGCAAAAGCTTGGCAAACCGCACGGAGAAAGTAATTCCACCGATCCATACAATATTCCGCTGTCTCGTCCGTTAACACCTTCATGAGGAGCGGAATGGCAATCCCGGAATGGACGATCGCGGAGCAGGACCAGTTCATTGCCGACGCATTGCGCCGCGACGAACCTCGCCTGCGAAGCTTCATCCGCAAACGCGTCCTCGACACCGGCGATGCCGAAGACGTCCTTCAGGACGTCTTCTACGAACTCATCCAGGCTTATCGCGTGGTAAAGCCAGTCGAACAGGTCACAGCCTGGCTTTATCGCGTAGCACGCAACCGAATTACAGATCTCTTCCGCAGACAGAAGTCCGTCTCGCTGAACGACACCATTTCCAGCGACGAGGATTCGCAGGCACTTGAGGATCTGATTCCATCGCAGGACGCAGGTCCGGATGCTGTCTACGCTCGAACGCTGATCTTTGACGCGCTCGACGAAGCGCTGGACGAGCTTCCCGACAACCAGCGTGAAGTCTTCATCGCCCACGAATTGATGGGACGAAGCTTCAAGGACATCTCTGACGAGACCGGCGTGAGTGTGAACACGCTTCTCTCGCGCAAACGCTATGCCGTTCTCCACTTGCGGGAGCGTCTGGCGGACATGAACGAACGATTTGATGCGAAGTGAGGTAAGAACCATGAGGCAGTACAAGCTATTCAAAGCAGGAAAGATCCTGATAATGGTCGCGGTCGCAAGTGCCGTCTTCGGCTACGTGATCATGCACCTCTGGAACTGGCTGATGCCAGTCATCTTCGGCCTGAAGCCAGTAACGTTCGCCCAGGCACTGGGCCTTTTCATCCTCGGCAAGCTCCTCTTCGGAGGCTTCCATCGTCACTCTGGAGGACGCGGATGGAAACGTCACATGGAGGCACGCTGGGAACAGATGACCCCCGAAGAGCGCGAGCGCTTTCGCGCTGGAATGCGCAGCCACCGCGGGTGTTGGAAGAGGCCATCGCCAGAAAATCCCCAGCAGGAGACCGCTGTCTAGCACTTCGCTGTAAGGTCTAACGCATCAAGAACCTCAGAGAAGGATTCGCTGTTATGCATGACAACGAACGCACGACGTATAAAGCAGGCCCAAGGCTGGTCCACAGTTCACCGTCAGCCGCTCATCAGGATTCACCGGATCTTCCGTACAAGACCTGGCCCGCGTCCGCCGTGGAGAATCGCATTCTTCAACTGGAGTTTGAGAACTCACGCCTGCAGCGTCTCGTGCTTGAGTTACTTGCGAAGAACCAGCTACTCCGGGCTGGTTCTTAGCGAGCTTTCCTTTGCGGAATCGTTACAGTTAGGGTTGCTGCCTGGGTGAGTGTGGCGCTTCTCGCTGTGATCGCGAGCGGATAGATCCTGAAACTTGCGAGTCACGACCTAGGCACACGCGGGACACCACCCGCGTGTGGGCGCGCAACCCGAAGCGCTCCCGCAGCCGAAGCCAGAAATCATTGGACCAAACCCAATTGTTGTGTTTTGATCAATCGTATATTCCCTATTTTGGCTGGCGTTTGTAGCCGGACGCAAAGCGATCAGGGCAACAGCCCTGCATAACGCAGTGCGTTCAAAACTTGTCTAACTTCGAATTGCTTGATCGCGGTCCACCTCATGGACCCGTCAGATTGACGTTCCTCGTTGGTATTTAAAGGCTCCACATGAGCCGTTCCTCAGTCTCGAACGCGCATTCTGAACTGCTTTGCTCCACACTCCCTTTTTTGAGCAATGGAATCGATTTTGAAAGGCTCTCCCTGATGACCAATTCGCATCATAAGACACCGATCTTCGCCCGTAACCTTCGGCAGATCCTGATTCAGTCCTTCGCATTGCTCCTTGTGCTGTGTTACTCCTGGTCAGAGGCAAGCGCCCAATCCCTCGCCGGACTTGGCGCCCTGAGCGGTACCGTGCACGATCCGTCGGGCGCCACAGTCGCCAAGGCGGAAGTCACTATCTCGAACACATCGATCGGCATCATCAGAACTACGCTCTCATCGTCCGACGGTGTCTTCCAGACCTCCTCCCTGCCCCCCGCGGACGGGTACGTCGTTGTCGTGAAAGTCTCTGGCTTCTCCCCCTCTACGACAACCGGAATCGTGGTTCACGTCGGTGAAATCATCAACATCCCAGTGACGCTCGCTCTCGCCGGTGTCGCGAATGATGTGACGGTCGTAGGCAATGCGGTGGACATCAACACGACCGATCCCGGTGTGTCGGCGCTTGTCTCGCAACAGGAGATCAACGACCTGCCCATCAACGGCCGTCGCGCCGACCAGTTTGTCCTTCTGACTCCCGGGGTTACGACCGACGGAGCCGGCGGTGAGGTCACCTTCCGCGGCGTACCAGGCAATAATCTCTTCCTTCAGGACGGCATGGATGTCACCCAGCAGTGGGGACAGGACAACGCAGGGAGCACAAGTGCGTTCTCCCCCCTTAGCCAGGACGCTGTGCAGGAATTCCAGGTTCTCACCTCGGGATATACCGCCGAGTTCGGCCACGCTGCCGGTGGCATCGTCAACACGCTCACAAAGAGCGGTACGAACAACTTCCACGGATCGGCCTTCGAGTTCTTCAAGAATCGTACGCTCAACGCCACGGATCCTTACTCAATCGGCACCAATGGCGAGGCATTCAACCCGCCAAACTGGCGTCATCAGTTCGGCGGAAGCGTCGGCGGCCCGGTTATCAAGGAAAAGCTCTTCTTCTTTGCCAACACCGAAGAGACCCGCGAGAGCCGTCCTCTTGTCTCGTCCTACAGTGACGCGCACCTCAATGCGAACGGAAGTCTGGTCGCGGGAGCGTGCGACACGAATACTGCCGACGCAGATCACGCTACCTCTGCCCAGTGCGCCGCGGCACAGGCCTACATCCAGCGGACCTTCGCCCTTCTTGCCCGCAAGCTCAACGAGAACATCGGCTTCCTCAAGCTCGACTACAGGCCTACCGACCGCGACAGTGTCAGCGCGAACTTCAACCTCATGCAGTTCGCCTCGCCCAACGGAACGGTCAGTGCCAGTGCTCTCAACGACGGCTCAGGCTACTACCCGAACGGCAACCAGATTGACCTTACCCGCTGGGCTCGCTTCTCCTATACGCACGTCGTTTCGAACACGGCCGTCAACGAGTTCCGCTTCGGATGGTTCAAGGACACTCGGAAGCAGTCGGTAAACCCATCCCTCGCTCCCTCTGACGGCCTCGTCTCCGGCCTCTCGGTCTCGAGCCTTGCGAACTTGGGCCTCTCGGTCAACATTCCAAACTCTCAGCCATCGGAGGACCGCTTTCTCTTCGTTGACAATTACTCAACGACCGTCAGGAAGCACCAGTTGAAGTTTGGCGCCGAAACGAACTACATGCGCGACGTTGAGAACGCGCTCTTCTACGCCAAAGGAGAGTACTTCTACGGCTCCATTACCGACTGGGCTCAGGATCTCGTCCCCAGCAACACCGATCCGCTCGCAGGAAAGCACTATTCCGGCTTTCTCCAGGCGTTCGGCCCGCTGCTCACCAGGGCGATCGTTCGCGACTACAACTTCTACGGGCAGGACCAGTGGCAGGTCAATCACAAGCTCACCCTGAACATCGGCCTGCGGTACGAGTTCAACCGCTTCACCCAGCCTCCACTCAATCCTGATTATCCGGCGACCGCGAAGCTCAACGAGCCTAAGAACAACTTCGCTCCGCGTGTTGGCTTCGCCTACTCGATGAACGAGGGAGCGACGGTCGTGCGTGGGGGCTTCGGCATCTCGTATGCGCGTCTCCCGTCCGCCAGCGTGATCCGTCTGCAGCAGAGAAACGGAGTTATCCAGAAGACGATCTTCTTCACCACGGGTACGCCAGGTGCGCCAACCTTCCCCGGCTATCTGCTTGCAACGAACATCTCCGGCAGCGGCAGCAACGTTACGTATGCTGATCCAAACCTGAAGACGCCCTATACCGAGCAGGGTGACTTCACGATCGAGCAGAAGATGGACAACAAGACGACCCTCGAAGCTTCTTATCTGTGGAACGATGGCGTCGGCTTCCTCACACGCAAGGACGATAACGTCAAAGCTCCGACGAGTACCTATACCTACAGGATCCTCAACAACGCCGGCGCACAGACAGGAACGTACACCACGCCGATCTACACCGACAACGTCAACGATCCGCGTTACGGTGTTCTCAACCACATCTACAACGGCGGCCGTCTCTACTACGATGGCCTCGCGCTCACCGTGCATCGCCGCCAGTCGCGTTACACCGAGGCCTCGCTCGCCTACACATGGTCAAAGGCGATCGATCTCGGCCAGGGAGCTGGCGCAGACAACATCTACTACACCGATCCGCCGATCTCGGTCTTCAACGGCAATCCGCGGTTTGAAAAAGGCCGTTCGCCACTCGATCAGCGCCATCGTCTCGTATTCAATGGTCTTGTCTCCGTCCCGAAGCACAGCTACGGATCTAAGCTGATGAACATCGCCGCAAACGGCTGGCAGTTCTCCGGTATCGAAACCTACGCGACGCCACAAGGTGTCGATCCGCAGGCTGTTATCAACGGCCTGCCGTTCGCCAATCCCTACTCCACCTCTACGCTCGATGGCATCGGCATCGGGTTCGCAGCAACGCAGCGGGTTCCCTTCCTGCCACGCAGCAGCGTCAACCTCGGCACGACGATCCGTACCGATGCCCGCCTGACAAAGGTCTTCGGGCTACCCAAAGAGCAGAGCGTGACCCTCAACTTCGAGGTCTTCAATGCCTTCAACTACAGCACCATCACTTCCGTCCAGACGACGGCCGCGTTCGTCAACGCCGACGGCACTATTACACCGTATGACGCCAGCGGCGGCGGCCACATTCTCGCAACCCCCGGTGTCGGCACGGCATCGGCAGGCTTCCCGGACGGCACAAACGCACGGCGTGCCCAGGTATCAGCTCGCTACACCTTCTAATTCGATCGAACGTTTTAAACTCCGCAAGACGAGGGCCTGGCAGCTTCCACTGCCAGGCCCTCACTTCTTCGGCATGAAGGCCACAACGACCCCGAAGGCCATCCACACCACGCCCAAGGCATACGCAAGCTTCTCATCCAGCGCCAGCCAATCCCGGTAGACGTTGGCGGAGGACCGAGCCGCCTCGAGTCTCTTTCTCGCAGCGGCAACCCGGTCATCTTCTGCCGCCGAAGCCAGCGCCTGCTGTTCTCTCAGGGTCGCCTGCAATTCTGACTGTTTCCTCTGATCCGCACTCAGTCGTCGTTCAGCCTCATCAACGCCGGTACCCTGAAGACGAGCGCTTTCGATCGCGACTTCGTCGTTTCGAACGTCAAAGCGGATCTTCTCAGCCTGTGACTCTGTCTTCATCGCGTCCATCCGTACAGTCTCCTGCCAACTACGAATATCGTCGCGCGCCTTCGCGGAAGCCACTACGGCTTCCTGCAGGCCGTCCCTCGCCGCAAACCAGTTCACACCGAGTGGGCAGGATCCAATCAAAGCCGTCAAGCCCAACACCCAGGCCAGAATTTTCATGGTCGCAACAGAGTACCCCAGAAATGGAGGTCGAGACGTCGGGTATGGCCGCCCCAAGAGAACGGAGGCAGCCACCCGGGCACGAGTCCTGAAATGCTGCGATGACTTGGAGGCAATAAGTGCCTTATTTGGGTTGGTGCCCGGAGGGGGACTTGAACCCCCACGGAGGGTTATCTCCTGCGGATTTTAAGTCCGCTGTGTCTGCCGATTTCACCATCCGGGCCCGTACTTCAGTCTACCTTCTAGTGCACAGGATAGAGCGCCCGGTACATCTCACGATTTCGCAGAATTGCCTGCACGTACTCCCGCGTCTCTGAATATGGAATCGACTCGACGTACTCCGCGACATCCTTGTAGTCGTTCGTTGATAGCCAGCGGCGAACAGGCGTGTCGCCCGCGTTGTAGGCTGCCAACGCGTATTCCGCCTGGCCGCCGAAGCGATCCAGCACCTCGCGCAGATTAGTCGTCCCCAGCAGCAGATTCGTCGATGGATTGAAGAGCTGCCGGGCGTCAAACCCACGCAGACCATTTTTCTTCGCAGCGGCTTTCCCGACGGATGGGAGCAATTGCATCAGTCCGTAGGCGTTTGCCGGACTGATTGCTCCAGCATTAAACTCGGACTCCTGCCGGATCAGAGACGCGACGAGGTGTGGATCAAGTCCGTTCCTTTGTGAGTCAGCGACCAGGTCGCTCCAATACGGTTGCGGGAAGAGGAGCCGCCAATAAATCGAAGGAACCTGGCTCATCGGGATCGAGAAGAACGAGATGCCGCTATGCTTCATCGACTGGAGCGCGCGCGTGTACTCGCCGAACGACGCGTAGATCTCCGCCTGCGCGAGCGCACCCCACTGCCCCGAGGTCGCACTCGCCTGGATCTCCGGACCGATGTACTCATTGAGCGCCGCATTGGCAAGCAGGCGAGCCTTGATTAAGTGCGGATCGTTCTCAGGCAACTCTCCCGTCAACTCCGGAACAGTTGGGGTCCTCACCGACGCGAGAGGCGCTGCCGCCGAAACGGTCACGGCCTTAGCCCCAATCACGGCGAGCCTCTGCCGAGCGAGCACGGCGTAGTAGAAGTTCACATAGTTGGTCGTCAGTGATCGGTAATAGTTCGCCGCCTGGCCGAAGTCCCCACCCTCATCCTCGTAGAGCCGCCCTCGCCAATACAACGCGCTAGGGGCCTCGATTCCTGCTGGATACATCGTGATCTGCTCATCCATCAACCGAGCCGCATCGGTATAGCGACGCAACCGGTAGCTCATCCATGCCGCCCGCCAATGAGCTGATGGCGCGTAAGTACTCTTCGGGAACAGACGCACCAGCGTCTGGTAGTTCGAGATCGCCTCCACCTGCTCGTGCTTCAGCAGGTGCATATTCCCGCCCGAATAGAGACCCTCTTCGGTCCACCGGCTCGCGGGGAACCGGCTCACCAACTCGGCTACCTGCCGATCGTTTCCCGTCACGTCATTCTCGTTACGAGCAAGCTCTGAAAGCAGATATAGCTTGAGCGCCGCGCTGTCATCATCCGTCTGCGGAAGCTTCTCCACGTCGTGACGGCTCAGGCGCTTCAGCTTCAAGTCGCAAACCGCAGCGTAGATCTCCAGTGCATCCTTGTCCCCCTGGCTCAGCCCTGGATCATTCTTTTCAAGTGCGTGATACTCCTGGCTTGCCTCTCCGTAGCGCTTTGCGTTGTAGAGCGCGTCCGCATGGATCTTTCGTTCGCCCGCAGTCAATGGCACATTCATGGCAGCAAGCTGGGTTCTGGCTTGTGACGCTTCAGCGGTCAGAGGCTGGCTCAGAAAGATGGTGCGAAAGACCGGCGTCGCACGAGCGGTATCGCCGTTCATCTGGTACGCGCGCCCGAGCGCATAGCGAAAGTCGGAGTGAACGGACTGCGGAGAACCATCAATCGGCGTGAGTACATTCAACGCGCCCTGGGGGTTGTTCTGCTGAAGATACAGATTGGCCAGAAGAACCGGGGCATTTGCCACGAAGATGCTTCCCGGATGCCTCTCGTCGAAGTGATCAAGCAGTCCATAGGCATCGGCTCCATGCCCGGCGGCGAGCGCGGCCTGCGCTCCCAGATAATCCGCATAATCGCTCAGCGCGTCGCCACTCGCACCCGCCTGCCGGTACGTGTTGGCAGCCTCTGGATATCGCTTATCGAGCATGTATGCATGGCCCAGAGCGAGAAACGCCGTCGCCGCCCCGTCGCCCGGATGCCCCTTTGCGTAGCTCGAGACCCCGTCGTAGGCGGCAGCCGATCGAGTCGACGCAAGTTGCTGCGCCATCGGACGAAGCTGCGACGAGGCCAGAAACGCGCTCGTCAGACGAATACTCTGCGCGGTGGCCACCGGCGCGGCGACAGGGTCTGCATGTCCAGCCAACCGTGGATGCTTGGTCGCCACACTCTTCCCTCCCTTCGTTGCGTGTTCTTTGGCGCCCGCCTTCGTAGGGCCTTTCTTTGGAGTTGAGGTCTTAGTTCCTGTCTTTGCCGTCTTCGCCTTGGAATGGGCGTGCACCGGTTTCTTGACCTCGGTGATTCCCATTGCCGGAAACGCCAGAAAAGAGATCAGCAGGGCCCCCGCCCGCATCCCAAGCCAACTTCCCAACCCAATCCTCTGCTTTCCAGCACACTGCATGATCATGACTCTAGCTGTTCTTATCGCACCGTGCGTCAACGGAACCCGTGCACGAACCACAACGGATACGCAATCCGCACGCGCATTGTCCCAGCCTACACCGGCGTTACCGTTTCGGAGCCTCCCGCGTTGCCCTAGAAGCGGTAGCCATTTAGTATGGCCTTTGAGCGATGTAATCGGTTCGGCTTTCCAGCCGCTCTCGCCAGATCCCTCTCAGTGCCACTCATGTCAGCAGCCTCGCCCACCATTCCGGTAGATACGCTCGTCCCGGTAGAGATTCATCCGGACGTCGCCCTCGTTGCGCGCGCCAAAGAAGGCGACACCGCAGCCTTCGAGCAACTCGTCCGCCAGTACGACCGTCAGGTCTTCCGCGTCGCCCAGCACATCACCCAGAACCGCGAAGACGCTGAAGACATCACGCAGGATGCCTTCCTCAAAGCCTACGAGAAGCTCGACCAGTTCCAAGGGAACTCCAAGTTTTCCACATGGCTCGTCCGCATCGCCGTAAACGAGAGCCTGATGCGCCTGCGCAAGCGTAAGACGAGCAAGACCGTCTCAATGGACGAAAATGTTCAGACCGATGAGGGTTCCATCCCGCGCGACTTTGCCGATTGGAGCCCAAATCCGGAGCAGCAATTCGGGACTTCCGAGCTCGGTGACATCCTCCGGAAGACAATTCAGGGGTTACCGCCAGGTTTTCGAACCGTTTTCACTCTCCGCGACATCGAAAACCTGTCGACCGAAGAGACCGCCGAAGCCCTTGGCCTCAGCGTTCCCGCCGTCAAGTCGAGACTTCTGAGAGCGCGTTTACAATTACGCGAACGTCTCAGCCGTTATTTCCGGCAGACTAAGACCGAGGGCCCCAAGCCGTGACCTGCACTGATTTTCTCAGCCAGCTTACCGACTACTTCGACGGACAGATTGATGCCGAGCTCCTCGCGGAAGTGCAAGGACACATCGCCGAGTGCCATCACTGTCATGTAGTCCTCGACACGACCAAGCAGACGATCGAAGTGTATCGGGATAACGAGATCTACGACTTCTCTCCCGAACTGCAGAGCCGCCTGCACGCCACGATCATGTCTCGCTGTCGCGAAGTAAAAGTTCGATAAGGCGCTCGGCCCCCTTCCTCCACGAGGAAAGAATCTGAACGAGGAGTTCTTTCGGCCAGAATCTTTAAGCCCGGACCCCAGCCCTCTTCGGCTAGGATCCGGGCTCAACTTTTTACAGCACTGACACCACAAGGACGTTGGTCGATCCGGAGATAGCGCCGGACGTCGCCGTCACTGTGCCCAGGCCGACTCCGATTGGAGAGAACGTCCCGGTCTGTGTGATCGATCCGACCACGATCCCGGTAATCGCCCAGTGCACGCTGTTCGTGATGTTCTGCATGCTTCCATCGCTGTACTGTCCCGTTGCGGTGTACTGCACGCTATTTTGAAGCAGATTGACGACCGGCTGATTCGCCGGAGTAACGACGATCGATTGCAGAACCGCGCTCGTGATCGTTACCGAGACGCTGCCAGTCACCGCTCCCTTCGTCGCCTTCGCCAGGAACGACCCGGTCGTAACACCAGTCGCTACACCGGTCGAGCTGACGACGCCGACAGCCGGTGTCTGCGAGGACCACGTCACCATCGAAGTGATGTCCTGCGTAGTCCCGTCCGTGTAGGTCCCGATCGCCTGCATCTGCTGCGACAGGCCAAGCGGAATGCTGGTACCCACCGGCAGGACCGCGATGCTCTGGAGCGCCGCCGCCGTGACCGTCGCCGGAACAGATTGGCTGATACCGTTGAGTGCAGCCGCGACCGTGGACGAGCCCGTCGCGACGCTGGTCAGCAGCCCCGTACTGCTGATCGTCGCCACAGAAGGTGCAGACGAGGTCCACTGCACCTGGGAGCTGATGTTGGCCGTACTGCCGTCGGTGTACGTTCCCGTCGCGGTCAATTGTGTGTGCAGACCAAGCGCAAGGCTCGGCGCCGCGGGCGTAATGGCGATAGAGCTGAGCACCGCCGCTGTCACCGTCACCGGTACCGCAGCCGATACCCCCTGAACCGTGGCCGTAACAGTCGTCGACCCAGCCGATACGCCCTGAACGACTCCACTTCCACTCACCGCCGCAGTCGAAGGGCTCGCGCTTGTGAAGGTGGTCGAGACCGTCAGGTTCGCCGTGCTTCCGTCGGTATAGACGCCGGTCACAGTAAGCGCCTGCGTCGTTCCTGCAGGAAGTGAGATCGACTCCGGCCTGATCGTCAGTGAACTAAGCTGCGCAGGCTGAATCGTAACCGTAGCCGACCCGGTCACTCCACCGGAGGTGGCCTGCACCGTGATCGTTCCCGCCGCACTCGACGTCAGGAAGCCCTTGCTCGCGCCCGAGTCGCCGACCGTCGCTTTGGCCGGGTTCGAAACACTCCAGTGCGCCGAGGCCGTGATCGTTTGCTGCGTGCTGTCGCTCAAGGTCGCGGTCGCGGCAAACTGCTGCGTCTGCCCGGCAGCGAGGGTCACGGATACCGGACTCACGGAGATCGATGTCACCACCGCGCTTGTTCCCGTGACCATGACCGTACCGTTAGCACCTCCGCTGGCAGCCGTAATCGTGGCGTTACCGGCCTGCGCTTGGATCACATTCCCCGTAGAGCTGACCGAGGCCGTCGCCGGAGCCGAACTGCTCCAGGTCGCGGTGTTCGTTAGATCTTCCGTGCTTCCGTCCGAGAACGTTCCGGTAGCCGTAAGCTGCTGACTTGTACCAGCCGCGAGACTGACCGGAGAAGGCG
Organism: Granulicella sibirica; assembly: GCF_004115155.1. Classification (NCBI taxonomy): domain Bacteria; kingdom Pseudomonadati; phylum Acidobacteriota; class Terriglobia; order Terriglobales; family Acidobacteriaceae; genus Granulicella; species Granulicella sibirica. Next base: position 1,122,882 of record NZ_RDSM01000002.1, read on the forward strand.
TGATCGCAATCGAGGTCAGCACCGCATTGCTGATAGTCGCGGTCAGCGTAGCCGAGGCAGACCCAAGTGTCGCCGTGATCGTCGCCATGCCCGCTCCCGCCGCGGTCAACTTCCCATTCACATCGACGGTGGCCACACCCGCATTCGACGTCGAGTAGGTCGCGCTCGTGGTCACATCCTGCGAGCTGCCATCGGTGAAGGTCGCCGTCGCCATGAGCTGCTGCACCCCACCAGCCGCCAGAGACACCGAAGACGGCGTAAGCTGCACGCTGACCACGGTCGCCGCGGTGACGTTCAGGGCAGCCGTGTTGCTCACCGTGCCCGATTGCGCCATGATCGTCGAAGAACCAACGCTCGTCGTCGAAGCCAGACCGGAAGCGCTGATCGTAGCCGCCGCCGTATTGCTCGAGGACCACGTGACCGACGTCGTCAGATCCTGCGTCGAGCCATCGCTTAGGGTTCCAACCGCGCGATACTGCTGCCCGGTACCAGCCGCCACACTCACCGAGGCTGGCGTCACGGCAAGCGACACAAGCGTAGCCGGGCTGACCGTCAGAGTCACCATCGTACTCTGCCCGAGGTAGGTGGCCGTGATTTGCGTGTTCCCCGCCCCGGTTCCCATAGCCGAGCCGCTGCTGTTGATGCTCGCCACGGAACCGGCCGACGAAGACCAGGTGACCTGTGTCGTAAGGTTCTGCGTGGAGGCATCCGAGTACGTTCCCGTGGCCGTGAACTGCTGTGCTGTCCCCTTCGCAATCGAAGCCGAAGCCGGCGTGATCGCGAGACTCACCAGCGTTACCGGGGCAGTCGTGACCGTAAGTCCGGTCGAACCGCTGATCAATCCCGAGGTAGCCTGAATCGTCGTCGTCCCGACGGCGATCCCCGTAGCCAGCCCAGCGGCGTTGATCGTGGCAGCGGCAGGCGTCGAACTCGACCAGGTCACCGATCCCGTCACGTCAGCCGTGCTCGTATCGGAGTACGTGCCAGTCGCATGGAACTGTAGATTCGTGGTCGCCGCAACGCTTCCGTTCGCAGGGGTCACCGCGACCGACAGAAGCGTCGGCGCAAAGACCAGCGTCACCGTAAGCACTGTGGAACTCGAGAAACTCCCGGATACCGCTTGAATCGTTGTTGTCCCGGGCGCAAGCGCCTGAGCAAGCCCACTCGCGTTGACGGTGGCGACGGTCGTATTGCTGGAACTCCATGTACTTGTTCCGGTAACATCCGCCGTCGTTCCGTCGGTGTAGGTCGCCGTCGCAGTGAACTGTTGGCTCGCGATGCTCGTGATACTCGGATTACGAGGCGACACGGAGATCGAAGCCACCACCGCCGGAGTCACCGACACGCTCGGTGTCGTGGCGCTCCGACCCTGGTAGGTAGCCGTCAACTGCGCGGAGCCAACACCCGCACCCGTCGCCAGCCCATGGCTATCGACCGTGATCGCCGAAGCGTTCGAGGTCGTCCAGGTCGCCGACGAGGAGAGATTCTGCGTCGTTCCGTCCGAGTAGGTTCCGGTCGCGGTGAACTGCTGCGTGGTCCCCTTCGCAAAGGATGCGGGAGTCCCCGGCGTAATCGCAATCGAGACAAGGGTAGCGGTCGTCACATTCACCGTGAACGTGCTCGTCATCCCACCGGCCGTAACCGTCACCACGCTCGTGCCCGGAGCGACGCCGCTCACCAGGCCCGTCGCGCTGACCGTGGCCACCGTCGGGTCGGAAGAGCTATAGGTAGCGCTCCCGGAAAGATCCTGCGTGCTTCCATCCGAGAAGTTTCCCGTCGTCGTCACCTGCGCCGTTGTTCCCGCCGCGACACTCGGAGTTGCCGGGCTGAACGCGATCGAGACCAGCGTCGCCGGTGTCACAGTAAAGCTACTCGTGGACGCAGTCTGTCCCTGATAACTCGCCGTGAGTTGCGCTGCACCCGTCCCCTCTCCAGTCGCCAGGCCGTTCGCGTTGATCGCAACGATGGCCCCGTTCGAGCTCGTCCAGGCCACGTTTGTCGATAGGTTCTGCGTCGACCCGTCGCTGAAGGTTCCCGTCGCGGTGAACTGCCGTGTGGTGCCCTTCGCAACCTGGGCATTCGCCGGGGAGATCGCAAGGCTGGTCAACGTCGCCGCTGTAATCGACACCGTTCCACTCGTAGCCGTCACGCCGTTCAGCATTGCGGAGACCGATCCGCTTCCCGTCCCGTCGCTGTCCGCAAGACCGTTCTGATCGATAGTCAGAATCTGCGGGTTGCTCGACGTCCAGGTCGCCTGCGTGGTCACATCCTGCGTCGTCCCATCCGAGAAGGTCGCAATCGCCGTGAACTGTGCAGTCGTACCATTCGCAAGGCTCGGGCTCGCCGGAGTGATCGCGATCGAGACGAGCGTCGCCGGCGTCACGGTGACCGACGGCGTCGTAACACTCTGCCCATCCACCGTAGCCGTAATCTGGCTTGAGCCCGGCGCGACCCCGCGCGCGACCCCGCTCGCCGACACATCAAGAATCGAGACATTTGAACTCGCGAAGGTAGCAAGGTCGGTGAGATCGTGCGTCGATCCGTCCGAGAACGTGCCGATGACCTCGAACTGCTGGCTCGTTCCCGCCGCAAAGCTCGGACTCCCCGGAACGATGGAGATCGAAGTCAGCGAAGCCGGCGTTACCTGCACAGCGGCCGTTGTCGCGCTCTGCCCCATATAGGTCGCAGTGAACTGAACGGCTCCGGGGGCCACTCCGACCGCAAGCCCTGTCGAGGAGATAAAGGCTACGCCTGACGCCGAACTGCTCCAGGTGGCCGATGAGCTCAGATCCTGCGTGCTTCCGTCCGAGAACGTACCCTTAAGGGTGAACTGCTGCGTCACTCCTGCCGCAAAGCTCGCTCCGCTCGGGCTGATAGCCACCGAAGTAAGCACAGCGGCGGTCACATGGACCACCCCGCTATACTGCACGGTGCCCATCTGAGCCTCGATATCCACTAGCGCTGGCAGCAGGCCGGTCACAAGTCCCGTGCTGCTGACCGTCGCGTTCGCCGTATTCGCCGATGTCCACGTAACCGTCGCCGAGAGGTCCTTGCTGCTTCCATCCGAGTAGGTGCCAATCGCGGTCAACTGCTCCGTCGTTCCCGTAGCAACATGGCTGCTTGTCGGCTTGACCACGATCGAGTTCAGCGTGGGATTACCAGAGCCTATCGGCTGCACCGTCACCGTGTCGGTCGAGACAGTCGAACCCAATTGAGCCGTGATGGTCGCCGTCGCGATGGTAGCGGTCGTATGAGCCGTGGCAAGACCAGAGCTATCGATGCTCAACAGGGCAGCGTTGCTCGAACTCCAGGAAACGGTGTTCGAGATATCCTGCGTCGTCCCATCGGTATAGGTCGCGGTCGCGGTAAACTGCTGCGTCCCTCCCGCCGTTAAGCTCGGAGACGGTGGGGTGATCGCAATCGACGCCACCGCCGCAGGAGTCACCTGGAAAGTAGACGTAGTCGCGGTCTGCCCCTGATAGGTAGCCGTCAAGTGCGCCGAACCAACACCCGTCGCGGTCGCCAGCCCATTCATGTCGACGGTGAATACTGTTGGATCTGAACTGATCCATACCACTCCAGTCGAAAGGGTCTGCGTCGACCCATCGGAGAAAGTTCCGGTAGCGGCGAACTGCTGCGTCGTCCCTTTGGCAAAGGCAGCCGGGCTGGAAGGAGCGATTGCAACCGAAACCAGGGTCACGACCCTTGCTGTTGCCGTGAACGTGCTCGTTACACCATCGACCTGCACGGTAATCGTACTTGTCCCCGAACTCACTCCAGAGATGAGTCCCGTCGGGCTCACGGTGACCGCCGTTGGATTCGAAGAGCTATAGGCCGAGATGCTTGAGAGATCCTGCGTGCTCCCATCCGAGAACGTTCCGGTCACCGTAACCTGCGTGGTGCTTCCCACCGCAACGGTCGGGTTCGCAGGACTAAACGCCACCGAAACAAGCGTCGCCGGCGTAACCAAGAACGCCGTCGTCGACGCGCTCATACCCTGGTAGCTCGCCGTGACCTGCGCCGAGCCCACGCCCGTGCCCGTAGCCAGGCCGGCAGCGTTGATCATGACGACGCCGCCGTTCGAACTCGTCCAGGTCACGCTTGTCGAAAGGTTCTGTCTCGTACCATCGGCGAAGGTCCCGGTCGCGGTAAACTGCTGCGTCGTTCCCTTCGCAATCTGCACAGTCGTCGGAGAGATGGTCAGATTCGTCAGCGTGGTCGAGGTCACCGTGACCGCTCCGGTAGTGCCTGTCACCCCGTTGAACGTCGCCGTAACCTGCGCGCTCCCCACACCACGAGCAGTCGCCAGACCGTTCGTATCGATGGTCAATACTTGCGGATTGTTCGAGGTCCAAAGGGTCTGCGTGCTGAGGTCTTGCGTGGAACCGTCCGAAAAAGTTCCAGTCGCAGTGAATTGCAGCGTCGTTCCATTCGCGAAACTGGGGCTGTTCGGGGTAATCGCAATCGAGGCAAGCGTGGCCGCAGTCACCGTCACAGACTGGGTCGTCGCGGCGAGGCCACTGGCCGAGGCAGTGATCCGCACGTTCCCAGGTGCCACCCCAGTCGCCAGTCCGCTCCCGGAGACCACGACAACGGCCGGATTAGAACTGACAAAAGTCGCGTTTTCCGTGAGGTCCCGCGTCGTGCTATCGCTATACGTTCCCGTCAGCTTGAACTGCTGCTGCGTGCCCCTCGCGAAAGTCGGGTTCGAGGGCGTGAGAGCAACCGAAACTAGCGCTGCCGAACTCACCTGCACCGGAGTCGTCGTTGCTGTCTTCCCACCATACGACCCGGTAAATTGCACCGACCCCGTACTCACGCCCGTAGCGAGCCCCGTGTTTGAGATCGTCGCCACCGCAGGCGCGGAACTCGTCCAAGCCGCAAACGCGCTTAGATTCTGCATGCTTCCGTCGGAGAACGTTCCAGTCAGGGTGAACTGCTGCGGGCTTCCAATCGCCAGGTTCGCGCCGCTCGAGCTAATCGCGACCGAGGTGAGCGTCGCATTCGTCACCTGCACGAACGCCGTGGCCTGCACCCCTCCCACCTGCGCCTGAACGCTCACGAGACCAGCCGCCTTGCCGGTCACCAGGCCCGTCGAGCTCACTGTGGCGAGGGTCGCATTGGAAGTCGTCCACGTTGCGGTGGCGCTCAGGTTCTGCAAGCTTCCATCCGAGTAGGTTCCGAAAGCCGTCAACTGCACTGGCGTTCCGAAGGCGATCTGGCTGCTCGTGGGGCTCACGCTGATCTGCGTAAGCGTCGGACCCGTCGGCGGAACCGCTGCGGGTTGCACGGTCACCGTTGCGGCTGACGTCGTCGCCCCGGAGACACCGGTGATCGTCACCGTCAGCGCGCTGCTCACGCTCTGAGCCGTGGCAAGGCCCGTGGAGTCGATGCTGAGCACAGCGGGGTTGCTGGACGTCCATGTAGTCGAAGAAGAAACATCGTCGGTAGTGCCGTCGTCGTACGTGATGATGTCACTGAACTTCTGGGTCGTCCCGGCAGTGATAGTCGGATTAGCAGGCGTGACGCCCTGCGAGGTGACGACGTTGCTCTCAACCCGGAAGGTCGAGGAGGCTGCCAGGCCCTGGAAGGCAGCCGTGACGGTCGCGGTGCCGACTCCCACACCGTAGATGGGAGGAACACCGATGACGGCCGCCACCTGCGGATTGTCGACGGAGAAGAAGCCGTTGAAAACAGTCAGGTCTTGAACGTGTCCGTCGCTGAAGGTGCCGAGCAGCGTTATGGCCTTATTCTGGAGCTTGCGGATGGTGTTGCTCGCGGGTGTAAGCACGAGCGAACTCACCCTGGCGTTCGTGACGGTAATGTTCGTGGCCCCGCTGAACAGCCCACGTTGCGCCTGGACGAAGCCCGCCCCGGGGCTCACCCCCGCGACCTGGCCGTTCAGGATGACGTTGACGATGGAGGGTGTGGGCGTGGACCAGACCGCATCCGCGCTGAGATCCTGCGTCGTTCCGTCCGAAAAGGTTCCCATCAGCTTCATCGCCAGGTTGACGCCTACCGGCAGCTCGCTATCCGCAGGCGTCACGGAGACTGACGAGAGCGTGGCGTTCGTGGACGTGAGCGGGGCGGTGACAGTCTGTCCAAAGATGCTTGCCGATACCTGAACGGCACCCGCCTTCAGCCCAGTCACTGTGCCATCATTATCCGCAGTGGCGACCGTCGGGTCGGAAATAGAATAGATGGCATCGGGTGATAAATCCTGGATCGTCCCATCGCTAAAGAAACCCGTCACGGTGTACTGCTGAGCGGTCTGGGCAGCGATCTGCGCCGTGCTGGGGGAGATCGCAAGGGTCTGCAGTGTGGCGGCAGAGACGGTAACTGGCACGCTAACCTGCGAGATTCCGAGAAGCGTCGCCGTGACCGTGGTGGTGCCCAGTTTTCCGCTCTTCGCTCTGCCATTTCCATCAATCGTCAAAACCGCCGGATCGCTCGAGGTCCAGACCACCACGGGGCTGATATCGCCCTGAACGCCGCTGGAGAAGTTGCCAATCGCGATAAAGTCCATCGTGGTCCCAAGAGCGAAGCTGAAGTTCGCAGGCAGGACGATGATCGAGTTGAGTGTGAGCGGGACCCCGGAGACGCTTCTCACGGCTGTCTTACCGAAAACAGTTGCCGAAATCTGTGTTGACCCCAGGCTTAGTGCTTGCGCCGCCCCAGTGGAGCTGACGTAAAACACGGACGGATCGTCCGAGACCCACGTCGCGAGCGTGGTCAGATCCTGAATCGTACCGTCCGAGTAGTTCCCGATAAGGCGTGCATGCTGCGGGATGCCCACAACGGCCGCCGCGTCGTCCATATCGATGATGGTCGAGATAAGCGTAGGAGGAAGAACTTGGAACACCGGAGATATTGCCGTCAGGCCGCCGAAACTCGCCGTGAAGTGCACGGCGCCTGCCGCAATGCCCAGCGCCCAGCCTGTACCGCTGTCGATCGTCGCAACAGAGGGATCGGAGCTCTGCCAGTTGCCGGACAGACTGAGATCCTGCGTAGTTCCATCGGAGAATTTCCCGATCAGCATGACCTGCTGCTTGGACCCGATGGGAAAGAGAGCGTCCGAGGACTGAATGCCCAGAGAAGAGATCGTCGCGGGGGTGACAATCACGACGCTCGCAGACTGAACCGGCCCCATCGACGCCGTGACCTGCGTCGTCCCCGGGGAGAGTGCCTGGTCGATGCCCGCCTGATCGACGCTGGCGACGGAATCACTGTCCACCGCACCTCGAACACTGCGCCCATGTGCTCCCAAGCCGCCGGCCACGTTGCTTGTAGCATTGACCGTCCCCGAGACACCCCAGGTAACCAGGGAGCTGACATCCTGCTGGCTCCCGTCGGAGTAGATGGCGGTCGCGGTGTGCTGCTCGGCAGATCCCTGCGCAATGCTGCTGCTTGTTGGATTGACGTAGAGCGAAGTAACGGTGGCCGCCGGAGTCACCTGCACGGGGACGTTCGACGTGATGGAGCCGAGCGTCGCGGTCAGGGTGACTGTCCCGGAGGTCGTGACTGCGGCGGCCGTGGCGAGGCCCGTGGAGGTGATGGTCAGCAGGGAGGGGTTGCTCGAGCTCCACGTGACGCTCCCGCTAAGGTCGATCATGCTGCCGTCGGCATACCTTCCAGTGGCAGTAAACTGTTGCGTCTTTCCCCCCGCGACGCTCGCCGTAACGGGAGTAATCGCGATGGATGAGGGGAGGGCGGTGTTCACCGTTCCAGGCGCAGTCGCGGTCTGCCCCCCGGCTACGCAAGTGACGTTGTAGGAGCCGTTCGCAACAGCCGTCAGTAATCCTGTGGTCGCGTTGATGGTAGCGACGCTTGTTGGAGAGACGCTCCATGTAGCTCCGGAAGGTGCTCCGGTGGTCTTGTCCGTGTAGCTGGCGCTTGCGGTGTACGCCTGGGTTTGCCCTGCGGAGAGCGCGGCATTCTGCGGACTAACGGTAAGAGCGGTCACAGTGGCAGCTCCCACCGAGACGCCGAAGGTCCCTTTATCACTGGAGACAACAGCGGTAATCGTGACGCTTCCGGAAGCCACGCCCGTCAGGAGACCCGTGCTGCTTACCGTGGCCACGGCAGGGCTTGACGAGGTCCAGGTCGCCGTCCCCGTTACATCGGATGTCTGTTTCGAAAAGCTCGTGTCGATCGCGTGCAGCTGCATCGTAGTTCCGGCCACCACGAACTACCGCTGCCCGTAATCGTTACATACCCCGGATCAGTCCGCGGACCACACCCAAGGACGAGCACACCAAGAAGCAGCGCCACGAGAGACAAATAAACGCGTGAGACGGTGTGCCGCTGGACCATAAGGAGCCTCCAGCGCGTTCATCGGATCAGGCAGGTAATACTTTAGAAGCAGCCCGTGGAACCTTTAGTCACCCTTTTTGGAACGGTAACTCTCGTCCCGGGTGCCAATTTAGGAATCGCGAGGACACGGCAGGTGTGCGCGATGGCAAGCCTTGCCATCGCATCAGACGTTCCTGCGCCATGTCCTCCATTCCCGTATCGGCAGAGCTTGCAAATACATCAGCAAACCAAACATCCAGAGACCGCACGATTGCGTAAACCGTCCCGCTACTGCTTCGAGACACGAACTTCGGTGCCATTCGTCAGCGAATCCGACGGATTCACGATCACCTGGTCACTCGCTCGCAGGCCGGCTATCACCTCGACCGTTGAGCCAAAATCACGGCCAATCGTAATCGGGATCAGAGCCGCCTTCCCATCCCTCACCACGCCAACTCGAAGCCCCTCTGACCGGAATAGAAGTGTATTTGCGGGCACCACAAGCGCTTCAGCTGCAGTCGGCGCAACGCGCGGCATCTTTAGATGTACAAAGGCATAAGCCCCTGTCTTCACCCGGCCATTTCCGTTGTTCAGGTCCACCTCAACATTCAACGTACGAGACGCCGGATCGATCGAATCCGAATCCCGCACAATCGTCCCTTCGAACGTCTCACCCGGAAACTCATCGAACGTCAGCGTAGCCTTTGCGCCCGTCTCGGCAGCGCGGCTGTCAACCTCTGGAACCGCGACATAGACGCGAAGCCTGTCCGTCGCCGATATATGAAACAGCTCTTTCGGAGCCGAAGCCGAACCCGCATCGATCAGCGCCCCGATGTCCGTGTTACGCGCCGTAATTACACCCGTAAATGGCGCATATACCTTTTCAAAAGATTGAAGTTGCTGAATGCGATCGACGTTAGCCTTCATCGAAGCCACCGTGGCCTGCCTGGCACTCAGTTCGTGCACGTACTGATCCGTCTCCTGTTTCGACACGGAGTTCGTCTTCAGCAATCCGTTCCAGCGGTCAGCCGTGATCTGCGCAAGCTCTTCCGTCGTTTGCGCGTTCTTCAAATCCGATTTTGCCTGCTCCAGCTGCTGATCCACCTCAGGACTATCGATCACAGCAAGCAGTTGCCCCTGCTTCACATGCGCGCCAATATCGAAGTACCACTTCTTGAGATATCCATTAGTCCGCGCATAAATCGCCGCATCGTTGAGTGGTTGCGTGTTGCCCGGCAGAACGACCTCCTCCGCGGAGGTATTCGACTTCGGCTGAATCACGCTCACGATCGGCACCGCGGACGACTCTGTTTCGCTCCCAAGCTCACTCGCCGCAGCCGACCGGCTATGAATGCCGAGGAAGATGACCACGAAAAGCGCTACTGCTGCGATCGCAGCAAGAACAAGAAACCCCCGTGGTCTTGCCGGAGGTGCCTGCGTGGGCGCCGTCTCTTTCGCTCTTTGATCCTGCTTACCGTCTTCGATCACGCTCATGCTCATCACTCCATCTGTCTGCTCGGTCATCATGCGTGCCGAGATACTTCCATCTGGTCTGTCGTGGTCTGCCCATCCGCCATAGGACGTAGGTACTTGCGATGCAGAAGGCTGAACACCGAAGGCACGAAGAACAAGGTCGCAACGGTGGCGCACATCAAGCCGCCGATCACAGCGCGCCCAAGCGGCGCATTCTGCTCACCGCCATCCCCGAGTCCAAGTGCCATCGGAATCATGCCAATGATCATCGCCAGCGCGGTCATCACAACCGGCCGGAAACGAGTCGTTCCGGCCTCAATCGCGGCGCTCACCGAATCGCCATGATGCTCCAGCCTCTCCTTGGCGAAGGACACCACAAGAATACTATTTGCCGTCGCGACGCCCATGCACATGATCGCGCCCATCAGCGCCGGAACGCTCAATGTCGTATGCGTGATGAAGAGAAACAGCACGATACCCGCGAGCGCCGCCGGCAGCGCTGTCACGATAATGAACGGATCGAGCCACGACTGGAAGTTCACCACGATCAGCATGTACACCAGAACAATCGCGAAACCCAGTCCGCCGATCAGCCCGATGTAGGAGCTCCGCATCGTCCCATACTGCCCGCGCAGCGTGATGAAGCTTCCACGCGGCAGAAGTTTACGGTTTTCATCAATGATCCGGTTCACATCTCGCCCAACAGACCCAAGGTCGCGGTCCTGCACCGCACCATAGATGTCGACGGTACGCCGGATATTGTAGTGATTGATGGACGCCATCTCGTCGTTTCTCTGGATGGAGGCAATATCGTCCAGGATCTCCGTTTTCTTCGCGGTCGGCCCGCTAATGGTCATGTTTTTCAGATCGGCCGATGACTGCATGTCGTACTGCGGTGTCTGCGTCACAAGGTTGTAGTTCACGCCGTTCTTCGTATTCAGGTAGAACATTGGCGTCACCTGAAAACTTCCGCTCAGCGAAATCAGCATGCTGTTCGCCACGTCGCGCTCGGTGAACCCGGCCTGCGCCGCCTTCGTTCGATCCACCGCGATATGCAGCTTCGGATAATCGAACTGCTGCTGAATCCTGAGATCCGCAAGCCCCGGAACATGTCGCAGCTCACTCAGCATCTTCTCCGCGACTTTGTGGTTCCCTTCCACATCCGCCCCATCGATCTGCACATCGATCGGCGCTGGCAGACCAAAGTTCAACGTCTGCGTCACGATGTCTGCCGGCAAGAAATAGAACGTAACTCCGGGATACTTCGAAGCGAGGCCATTCCGCAGGCGGCGCACGTAGTCTGCGGTCGCGTGGTGCTTCTCCTTCAACGAAACAAGCACATCCGCATCCGCCGCGCCCGTCAGTCCCGAACGGCTGTAGATGTAGTTGATCGAGCTGAACGGAAGCCCTATGTTATCCAATACATTCTCAAGCTCCCCAGCCGGAATCACCTGCCGGATCGAACCTTCTACCTCATCCGCAAGCCGCGCTGTCTCCTCGATACGTGTACCAGTCTTCGCCCGAATATGAAGGATGAATTGCCCGCTATCGGTATCGGGAAAGAAGTCCTGTCCAAGCCATGGAACAAGCAGAAACGCACAGAGACATACTCCAAGAAAGCCCGGGATGAACACTACGCGCATCGATACAAGCCATCGCAGAAGCCGCTCATACGAAAGCCTTGTAGCTTCAAAAACACGCTCAAACCCACGCTGAAAGCGTGTAAACGGATTCCGTGTCTCCTTCGGAGCTTCGTGCTTCGCCTTCAACAGGTACATCGCAAGTGTTGGCACAAGCGTACGCGAAAGCAGGTACGACGCAATCATCGCGAACACAACCGCCTCGGCCAGAGGCACGAACAGATAACGCGCCACACCCGACAGAAAAAACATCGGCAGGAAGACGATGCAGATACACAGCGTCGAAACAAGCGCAGGCACCGCAATCTGCGCGGCTCCTTCAAAAATCCCCTCTCGCAGCGGCGCCCCATCCTCCAAATGCCGTTCAATGTTCTCGATCGTCACCGTCGCATCGTCGACCAGGATGCCCACGGCCAAGGCAAGCCCGCCCAGCGTCATGATGTTGATCGTCTCGTGCAAAAAGCTCAGCACCATCACCGACGTGAGGATCGAAAGCGGAATCGAAACCGCAATAATGATCGTGCTGCGCCAGCTACCCAGGAACAGCAGAATCATGATCCCCGTGAGCGCCGCCGCAATAATCGCCTCGCGCACCACACCGGAGACTGCCCCACGCACAAATACTGACTGGTCCGACAGAGGCTGAATCTTCAGATCCGGCGGGAGAGTCTGCGCGACCCTCGGCAGAATTGCCCGAATCCCTTTCACCACATCGATTGTCGAAGCATCGCCGGCCTTGAAGATCGTTACCAACCCACCGCGATTCCCATCCTGACGCACCACGTTGGTCTGCGGTGCGAACCCATCACTCACCGTCGCCACATCCCGCACATACACCGTCGACGACCCCGTCGTCTTCAGCGGGATATCGTTCAACTCTTGCACCGTCTTCGCGTCCGCGTTCAGATCGACGTCATACTCAAACTGCCCGATCTTCGCCGTGCCGCCCGGCAGGATAAGGTTCTGCTGCCCAATCACGTTCAGCACATCCGTCGGTGAAAGCCCCTTCGCCTGCAGCAAATGCGGATTGAGATTCACCATCACCTGCCGCGTCCGACCGCCAAACGGATACGGCACCGCCGCCCCCGGAACTGTCACTAACTGCGTACGCAAGAAGTTCAACGCGAGGTCGTTGAGCTGCGACTCCGTAAGGTTCTTCCCCGAAAGCCCAAGCTGCAGAATCGGCACCGTCGACGCGTTGTAGTTAATGATCAGCGGAGGCAGGGATCCCGGTGGCATCTGCCGCAAAATCAACTGCGACACAGCCGTGATCTGCGCGTTCGCCCGGTCGATACTCGCCTTCGGCTGAAGGAAGACCTTCACGATCGACGTCCCGTTAATCGTCGTCGACTCGATGTGCTCGATGTTATCGACCGTGGTCGTCAACACCCGCTCATAGACCGTCGTAACGCGCCCTTCCATCTGCTCCGGGCTCAACCCCGTGTACGTCCAGGCCACCGCGATGACGGGAATATTGATGCTCGGAAAAATGTCCGTTGGTGTCCCCAGAATCACCACGGGGCTGAGGATCAGGATCAGCAGCGCCAACACGATGAAGGTGTAGGGTCGGTCGAGCGCGATCTTGACAATCCACATACGGGCAAGTCCTCTTGATCAAGTGTCGGATGGTTTCCTGGGTCGTGCGGCGATCAGGAGTTGTCTGATACCCATTGTAAGGTTTCGCGAGCAAAGGCAGGCAGACACACACGACCTCAGGACCTTTGCCCTTCGCTCGCGCGACCGCACATTTCTGATGCTCCACCACACCCGCGGGTCGCAGAAACGACCATCTATCGCCGTCCATGCGCCCCAGGAAACCAAAGAAGAGGCTGCCGCACCGGATAGTTCCGGATCACCTCCGCATCCGTCGGATCAGCGTTCATGCCCTTCCAAAGCTGCACATAGTCCTCGCGACTGCACGCAATTCCCGCGAACAGCAGCCCCGGCGATCGCACAGGAAGCGCGTCGAAGTGCTCCACGTCCTTCGCATAGGGCCACGCGTCTTTATCCTTCAAATAGGGATACAGAAACGCCGCTCCCTTGCAGATGCCGCGTCCGTCAGCCGTTACAAATCCAAACAGATCGTTCCCGCCATCCGCCAGCGATTGACAAATCATCGCCATCACATCGAAGTTGAAGATCGAATAGCTGTAGGGCTTCGTCCGAACCAGTTCCTTCGGAAAGCTCCCATCCTGCCCCATCTGGTCCGGTAGCAGAACCCGCTCATATTGCTCCCGCGCCTCACCCCGAGTCGTACCGTCCCCGATCAGCCGCGCGAACTCCGCGACCTGCAGCGCCCAGCAGGCCGCGTGGTTATTGAGCGCCTTGCCCTCGGTCTTCCCCTTCTCACTCGTCTTCAGCCAGTGGAGATAGTCTCGAAACCATCCATGCAGCGCAGTCTGCTCGGCCGGTGTCATCATGACCGGAGCAACATGACTCGCTGCCCGCGCCACCTCCACAAGATGGAGCGTATCGATGATCCCGTACGACCTCCCCGTCGACACGCCGTGCACGCCCTGCGAATACTCAAGGTTCGGCGTCATCCGCGTAGCCTCGGTCACAAACCATGCCCTCAGATGATCCGCAGCAGCCGCTCCATACCTCCGTTCGCCAGTCAAGACCCAACCCGCCGTCAATGCTGGCATCTGGATCGACAGGGCAATCATCGCCTTCCGATGGCCGCTAAAGTTATCCGGATTGCTCTGCCCATCCCGATTGACATAAGGTCCGTCCGGATGCGCAGGATCCGGCCAGAAGTAGTCCGCCTGCGAAAAGAAGTCGTGCGGACCACCCGGACTCTTCGGCGAAGGGAAATCCGTCAACGTCTTCGGCTTCTCCAAAACATACCTGTTCGCAGCCGCAAGAATCCTCCCACGATCCATCTTCGCGACCAACGCATATCCACTGCGCTCCCCACCCGGTAGAGCCCACCCATGCCCCCCCGAACTCAGGAGCACAGCGCCCGCCCCAGCGCAAAACGTCCTCCGCGAAACCCCCTGCCACTTCTCCGGCATACCTTGCTCCCAGAGCGATCTTAACCGCCGATCATCACAATACTCGGCACCAGCCTAAACAAGGAAGCAACGCTGAAAACAGAAAGCCCCCACTCTCATCGAGAGTGGGGGCTCTGGAACGGCCGAAACGTGAAGCTTACTTACCCGCTTCTACGTCGATCGTAAACTGGACATCATCGCCAAGCACCGGTGCGGTGAACTTCTGTCCGAAGCCGAAGTCGCTCCGCTTGATCTGCCCCGTCACGGAGAGTCCGGTTACTACCTTGCCGTTCTGACCAGGCTGCGGAGCCGACGGTCCATCCACCTCAAGCGTCGTGCTCTTCGTCACACCGCCAAGCGTTAGATCGCCAATCACCTTCAGCTTGCCACCCTCGCTGAAGACCTTGGTCGACTTGAAGGTCAGCGTTGGGGACTTCTCCACGTTGAAAAAGTCAGGCGACTTCAGGTGCGCATCGCGCTTCTCGTTGTTCGTCGTTACCGTCGAGGTCGTGGCGGTCGCGGTCACACTGTCCTTCGAAGGATCCTTCTCGTCCCACACGATCTCACCGGTTACGCCGCTGATCGAGCCGCGAACGTTGCTCACGCCCATGTGGCGGATCTGGAAGTTGATCTGTGAGTGGTTCTTGTCGATGGTCCAGGTAGAACTCTGCGCAAAAGCGCTCGTTCCCGAAAGCAGAAGAGCAGCGAAGGTAGCGGTAAAAAGGCGGCGGTTCATTGGTATTTCTCCTTGCATGGTTGATCGTCGAAATGGTTTGGGTGTCGATCCACTATAGCTCCGGCACCAATGAATATTGGTAACAAGTGACAACAAAATGACATTCGTTCTCAGCCGCTTCCCGTTGGAGCTAAGCAACCTGTTTCTTCTCCGGAGGGTTCCCGGCATCTTTCGCAAGATGCCCCATCGTCCTCAGCCCCTCATACATCATGGTCCGCTGCTCTTCGGAAAAGCTCTTCATCAGAAACTCAAGATCCTTCTCATGACGAGCGAACAGCTTCGTGATCAACCTGCGTCCCTGCGGCGTCAGAGACACCAGCCGAGCCCGCCTGTCTTCCTTGCTGTCCTTGCGCACCACGAACCCAAGCTTCTCCAGCCCATCGATCGCCGACGTCATCGAAGCACTTGCAAGCGACACCTTCTCCCCGATCGTGGAAATCGGCAGCGGCCCCTTGTGCAGCAGAACCTCGAGTATCATGAATTTGCTGAAACAGAGCCCATACTCCGTGATTGAGCGCTCGAGATACGGGACGATCGCCGCGTGAGCCCGGGTCATCACGAGCCACAGGCGAGCATCCGGGATTTCCTTTTCCTTCATCACATCCGAACTCCTGACCACTACGACATAAGATATCTCGACACCGAAAGAAGATCCAGAAATTTTGGAATAAACTTCGAGCCAAAGTATTTCGATACCGAAGTACTTTCCGTTGCATCTCAACAGATGCGAATTGATCGCAGGAGGAACACCCATGAAAGTCGTACTCTACGGAGCTACCGGAAAGTCCGGAGCCGTTATCCTCAAGGAACTCGTTGACCGTGGTCACACCGTCGTAGCCGCGGCCCGCAAGCCGGAAAATGTCGACAAACTCCCCAACGTCACCGCGGTTCAGGACGATCTCACGGACCTCGCCACCACCACCTCTATCATCCAGGGAGCAGACGCCGTTGTCTCCGCCCTTGGCCCTCCGCCCGAAAATACAGACGCCCTTCTCGCTCCCAGCGCCCTTCTCGTTAGCGCCATCGAGCAGGCAGGCGGCCCCCGCCTCATCGTCGTCGGCGGAGCAGGCAGCCTTTTCGTCGCCCCCGGTGTCACCCTGCATGAGTCCGGCTACCTGCCCGCTCCCTACCTGCCCATCAGCGCCACCCATGTCCAACTCCTTGAATCCATCAAGAAGAGCAGCATCGACTGGACCTACTTCAGCCCTGCGGGCTTCTTCGAGCCAGGCGAGCGCACCGGCAAGTTCCGCCTCGGCAAGGATGACCTCATCGCCGACGCCACCGGCACAAGCCGCATCTCGTTCGAGGACTACGCCATCGCCCTGGTCGACGAACTCGAAAAGCCGCGGCACCACAAAGCCCGCTTCACCATCGGCTATTAACACGCTTGCGCCTCACGACTTTCCAGCAGCGTGAGGCGCAACCCCTTCACATGGAGGCGACCATTAATCCGCATCTCACCCGATAGGTATAGCGTCGAAGGAAGAAGACCTCCAGGCACACGCTTCTCCCAAAGGACGGCAGGATGCACATACTGGTCGTAAACAGCGGATCGTCCTCGATCAAGTTCTCGATGTTCGAAACCTCGAGCCGCGAGCCGCAAACACTCTATGACGGTGAGATCAGCGGCATTGGCACACCGGCGGCCCACCTCGCCATCCACGGTATCGATCACCCTGTACCCTCGGACCCTAGCGCCGCCGATCCAATCGCCGCCACCCGCATCATCCTCGACACTGTATCCGCCCCTCGCATGCCCCCGGTCGAAGCCGTAGGCTATCGGGTCGTCCACCCCGGCCCCAAACTCAGCGACCACCAGAAGATAACCCCGGAGGTCCTCCACGACCTCGCGGAGGCAGTCTCCTTCGCGCCACTCCACGACCCCGCCGTCCTCGACGTCATCCGCGAGGGCCAGAAGCACTTCCCCGAAGTCTCCCACTACGCGTGCTTCGACACCGTCTTTCACCTCACCATGCCCGAGGAAGCAACCACATACCCCATCCCAAAGTCCTATCGCGATCAAGGTGTCCGCCGCTACGGCTTCCACGGCCTGAGCTGCGAGTCCATCGTCCGCCAGCTCCGCGCCTCGAATCTTCCCTTCCCAAAGCGCATGGTCATCTGTCATCTCGGCAGCGGATGCAGCGTCACCGCCCTCATAGACGGCCAGTCCGTCGACACTTCCATGGGCCTCACACCCACCGGGGGCGTCGTCATGGGAACCCGTCCCGGCGACCTTGATCCCGGCCTCCTCCTCTATCTCCTCCGTCAGCAACAGGGAGACCGCGAATCCGCAACCGCCGCAGTTGAAAAGCTTCTCAATCACGACGCCGGAATGATCGCCCTCACCAGCATGCCCAACGACGTAAAAGCCATCCGTGAGGCTTCGGCGAAGGGCAACAAAGAAGCCACCCTCGCCCTGAAGGTCTTTACCCGAAGCCTCACCAAAGCCATCGGCGGCTTCTCCTGGCTCTTAGGTGGTCTAGACGCCATCGTCTTCGCCGGAGGCATCGGAGAACACGACCCACTCACCCGCTACGAAACTCTCGCCTGCCTTGAGCCCCTAGGGGTTGCCATCAATTCTGCATTAAATCAGCAGAAAACGAATGGCGTGCGCGCCATCAGCGCATCAGACTGTAGGACAACCGTTTTTGTCATTCCGGCACAGGAAGATCTCACGATCGCCATGCACGTCGATCGCCTGGCCCGTTCCAACCAGTAAACATTCGACCGAACGCCACACTCACGGTACCGCACGAGGTAACGAATGAGCACCATGACCGCCCCCGCCCCATCCTCCTCCTCCAAAAACGTCGAAACCACTCCCCTGACCGCCGAAGAAGCACGAAAAATGAACGCCTACTGGCGCGCGTGCAACTACCTCTGCGCCGGCATGATCTATCTCCGCGACAACCCTCTTCTCCGCGAGCCGCTCAAGGTTGAGCACATCAAGAACCGCCTCCTCGGCCACTGGGGTTCCGATCCAGGCCAGACCTTCACCTGGGTCCACCTGAACCGCCTGATCAAAAAGTACGATCTCGAACTCATGTACATCGCCGGCCCCGGTCACGGCGCACCAGCAACCCTTTCCAACTCCTACCTCGAAGGTGTCTATTCCGAGGTCTACCCCGCGATGAGCCAGGACATCACGGGCATGCAGAAGTTCTTCAAGCAGTTCTCCTTCCCCGGCGGCATCGGAAGCCACTGCACTCCCGAAACCCCAGGCTCGATCCACGAGGGCGGCGAACTCGGCTACAGCATCTCCCACGCCTTCGGAGCAGCCTTCGACAACCCGAACCTCATCGTCGCCTGCATGGTCGGCGACGGCGAAGCCGAAACCGGCCCGCTTGCCACATCCTGGCACTCCAACAAATTTCTCAACCCCATCTACGACGGCGCCGTCCTTCCGATCCTTCACCTCAACGGCTACAAGATCGCGAACCCCACCATCCTCGCCCGCATCTCGCCCGAGGAACTCGAAAGCCTCCTCAAGGGCTACGGCTGGACCCCATACTTTGTCGAGGGCAGCGATCCCGACACCATGCACCAGAAGATGGCCGGCATCCTCGAGCACGTCATCCTCGACATTCGCGCAATTCAGCAAAAGGCCCGCTCCGCGGCTCCCGGCACCCCCACCGAGCGTCCCCGTTGGCCCATGATCGTTCTGCGCACTCCCAAGGGCTGGACAGACCCCACCGAGATCGACGGCCACAAGCTCGAAGGCTCCTGGCGCTCCCACCAGGTTCCCATCACCGACCCCCTCACCAACCCCGCGCACCTCGCTCTCGTCGAGGCTTGGCTCCGCAGCTACAAGCCCGAGGAACTCTTCGACGAGTCCGGCGCCCTCATCCCCGAGTTACAGGAACTCCCCCCCAAAGGCACAAGCCGCATCAGCGGAAGTCCCCACGCCAACGGCGGTGCCCTTCGTAAGCCTCTCCACATGCCGGACTTCCGCGACTACGCCGAGACGTTCGAACTTCCCGGCCAGCTCGAAGTCTCCTCCACCGAGCGCCTCGGCGCATTCCTTCGTGACGTCATGCGCGCCAACATGACCAACTTTCGCGTCTTCGGTCCCGACGAAACCGCCTCCAACAAGCTCCAGGTCATCTACGAAGCCAGCGGCAAAACCTGGATGAACGCGATGCTCCCCGAAGATGCGGACGGCGGCGATCTCTCCACCTCCGGCCGTGTCATGGAGATGCTCAGCGAACACACTCTCGAAGGCTGGTTCGAAGGCTACGTCCTCACCGGACGTCACGGCTTCTTCTCCAGCTACGAGGCCTTCGTCCACATCATCGACTCCATGTTCAACCAGCACGCCAAGTGGCTCGAAAAGAGCAAGCTCGAACTCCGCTGGCGCGCCCCCGTCTCTTCCATCAACCTGCTCATCACGTCGCTCGTCTGGCGTCAGGACCACAACGGCTTCACCCACCAGGATCCCGGCTTCCTGGACATCGTCACCAACAAGAGCCCCGAGATCACTCGCATCTACCTCCCGCCAGACGCCAACTGCCTCCTCAGCGTCGCCGACCACTGCCTCCGCTCCGTCGACTACGTCAACGTGATCGTCGCCGACAAAGCCGCCCACCTCCAGTACCTCAACATGGATGACGCCGTCCGACACTGCACCAAGGGCATCGGCATATGGGATTTCGCCAGTAACGACACCGGCCAGGAACCAGACGTCGTCATGGCCTGTGCCGGAGACATTCCCACCTCGGAGTCTCTGGCCGCAGTAGCCATCCTGCGCGAAAAATGCCCGTCGCTGAAGATCCGCTTCATCAACGTGGTCGATCTCTTCCGCCTGATGCCCGAACGCGAACACCCTCACGGCCTCTCGGAACGAGAGTTCGACTCCCTCTTCACCGTCGACAAGCCGGTCATCTTCAACTTCCACGCCTACGCATCACTCATCCACAAGCTGACGTACAAGCGCACCAACCACGATAACTTCCACGTTCGCGGCTACAAGGAGAAGGGCAACATCAACACGCCCCTGGAGCTAGCCATCCTCAATCAGGTCGATCGCTTCAACCTCGCCATCGACGTCATCGACCGTGTTCCGTCACTGCAAGTCACAGCCGCCCACACGAAGGAATGGCTGAAGGATCAGATCACCGACTCCATCAGCTACTCCCACGACAACGGCATCGACCGGCCCGAAATTCGCAACTGGAAGTGGCCCATCGCCTGAAGCTAGAGTGTCGCGGCTAGGATCGCCGCGACACTTTAGTTGTCATTCCCGAAGGGAATCTGCGTTTCTGTTCTTGCTCCCGTTAACTGTCCGAAGTAACTCCCGACACATCTCCCACCGAATCATCCCCCCTCAACCAAGGCATCCGCGATCGAGAGATGCCGATCCAGCGCGTCTATCCCAAAATCAATCTGTACCTTCGTGATGATGAGCGGCGGCGCAATGATGAAGTGCGACACCCACGCTTGGATCGTCACTCCGTCCGCTAGGATCTTCCCCGCAATCTGATCGACAAGAAGTGGCCGTCCCGCGACCTTGTCCGAGTAAGTCCCAAACGGCTCCTTCGTCGTCCGATTCTTGACAAGATCGACAGCCCAGAAAAGCCCCTTGCCCCGCACATCCCCCACGCTGGGATGCTTCGCCTTTAGCTCCTCGAGCTTACCCCGCAGATAAGGCTCAAGCCCCTTCGCCCGCGCCACCAGATCCATCCTCTGCATCTCTCTAATCGCAGCTACTGCAGGCGCCAGCGTCATCGGATGCGCCTCATAGGTATGCCCATGTGCGAAGTAATGGTCCTCAAAGAAATCCGCGATCTTTCCACTCGTAGCGCATAGCCCAAGCGGCACATAAGCCCCCGTGATGCCTTTTGCCGTCGTAAGAATGTCCGGCACCACACCCCAGTGATTCATCGCGAACCACTCGCCCGTTCTGCCCCATCCACTCATCACCTCATCCGCGATCAGCAACACGCCATACTCATCGCAGATCTTCCGCAGCTTCGGCATGTACTCATCCGGCGGGACAAGCACGCCGTTCGTCCCAACCACCGGCTCAATAAGCACAGCCGCCACATCCGACTCGTTCCGGATCATGTGCTCGAGATAGTCCGCACACGCAATCCCGCAACCGGGATATGTGTGCCTAATCGGACACTTATAGCAGTTAACTTCAGGCCCGAAGATCACTCCCGGCCCTTTTCCCCCAGGCTCCATCGCCCATCGGCGAGGATCCCCCGTAGCCGCAATCGATCCCGTCGTCGACCCATGGTACGACCTGTACCGCGCAATGATCTTCGTCTTCCCCGTATACATCCGGGCGATCTTGAACGCGGCTTCATTGGCCTCCGTCCCCGAGGTCGTAAAGAAGAACTTGCTCAACCCTGCCGGCAGCACCTCCACCAGCAGCTTGGATAACTCGGCCCGCACCTCCGTCGCATATCCAGGCATTGCATAGCTCAACTGCTGCGCCTGCTTCGCGATCGCATCGATCACCACCTGGTTCTTATGCCCCAGGTTCGAGCACATCAACTGCGCGGAAAAATCGAGATACCGCTTGCCCTTCCCATCGACGATGTAGCACCCTTCCGCGTCGACGATATGCATCGGGTTCCAACCCTTCTGGAACCGCCACGTACCGTAGTTATGCTTCCGCGTCAGCTCGACGATCTGCTCACTCGTCAACGTTTCGCTCTTCTCCAACATCATCTCGTTCGGGCTCATGAGGGCGATCCAATCTCTTCTGGACTTACATCGTCATTCGTTAACACCATGCCTGTTCTCACTGCAGCATCGGCACGATAACCAAGCATCAGCACGTAGTACATCGCCGCTGAAAGAAAGAAACCGGCGAACCACGCATAGTCATAAAGAAACCGCACCGAGGGCACCACGAGGCCAATCAGCGCGATCACCACACCCACCACAAGCGCAACAATCGCCCGCGGATTGATTCCCTTCGAGTACTCATACTCCCCACCGCGATGGTAGAGCGAGACAACATTCAGCTTAGTCCCGCGAATCAGAAAGTAATCCGCCACCATGATGCCAGCCACCGGCCCAAGCAGTCCCGAATACCCCACAAGCCATCCAAAGATATAACTCCCAAAGGTAGCCATCAGCTTCCACGGCATCATCGCCAAGCCAAGAAAGCCAGTAATCAACCCACCCGTGCGAAAGCTGATCAGTCGAGGATTCAGATTGGAGAAATCGTTCGAAGGCGAAACGACATTTGCCCCGATATTCACATTTAACGTAGCAATCAGCACCGTAATCAAAGCCAGAAATGCCACACCCGGCTGATGAAATCTTCCGAGCAACGTAATCGGCGACCACACCGGCTCCCCAAAGATCACCACCGAAGCCGAAGTGCAGGCGATCCCGATAAACGAATAAAGCGTCATCGCCACCGGAAGCCCAAACGCCTGTCCCACAACCTGCGAATCCTGCGACTTCGCATACCGAGTAAAGTCAGGAATATTCAGCGACAACGTCGCCCAGTACCCAACCATCGCGGTAAGTGAAGGAAAGAAGAAGTGCAGAAAACTCCCGGTCGAGGTGAACTTACTTGGCGCTGAGAGCATAGGCCCAAACCCACCCGCCTTATGCACCATCCAGAATAGAAGAGTCAGCGACATCACTAGCATGAACGGAGCCGAGAACCCCTGCAAGAAACGTATTGACTCCACACCACGCCAAACCACCGCCATGTTAAGCAGCCAGAACCCAAGGAAGCTCGCCCACAACACTGAAGGCATCGCCGCCGTATGCGGCCAAAGCACAGCAATCATCGCTGCGATCGCCTGCCCACCAAGCCACGACTGAATCCCGAACCATCCACAAGCCACCAGCGCCCGCAGGATAGCCGGAAGATTCGCCCCTCGCGTCCCAAAACTCGCCCGCACAAACACAGGAAACGGAATCCCGTACTTCGCCCCCGCATGAGCATTCAAAATCATCGGAACCAACACAATCAGGTTACCAAGTAGGATCGTAAACACCGCCTGTTTCCAGTTCATCCCACCCGCGATCAACGATGAAGCCAGCATGTACGTCGTCACCTCCATCGACATCGAGAACCACAACGCAATGTAGTTGTAAGTCCCCCACGTTCGATGAGCCGATGTCGTCGGAGCAAGATCCTCGTTATAAAGCCGCGGATCGTGCTCGATCACCGCCACATCCCCACCGGCCTTGGCAGGCGTCAGCATCAGGCATACCCTCCCGCATTCGCTTTCCGCTTCACAAAGCGGCCCCGCCCGGTCTCACCCACCCACGTGCCATCCTCAACCACTAACTCCCCCCGCGAGAAGACATGCTTGACATTCCCCTTCACCGTCCAACCTTCGAACATCGAGTAGTCCGTCGCCATGCACTGCGTCGCCGCCGAAATCGTATAGTCCTTCGCAGGATCCCACAGCAGCACATCCGCATCTTTCCCCACCGCGATTTCGCCCTTATTCGCCATGCCAAAGATCCGCGCCGGAGCCGTGCAACTCAACTCCACAAATCTCTCCGGAGTTATCCGTCCGCTGTTGACTCCAAAATGCCACAAAATTTGTAGCCTGTTCTCAACCCCCGGACCACCATTCGGAATCTTCCGGAAATCATCCTTCCCCAGCGACTTCTGATCCGCGAACCGGAATGGGCAATGATCTGTCGAGACCACGGCCAACGACCCATCCTCAAGCGCTCCCCAAAGCGGCTCCTGGTTCTTCTTCTCCCTCAGCGGAGGAGTAAACACATACTTCGCCTCCTCCCAACTCTTGCCCGGCATCTGCTCTTCAATCGACAGCACAAGATACTGCGTGCAAGTCTCCGCGATCGCTCGCAGCCCACGCTCCTGCGCATGCTTCAACTCGCGCAGCGCATCCTCATTCGAAAGGTGAACGATGTAAACCGTAGCCCCCGCCATCTCCGCCAGCGCAATCGACCGATGCGTCGCCTCCGCCTCAGCCTTGGTAGACCGGCTCAGCGCATGGTAGTGCGGCGCAGTCTTACCCTCGGCGACCATCTGCTCGACAACAATGTCGATCGCGCTTCCATTCTCCGCATGGATACAGCACAGCGCATTCAGCGCTCCCGCCTTCTGCATCACCCGAAACATCAACCCATCGTCGATCATCAGCACATTGGGATAAGCCATGAAGAGCTTGAACGAAGAGATCCCCTCGCTCACCATCTCCTCCATCTCCTTCAGCCCCGAATGCCCATCGCCCGGCCCAAGATCCGTAATCGCCATATGCAGCGAGTAATCGATACAAGCCTTCCCACGCGACTTCGCAAGCCATATATCCAAAGCCTCGCGCATCGAATGACCCTTCGCCTGCAGCGCAAAGTCGATCACGGTCGTCGTCCCACCAACCGCAGCCGCGATCGTGCCCGTCCGATAGTCATCCGCCGAAACAGTTCCCCCAAACGGCATATCGAGATGCGTATGCACATCGATGCCACCCGGCATCACAAGCAGTCCAGTCGCATCGACAACGCTATGCCCCGCCGCCTCGAGCCCCAGCCCCACAGCGGCGATGCTCTCCCCTTCCAGCAGCACATCCGCCTTCACCGCGCCGGTAGCATGCACCACGGTCCCATGCTGAATCAAAACTCCCATAAGCAACTCCCAAAATTACACATTCGGATTGATAACCTCCGAAGCCGCACCCTCCGCCACAAGCCCCGCAGCCGACCGCTCCGCCCACGTCTCCGGTGCCAATCCATTCTCAATCCGCTCCATCGTGATGCACCCATCTACCGGGCACACCAGGGAGCAAAGATTGCAACCCACGCAATGATGCTCATCCACCCGAGGCACACGCTCCAGCGGAGTCACCTTGCTCGACCTTCCCAGTCCACCCGCATCCAGCTTCGGGATCGGAGTCGTCGAAATCTTCCGCGCACTCTCCGCCGTCACCATATCCGGAGTCCGAGTAATATCCTGCACCGCCGCCGTCCGGTCAAGATGAATGCACTGATGCGCCCCATCCCAGCAAGCCGTATAGCAAAGCTGGCACCCGATACATAGATCCTCATGGATCCGCGCCACCACCTGGTAGTTCAGGTTGAGGTTCTTCCACTCCCTCACATTCGGCAGCGACAGCCCCAAAAAGTCATCGATAGTCCGATAGCCCTTCGTGCCCATCCACTCCAGCAACCCATCCTGCAGGTCTTCGATAATCCGATACCCGTAGTGCATCACCGCCGTACAAACCTGCACCGTTCCACACCCAAGCAGGATGAACTCGGCCGCATCCCGCCAGTTCCCCACCCCGCCAATCCCCGAAAGCGGCAGCGTCGAAGCCGCATCCGATTGCACCTGCTGCACCATGTTCAGCGCAATCGGTTTCACCGCAGGCCCGCAGTACCCCCCATGCGAGCTCTTCCCATCCACATTCGGCCTAGGCTCCAGCGTATCCAGGTCGATCCCCGTGATCGAGTTGATCGTATTGATCGCCGACAGCGCATCCGCCCCCGCTCTCTTCGCCGCCCGCGCCGGCATCCGAATATCCGAGATATTCGGCGTCAGCTTCACGATCACCGGAGTCCGAGCCTTCTCCTTCACCCACCCCGTAATCTGCTCGCAGTACTCTGGCACCTGCCCCACCGCCGACCCCATACCCCGCTCGCTCATCCCATGCGGACACCCGAAGTTCAGCTCAAGCCCATCCGCCCCGGCATCTTCCACCTTCTGCACAATGTCGTGCCACGTCTCCCGCTTGCTCTCCACCATCAGCGAGGCAATCACCACATGCTTCGGATACCGCCTCTTCACCTCGGCGATCTCGCGTAGATTCACCTCGGTCGGCCGATCCGAAATCAGCTCAATATTATTGAGCCCCATCATCCGACGCCCATCCCAGTCGATAGACGAGTACCGCGAGCTCACGTTTGTAATCGGGGCCCCGATCGTCTTCCACACCGCCCCACCCCATCCCGCATCGAACGCCCGCATAATCTGCTCGCCGCAGTTCGTCGGCGGAGCCGAAGCCAGCCAGAAGGGATTGATACACGGAATCCCGCAAAAGTTCGTCTCAAGCGTCGGAGTCACCTTAGCCATGCTGTCCCTCCAGCCAGGCCGCAATCCCCAGCCCTGCCCGTTTTCCATCGGCGACGGCGTCCACGACCTCTCGCCCTCCGTTTGTACAATCCCCACCCGCAAAATACTTCGCATGCGATGTCTGCCCCGTAACCCGGTCGATCAAAACGCGCCCCCGCTCCAACTCCACCTTGGCCCCCGCAAGAAATCCCGTATGTGTCCCCTGCCCGATCGCCATCACTACCATCTCCACCGGCACCGAAAACTCCGATCCGGCAACGGGCAGCAACGACCCGTCCTCCGAAGTCTCCAACTGCCCTAACCTCAACCCCTCGACTGCCTCATCTCCAACAAGCCCCACCGGCTGCACATACCAAAGGAACCGCACGCCCTCGGCCTTGGCATGCTCATATTCAAACCCGAACGCGGACATCTGCTCCACCCCACGCCGGTACACCATCGTGACTTCCTGAGCCCCAAGCCGCACAGCCGCAATCGCCGCGTCGATCGCCGTATTCCCCGCCCCGATCACCGCGACCCTCGCCGGAACACTCGTAATCGATCCCGACTTATACCCCTCGATCAGGTCGAGTGCATTCGTCACCCCGGCCATCTCTTCCCCGGCAATCCCCAACCGGTGAATTGCCCCGAGCCCCATCCCAAGAAACACCGCATCGGACCCGGCCTCGATCTCCGCAAGCTGAGCCGCATCCACCGTCACCCCGAAGCGGAACTCCACCCCCATCCCAGCCACCAACTCAATCTCTCGCAAGCTCTCCAGCAAAGGCAGCTTGTACTCCGCGATCCCGTACGTGTTCAACCCACCCGGCAGCTTGCGGGCGTCGTAGATCGTCGCCCGAATCCCCCGCTTGCGAAGCTCCACCGCGCAAGCCAGCGAAGCCGGCCCAGCCCCGATCAGCGCAACAGACTTACCCGTCTCCGCCCCAACCTCGAACGGCAGTCCAGCCCCCGTCGCATGAAACGCATCCATCGCAAACCGCTGCAGCCGCCCAATCTCGATCGGCTGCCGGTTGTACCGGTGCATCACGCAGGCCCCCTCGCACAGCACCTCCACCGGACAAGCCCGCGAGCAGCTAGCCCCAAGTACATTCGCCTCAAGAATTGTCTTCGCCGACCCCGAAAGATTCCCACTCGCAATCTTCTTGATGAACTTCGGCACATCGATATGCGTCGGGCAAGCCCCCGTGCACGGCGCATCGAAGCAGAACAGACACCGGTTCGCCTCCGGCACAGCCGCCTGCAAATCAAACGCAGGATGCAGATCGCCAAACCGCGCCACAATCTCAGGCTGAACCTGAACCTGCTCAAAAAAAGAAACTCGCTCACTCATCCGGACAGTCCCGCCTCCAGCGTGATCAAAATGGAGTACAAATCCACCCTGTCATCTCCCAGGGCAGCAGAACCAGCTTTTCTCTTCAATCGGAGAGTTGATTATGCACCATCGCGCCGCAAAAGTGGTTGCCGCCTGCGAGTCCCTACGCCTCTACCACCCACGCCATCGTCTTCCCGGCCAGCCGTCCAAACGCTTCACAAGCCATCCCCAGATCTTCCTTCCGCGTATCCTCCGCGCTGTTATGGCTCAACCCAGCCAGCGACTGCACAAACATCATCACCGTAGGAATCCCCGCCCGCGCCACCTCCGCCGCGTCATGCAACGGACCCGAAGGCAACCGGTGCGACACCCCCGCGACCTCCCGCACCGCCTCATCACACATCTCGACCAGCCGCGCATCGAATGGAATCGGCTCAATACTCCAGATCCTCGACCACTCGACCGTACATCCTTCCTCCCCCGCGAACTTCCGGCTCGCCCCATCCGCCCGTGCCAGCATCTCAGCCAGCACCTCCGCATCGAGATCCCGCATATCCAGCGTCGTCTCGCATCGCCCGACAACAGCAGTCACGATCCCCGGAAATGTCTTTACGCTCCCCATCGTCGCCACCGCATCCGCATGCTTCTTCGCAATCGGCCGAATCTCGAGCGCAAGCTTCGCAGCCGCAGCCAGCGCGTCTCGCCTCACCCCCATCGGGGTCGATCCCGAATGCGCCTCCTGCCCATAAAACGTGATCGCATGCCGCTCCACGCCTTTGGTTCCCGTCACCGCGCCAAGCGGAAGCCCCATCGCCTCCAGCACCGGCCCCTGCTCGATATGCAATTCAAGATAGGCCACCGCCCCAGCCTTCTCGACCGCAGCATCGCCAATCCGCTCGATATCGATCCCACACTCCCGCAGCGCATCCTCGAGCTTCACCCCATCCCGATCCGTCCGTACCCGATCCGCCGCGACCGTATGCGTCCCAGCGAACGCCGAAGACCCAAACAGGCTCCGCCCAAACCGGGCCCCTTCCTCATCCGCCCAATCCACCACCCGAACCGTAACCGGAGGGCGCCCGCCGTACTCCTCGTTTAAACTCCGCACAACCTCCAGCGAAGCCAGCACCCCAAGGCATCCATCCAGCCACCCACCGTTCGGCACCGAATCCAGATGCCCCCCAAGCAGCAGCACCTTCTCCGATTCACCCGCCAGCGTAGACCACGAGTTCCCCGCCGCATCCAGGTGATGCTCGAGCCCAAGCGCCTTCACCTTGTCCTGAAACCACCCTCGCGCCTTCAGCCACACCGGCGTCCACGCCACCCTCTGCGCCCCACGCGCATCCGCCGTCAAAGCCTTCAGTTCCTCTAAATCCGCAATCATCCTTCGTGCATCAAGCGCCAAGGTGTCCTCCGAAAAGAAGCTGGCTCGAAAGGACAGACTACTTTACCCGGCACATTCCACAAACCCGCCTAGCTGAGTTCGAGCACTTCCCGCACCTTGAGGCATAAGGCCATCGGTGTATACGGCTTTTCCAGAAACCGCATATCCTCCTCACGCCGAAGCACCTCCAGCATCTCCAGCGTCTCCATCGATCCTGACACCAGCAGAACCTTGATCCCGCGCCGCCAGCCCAGCACCTTCAGCGCCAGCTCCTGACCATTGATCCCCGGCATATTCATGTCCGTGATCAAAAGGTCGAAATCATCCGGCCGTTCCTGAATCCAATGCAGCGCCTCATCCCCATCACATACAGCGAGGACCGTATACCCCTTCTTCTCAAGGATCGTGGCGGTCAACATCCTCACCGCTCTATCGTCGTCCGCCAGCAGAATCGTCTCCGTCCCGCACGGTACGCTCGTCCAATCCACTGCCCGTTTGTTTTCTGAAACAACACCAGCCTGGTCTAATCCCAAAGACTTACCTTCCATCCTCGCTCCTCGAACGTTTTAGCGGAACTCTGACGTTTCCTCCATCGTTCACATCACATCGTGCCTGCCCGGGATACGCGAGAGCATACTCGCCTCGCGCCAAACCTGCCAACTTTTACCCCTATCCGATTGACCCTGACTCTCGCGTCGCGGTATCGTTACGACATAATCTTGGCGATGGGGTTCGCCGACGACGCTCGCCCTCCAAGGTGAAGCTGATGACTCCTACTTACGATAGGAGTCCCGTGCCCGAAACCTCTTCGACCTCGCACAAGTCCGCTACTCACAGCCTCACTATCGGCAGCTCTACAACTTTTGTGCAGCTTTTGCGGTGGATTCCCCTTGCGACCCTCGCTGGAATCCTCGCTGGCACCGCCTCCGCTCTCCTCCTCGTCTCGCTCAACCTAGCCACCACCCTGCGCGAGAATCATCCGTGGCTCCTCTATCTCCTCGCGCCAGCGGGGTTGGTCGTTGGCCTCCTGTATCGACACTTCGGAGCCTCCGTCGAGGCAGGCAGCAATCTCATCATCGACGAGATCCACAACCCCCAGGCAGTCATTCCCCTCCGCATGACGCCTCTCATCCTCCTTGGGACCTTCATCACCCACCTCTTCGGTGGCTCCGCTGGCCGTGAAGGCACCGCCATACAAACCGGAGCTTCCCTCGCCGACCAACTCTCCATCCCCCTTCGTCTCGCCCCCGCCAACCGCCGCATCCTCCTCATGGCCGGAGTCAGTGCAGGCTTCGCCTCCGTCTTCGGAACCCCGCTCGCCGGAGCCGTCTTCGGCCTCGAGGTCCTCGCCATCGGTTCCCTCAGCTACGAAGCCCTCTTCCCCTGCTTCATCGCCGCCTTCGCCGGAGACCTCACCACCCGCGCCTGGCACGTCCACCACACTCTCTACCAAGTCTCCTCCGTGCCCGCCGTCGACGTGCGCGGCATCCTCTCCTCCATCGCCGCCGGAATCGTCTTCGGCCTCATCGCAATGGCCTTCGCCCGAACAACTCACGCCGTCTCCGCCTTCGCCAAACGCCATATCGCCTACGCGCCTTTACGCCCGTTCGCCGGAGGCATCCTCGTCACTTTGGCCGTGCTCGCCATCGGCACGACCAGGTACATCGGCCTCGGCATTCCCACCATCGTCGCCTCCTTCCAAACCCGCCTCCCCATCTATGACTTCGCGGCTAAGTTCCTCTTCACCGCCCTCACCCTCGGCACGGGATTCAAAGGTGGAGAAGTAACCCCCCTCTTCTTCATCGGCTCAACCCTCGGCAACGCCCTCTCGAACCTCCTCCCGCTTCCTCCATCGCTGCTCGCCGGAATGGGCTTCGTAGCTGTCTTCGCCGGAGCCGCCAATACCCCGATAGCCTCCACCCTCATGGCGGTAGAGCTCTTCGGAGCCGAAGCCGGAGCCTACGCCGGCATAGCCTGCGTCGTCAGCTACCTCTTTTCGGGCCACTCCGGCATCTACCACGCCCAACGCATCGGCAACTCCAAATACCCGCAGCAGAACCTCCCCGCTGCTCTCGAAGCAAAACTCCCCGAATAGCCCGAACCCGCCCCCAAGTCTGCTATCCCCGCCGTTGCCTTCTGGCTGTCGTTCCCGGAGGGAACCTGCGTCTGCGGTTGCCCGTCCCACCCGCACCAAAAAAATAAACCGCCCCAACCTAACCGCTCGCCCAACCCATTGTCTAATCGGGCGAATGGAACTTACGGACCAAAATGCGATCGACCAAGTCCTCTCCGGCGACCGTGACGCCTACCGCACGCTCATGGATCGCCACTTCCAATACGTCTTCCGGATCGCCTTCCGCATCACCGGCAACGAGTCCGACGCGGAAGACGTCGCCCAGGAATCCTTCCTCCGCGCCTACAACAAGCTCTCCACCTTCCGCCACGACGCCACCTTCTCCACTTGGATCAGCCGAATCGCCATGAACACCGCCATTAACCTCATCGAACGCCGCAAACGCGACCTCACCGAGCGCGCCGACCGCATCGCCGACGAGCCCACCCCCGAAGAACAGACCCGCCAGATACCCGACCACAAAGCCGGCCCTGAGCGCCTCCTTCTCGACAGCGAATCCACCACCATCCGCCAAGCCGCCATGGACTCTCTCACCCCAATGGAGCGCACCGCCTTCACCCTCCGCCACATGGAAGAACTTCCCATCGCCGAGATCGCCACCGCCCTCAACATCCCGGCCAACTCCGCCAAGCAGGCCGT
Organism: Granulicella sibirica; assembly: GCF_004115155.1. Classification (NCBI taxonomy): domain Bacteria; kingdom Pseudomonadati; phylum Acidobacteriota; class Terriglobia; order Terriglobales; family Acidobacteriaceae; genus Granulicella; species Granulicella sibirica. The sequence continues at coordinate 1,154,505 of NZ_RDSM01000002.1, forward strand.
CTTCCGCGCCGTCGGCAAGCTCCGCCGCGCCCTCGCCCCAACCCTTCGCCCGCTCACGCCCCGCCCGCTGACACAAGGAGGCACCCGATGACGCACCCCACCGAAGAACACCTCATCGCCTATCACCTGCACGAGGCCGCCGACGAACACGTAATCCGCCAGCATCTCGAGTCCTGCGACCCCTGCGCCGTGCTCTCCGAGTCCATCGCCGAGACCCTCCGCGTCTTCTCCGCCGAGCCCGTCCCCGAGGCCAACCTCGAGCGCAACTGGCACCGCCTCCGTATCAACCTTCCCGCGATCACTCCCGCGCGGAAACGCAGCCTCATCTCGTGGCGCCGGATGGTCCCCTCTGCTGCCTTCGCCGTGGCCACCCTTGTCCTCGTTACCTTCCTCGGACTCCACACCAAGCAAGTCAAACCAGCTCTTCGCCCCAACCTGGCCATCAACGGCCACGGCCCCCTCACCACCGAGCCCGTAGATCCCGCTATCGCCAACCACCTCGACACCGCCGAGCGTCTGCTCACCGAGGTAAATCACACCTCTGGTCCGCTTGACGCCGCCACCCGCATGGAAACCCGCGATCTTCTCCTCAAGAACGCCGTCTACGTCAAGACCGCTCGCCAGAGCGGCAACATCTCCGAAGCCGCTGTCCTCGAAAATCTCGGCCGCGTCCTCACCACCCTCGACCACGAGCCCGAGCACGAGGTCGACGCCGGCAACTGGCAGCTTCGCTTCGCCCTCAACACCGACGGCCTCCTCCTCGACATCCGCATTCTTCGCCAGAACGACCAACGCCAGTAACCAGTCAAGCAAAGGACCCCAGCCATGAACCCCACCCGCAAGCCAATCCTTACCACCGCCGTTCTTCTCCTCCTCGCCGCTGCCCCCATCGCCCGCGCCGAGTTCCTCCCCAACCCCGCGGCCAACGACAAGACCGCATACGCCGCCGGCACTCGCGCCATGAACGACCACCGCTGGCAGGACGCCGTCGCCTCCTTCGACCAGGTCGTCAACGCCCACGGCAAGCAGGTCGACGCCGCCCTCTATTGGAAGGCGTACTCCCTCAACAAGATGGGTAACAGGCCCCTGGCCCTGGCCACCTGCTTCCAGCTCCGCTCCCAGTACACCTCCAGCTCCTGGAATAAGGACTGCGACGCCCTCTCCATCGACCTGAACCCGCAGGAGGCAGTCGGCCCTGTCGGGCCTGTGGGACCAGTCGGTCCCGTTGGACCTGTTGGGCCTGTTGGTCCAATAGGCCCCATCAATGTTCACATCGACGGCCCCCGTCCCGGCTCGGACGAAGATCTCAAGCTTCTCGCCCTCAACTCCCTCCTCAACCAGGATCCCGCCAGGGCAATCCCGCTACTCCGCGGGATCCTAGCCGGTAACCAGCCTGACAGCGTCAAGAAGCACGCCATCTTTGTCCTCGCCCAGAGCAAGTCCCCCGAAGCTCAGTCCATCCTCAACGACGCCGTAACCGGCAAGATGAGTCCCGAGCTCCAACGCCAGGCCATCCAGATGATGGCCGTCTTCGAAGGCAAGCGCGCCAACGACAGCCTCGCACGCGTCTACAGCTCCACTGGCGACCGGCAGATCAAGAAATCCATCATCAGCGCCTTCTTTATCACCCAGGACGCACCCCGCATGGTCGACCTTGCCCGCAATGAGAAGGACCTCGACCTCAAGCGATCGATCGTCTCCCAGCTTGCCCTCATGCACGATAAAGCCGCCGAAGACTACATGCTCGAACTCCTCAAGTAAGTCCCCCAAACATCCCAGCGCACTGCCCAAGGAGAGCACCCATGCCCCGCCTGACGCCCCTTCTCGCCCTCACGACATTCCTTCTCGCAGCCGCCGCGCTGCAAGCCCAGCAGCCCACCATCGTCCACGCTCAGCTCACAACCGAACCCGTAGGAACAAGTCTCGCCACGCGCCTCGACGAACTCAGGCACTCGTCAACCCCCGTCTGGGTCGGCTACTCCATCCCCGTAGCCCCCGGCTTCGACAAGAGCAACGAAAGCGACCAGACGTCGTTCCTCGAGGGCGACCACGAAAGCCATACCTACCGCAACGACGACAGTCACCCGGGTCAGTCGATCGACCACGAGACCGTCCTCCTGCGCCTGGCCAACAACGCTATCGAGAAGGTCCGCCTCGAACGCCCAGCCCGCACCCTCGATGCCGGGAACCAGCGTTTCGTCTGGCTCACCGGCGTCTCCGAAACCGACAGCATCCATACCTTCGCAGCCCTAGCCCACGAACCAGCAATGGAAGGTATCGCCTCGACCGCCATCTTCATCATCGCCGTACACCGCTCGCCCGAAGCGACCATAAGCCTCATCGGTCTGGCCGCCCCCGCAAGCCCACTTGCCATACGCGAGAAAGCGGCTTTCTGGTTGGCGAATCAGCGCGGCAAGGAAGGCTTCGAAGCCATCCAACGTCTCGCCCGCGAGGACGCCGACCCAAAGTTCCGCCAAAAGCTCACCTTCGATCTCACCCTCACCAGGGAACCCGGCGGCCTCGACGAAATCATCCGCATGGCCCACTCCGACAGCTCGCCAGAGGTCCGCAAACAAGCCCAGTTCTGGATGGCCGTCAAAGGTGGCAAGAAGGTATCCGGTGATCTCCGCAACCTCGCCGAGAACGACCCCGACGACCAGATACGCAAATCCGCCGTCTTCGCTCTAAGCCGCCTGCCCAGCGAAGAAGCCGCCACCCAACTCATCCAGGTAGCGAGCAGCAGCAAAGACCCCGCCGTCCGCAAGCAAGCCGTCTTCTGGCTGGGAGAGTCCAAAGATCCCCGCGCCCTCGACTACCTCACCGCCCTCCTCAGGCAATAGCACTCCGACAACAGGGTCCCCACCTTCGCCGCAGCTTCATCGCCGCTAAGGTGGGAACCCATACCGCCCACGTGCCGCCTGCCTTTGCCGTTGTCGTTGACGTTGCTTATTTGGACGTCCTTCCCGAAGGGAACTGCGTGTGCACTTGTCATCGCCTTCCAGCTAAACATCTCCAGCCCTTTTAGGACTCCACTTTTTCCGCGCCGGGGCCGCCGGACCAGCAGGGTCCACCTCAACGACCGGAGCCACCACGGCCTCATCAACCAAAACCTCAGCAACCTTCCCCTTAGGCTCCCACTTCTTACGCACCGGCGGCTCCACTGATTCCGCCGCACTCTCCTGGACAATCGGCAACCTGGCTTCCACCTCAACCAACTTCTTAGACTCCCACTTCTTCCTCTCCGAAAACACAACCACGTCAGGAGAAGTCGCTTCCATCAAAGGCGTCACCACCTCCGGCACAACCACCGGCAGTTCGACCGGCGCGACAACCTCAGCAACCACCCTCACAGGCGGCTCAACAACCCCACCCCCACCCCGCAAAACCCCCTCCCAAAGCAACTCCGCCACATCCTTCACAACAACATCCTCCCCCTTCCCGGGAGTACTCCCAAGCATGCTCTTACAAAACGGACACCCAACCGCCAGCACCTTCTCCCCCTCACCCTCTCCGAGCACCCCCCGAGCCTCCCGCACCCGGTTCTCCGAGATCCTCTCCTCCCCCGCCTCCTCTTCCTTCCAGAACTGAGCCCCACCCGCCCCGCAGCAAAACGAGCCCTCCCGCGACCGCCCCATCTCCACCACATCGTTCGAAAGCACCTTCAGCAGATTCCGCGGCGCGTCATACACCCCGTTGTGCCGCCCCAGGTAGCAAGGATCGTGATACGTCACCTTCGCCCCCGAAGACACCGCCTCCAGCTTCCCCGCCGTCACTAGGGTCTCCAGATACTCCGTATGGTGAACGACCCGGAACTCCCCCCCGATCTGCCCATACTCCTTCCCAATCGCATTCATGCAATGCGGACAACTAGCCACAATCAGCTTCGGCTTCACGTCATGGAGCGTGGCGACATTCTCATCCGCAAGCTGCCGATACAGAAGCTCATTCCCCGCCCGCCGCGCGCTATCCCCCGTGCAGCACTCCCGCTTCCCAAGCACCGCATAGTCCACGCCCGCATGATCGAGCAACTGCACAAATGCCCGCGCCGTCTTCTGCGCCGAAGGATCATAGCTAGCCGCGCACCCCACCCAGTACAAGACCTCCGGCTCCGGATTCTCCTCCGTCGTCCGAACCTTCAACCCCTCCGCCCAATCCAGCCTCTTCCCCCGGTTGATCCCCCACGGATTCTGCGCCCTCTCCATCCCTCGAAACGCCGTCTGCAACTGCTGCGGAAACTCCCCTTCGATCAACACCTGATTCCGCCGGATATCGAGGATATCGAGCATCTGCTCATCCCCCACCGGGCAAACCTCGACGCATGCCCCACACGTCGTACAAGCCCACGCCGCCTCCGGCGAAATCGCAAATTGCAGCAACCCTCGCGGGCTATCCCCACCCAGTTCAAACGCCGTCCCCAGCCGGTTCAACTCCATCCGCTTATTGATCTCGAGCGCCGCGGGACTCAGCGCCTTCCCCGTAGCCGCCGCCGGACAAACATCCTGGCACCGGTTGCATTGGATACATGCATACGCATCCAGCATCCTCGGCCAAGCCAGGTCCTCGAGCTTCGCCGCCCCAACAACCCCACCCTCCTCCAGGTTCAACTCCAACGGGGGCATAACCCCAGAAGAAGCCTTCCGCTCCACCACATACTTCAACGGAGCCATGAATAAATGAACATGCTTCGTATAGGGAAAGTAAGCCAGAAACAGAAGCACGCTCCCCAGCGCTCCCCAATAACCAAACACCATGACAACCTGCGCATGCGCCGCCGGAACCAACCCAGCTAGCAACGAAGCAAACGGCTGATACCGATCCGGGCCATCTACGACGATCTTCGCTGCAGCCCCCAGAGCCCGGCTCCCCACATGAAACAGGATGAACCCCGACACAATCACCGAGTCCCGCGAGATCCTCCCGCGCCTCACATCCTCATGCAGCAGTGTCCGCTCATGGAACTGAAAGTCCCTCCGGCTCGGCAGCAGAAATCTCCTCGCAACGAGCGCCACCACGCCCACCAGCACCAGAAAACTGAACACATCCGCCAGCAAAAGGTAACCCGCAGTGAATACATTCGCAGGCCGCAGATCCAGCGAATAAAACCCCTCAACTGCATCCACCAGGTTCACCAGCCCATACAGCACGAACCCATAGAAAATGAACGAGTGAAACACCCCCACCACCGGTCGCCTCTTGAACGTCCGGCTCTGTGCCAGCGTCGTAACCAGCGCAGCCCCAACCCGGCCCGCCAGCCCATCGAAGCGCGCCTCGGTATCCCGCCGCCCCCGCCTGATCTTCCGATACAGCCGGTAAAACCCCCACAGCCCCCAGGCCCCGGTCATCACCGCAAAGACAACAAACCCGACCTTGCTTGAGAGTGGAAGCATAGCGAACGCAAACTCCGTGACGCGACCAGCTTACTTCGTCAACTCATCCAGAATCGCCGGAAGCACTGCACCTACATCACCAACAATCCCATAATCCGCCACCTTGAAGATCGGAGCCTCGGCGTCCTTATTGATCGCCACGATCAACTTACTCTTATTCATCCCCGAAAGGTGCTGCACCGCCCCGGAGATCCCCACCGCCACATACACCTTCGGCTGCACCGTCTTCCCTGTCTGCCCTACCTGCTCCGCATAGGGCCGCCACCCGGCATCGACAACCGCCCGCGTAGCCCCTACCGCCGCCCCAAGCTTATCCGCCAGCGGCTCGATCAGCTTCGCGAACCCCTCCGCCGTCCCCACCCCGCGCCCACCGGCCACAACAATATCCGCCTCGGTCAGCGAAACCCGTTCCGTTTTCTCCGAGATCTTACCCGTCACTACCACTCGCGCCTTCGGCAGACTCAGATCAACATCGAACTGCTCCGCAGCGACAGCCAGCGGAGCAGCCGCCCCATAGGCCCCCGGCTTGACCGTCACCACAACAACCGGCCCCTTCGCCTCAATCGTCTCCGTCACCCTAGCCAGAAACGTATACCTCTGCGCCGCCAGCGCCCCACCCTCATCCTTCAGCGAGATCACATCCTCGAGCAGCGGCGCGTCCAGCTTCACCGCAACACGGGGACTATACTCCCGCCCACTCCGGCTCCCCCCAATCAGAACCGTATGCGCCTCCCCTTCGGTAGCAATCTGCGCCACCGCCGCCGCCCAGACCTCCGGATCATATTGCGCCAACTCCGGCACATCCCCCACCAGCACCTGGTCCACATACCGAGCCACATCCACCGCCACGGCGGCCACGCCGCTCCCAAGCACAAGCGCCGTCACCCCACCCGCACGCCCTGTCTCCCGAGCCGCCGCCACCATCTCCAGCGTGCTCTTCGCGACCTTTCCCCCACCGTGCTCGACGAGCACCAGGATCATGCGATCACCCGCGCTTCATGCCGCAGCAGATCCACAAGCTGCGCCGCCGCCCCCTGCGCATCCTTGCCATCGAGAATCTTCCCCAGCCGACTCTTCACCTGTATCTCCGCACCCTGGAACACCACCGCCGGAGCCACGCCAAACCTCTCCAGCGTCTCCTTCCGCGTCTCTTTCTTCTTCGCCTTCATAATCCCCGGCAGCGTCGGATACCGTGGCTCATTCAACCCCTGCTGCGTCGTCACCACCGCCGGCAGCGCAACCGAAAACGACTCGCTCCCCGCATCCACATCATGCTTCCCCGTCAGCGTCCCTTCAGCCAGTTCAAGCCCATTTACCCACGTCACCTGAGCCCACCCGAGCCTCTCCGCCGTAGCCGCCCCAAGCGCGTGACTATCCCAATCCGCCTGCTGCCCACCCGACAAAATCAACTCCGCTCCCTCTTCCGTCGCGATCGCAGCCACCACCCGGCTCAGCGCCATCGCGTCCAGCACCACATCTGTCTCCACATGGATAGCCCGATCCGCCCCCATCGCCAGCGCCGTCCTCAGCGCATCCTGCATCCTCGCTGGCCCCACCGCCACCGCCACAATCTCCGCGTCCGCCCCACGCTCCCGCAGCCGCAACGCCTCTTCGACCCCATATTCATCCATGGTGTCCATCACCAGCTTGCTCGCCCCCAAAGCGACCGCGCCACCCTCCACCCGCACACTCTCCTCGGCATCCAGCACCTGCCGAATCAAAGTCAAAACCCGCATCCGCCCAGCTCCAATCCACGTCCGGCGATCCTGCCCGTAGATCGCCATACGGAGCATACTGAATGACCATTCATTCCGTCAACGAATCAAGCCGTCCTCAAGCTATCCTAAAGCCGCCCACCCCGAGGAACATCCCGATCCGACCGCGCAGGCATACTGACAATCAGCGCCGTTGCAGACACCTCGCCCGAACACCGAAAGCTCCGTGTCGTCTCCGCATCCAGGAACGCCACATCCCCGCCCTCAAGCCGTTCGTTCCGGCTCCCGAAAACCACATCCAGAGCACCCGAGATCATGTAAACCATCTCGTGCCCTTGATAAATCCTCGGCTGAAACGGCGGAGTATCCGTGTTCGGGAAAAACTCCGCAAGACAAGGCCCTAGACTCCGATCCGGAACCAGGATGCCGAAGCTCTCCGCGATGTGCGACGGGTTTGTCGGCCGAGGCTGCGGCAGACGGATTCTGTCCTTCCGTCTCTGGATTCGAAAGAAACTATGTTTCTCCGGCTGAAAAAAGTATGAAAGGTCCTTGCCGAAGGCCAGCCCAAGCCGAGCCAAATTCCGCAGAGTAGGAACCACCCGGCCCGTCTCCAACTGCGAAAGAAAGCTGGCGGAAAGCCCCGTGGCCTGGCCCAACTCCACAAGGCCCATAGAGCGCTTGAGACGTAACTGCTTAATGCGGCTGCCGATCTGACTCTCCGCAAGAATCAGTTCCACTGCATTCGGGTCAACTTCGTCGAAATCAATAGCCGGAGTATCCATGATTCCTTGGATGCCACCTCCGGGCTTGAAGGAAGCCGCAGCGTCTCGCGCCTAGCCCGCTTCCAGCATCATCCCTTCCGTTGCCGCGCAGGTATTCGGAAAATAAGTTCGCGCCCGTTCAACGATCTCATCCATATGCTCGTCATCATGACCCGGGTCATGATGAAACAGCACAAGCTGCTTTACCCCCGCCCGTTTCGCCACGTTCACGGCTTCGAGCCACGTACCATGCCCCCACCCCGCATGGGTCGGATACTCCTCCGGAGTAAACTGCGCGTCATAGATCAGCACCTCGGCGCCTTTCGCAGCTTCCAGAAGCCTTTCGTCCGCCGCATCAATCCCGTGCTCGTGGTCCGTCGCGTATACCACCGTCTTGCCGCCGATCGACACCTTGTACCCGTTCGCGCCCTCAGGATGCGTCAGCGCAAACGAAGAGATATGCACTCCTTCCTCGAAGGACGTCCCCTTTCCTGTAATCTGCGCGAACTGCATCTCTGCCGCAAGCAGGTCGAAATGAACGGGAAAGTAGGGCGTGGCCATCTGCCCCCGCAGGATCTCCCGCAACTGCGCAACCGGACGAGCCGAGTGGAAGGTAATCGTGTTCGCCTTCGCATACAGCGGAAGAAAGAACGGCAGCCCCTGCAGATGGTCCCAGTGGAAGTGCGTGAGAAAGATGTTCACGTTCTCGCACGGCCGGCGATTCTTCAGAAGGTCGATCCCCAGGTTCCGTATCCCGGTCCCAGCGTCGAAAATAAAGCATTCGCCGGTTGAAAGTGCGATCTCAACACACGGCGTGTTGCCGCCATACCCGAGGTTTCCGGGGGTCGGGGTTGGTATCGAGCCGCGTACACCCCAAAACCGCACCTGCATCGAAGGGGCAGGAGGTGCTCCCCCGGAATCCTGCATGAGTTTCTTCTCCAAAGATCTAGTGCTGCGCCTTGCTCATATCCGCATCCGCCAGCGGTTGCGTCTGCTGGAACTGGTCATACAGTTCCGCACGACCTTTGTAATACTCCCCATGACTCGGATCGCTCGCAATGAGCGAGCTATACGTCGCAACCGCGTCGTACCAAAGTCTCTTGTCCACGTACACCTTGGCATCCGCGGCGGTCATCCCCGGCTTTCCATGCAGCGCCGCGTCCACCGCTTCGCGCTCCGCACCACCCACGATCAGAATATTGGCCGAAGCGGGTCCACCAAACATATCGTTGGCTGGCGTCACCTGCCACACATAAGTCGCACCCGGCATCAATGCCGGGGCGTCCGCCGGATACATGAACGTCCCACCCATCACCTTCGTCTCGAACATCTGTCCCTGCCCGGCCGATAGCACCGACAGCCGAAACGTGTATTCTGCCGTCGCATCGTCCGCGCTCCACATGAACGTCGGCGTCAGCGTATACGCCTTGCCCATCTTCGGCGCATAGAGCGTCAATCCGCCGATTCCACGCGAAGCCCCGCCAATCTGGTTCGGTGCCTTCCCCGACTTCGGTTCGATGTCAAAGCCATCCAGCTTCGCTCGAACCCGAACCGGTTTCTGAGCACCAGGCGCCTGCGCACAAGCGGTAAACGAAGAGGAGGATAGACCGAAACTAAGACAAAACGTCAGAACACAAACCGAAGGCACTTTCAGGATCGACACGGAAATTCCTTTCACAACACAACTCAAAGCGGTTGTAAGGTTTACGTCATGCTAGCTCACGCGGATTAGTCTACGGCAAAAAAATCCCTTGTCTACAGTAACGACGCCTTGATGGTGAAAACCGGAATCGGCTGATGGAAACCTGCAACTTTCGCGTCACCAAGGCTCTCGAACCCGGTAAAATCCGCAGCCAGAATGTCATGCGTCGCTTGGCTCATCAGGATCTCGGTCTTGTACTGCTTGTTCAAACTCTCCAGCCGCGAAGCCAGGTTCACCGTCTCGCCAATCACCGAATACTCCTGCCGGTTCGCTGATCCGATACTCCCCGCCATCAACGATCCCGTGTGAATCCCCACCCCGATCCGCAACTGCGGCCTCTCCGGATACTTCGCATTCTCCTGGTTCAGCTCGTCGACTCGACGCAGCATCGCCTGTGCCGCATGCAGCCCGCGCCCCGCATCCTGCCTCACTCCATGGCTCAGCGGCAGCCCGAAGATGATCATCAGGCCATCCCCGATGAACTTGTTCAAGAAGCCGCCGTGCAGCCGGATAACCTCATCCATCGCCGTCATGTACTGGTTCAGCCACTTCAACACCTGCGCCGGAGGCTTGCCCGCGCTCAAAGCCGTAAAGCTTCGGATATCCGTAAACATGACCGTGGCAATCCGCTCCTCACCCGTCAGCGAAACCTCGTCCCTCCGATCCCAGATCGTCCCCGCCACCAGAGGATCGACGTAGCTCGAGAACAGAGTCATCAACTGCATCCTCTGTTGCCGCGCCTCCTGCGCCAACACCCGCTCCGAGAGGAACTGCACGAACAACGTAATCGGCAGCGTGATCACAAGCCCAAGCTCCTGCCCAAGGAACGGCATCCAGAACCGCACCTTGTGAAACAACACAAGCGACACCAGGCAAGGAATCGTCACAATGACTGCGGTCGCCGTCACCGCCATCTTCGTCCGCAACCAGAGAATCATGAACGAAGAAATCCAACATATAACCGCCACGAGAGTCCACCGCAGCCACTGCGGACACGGCCTCACCACCGTCCCCTCCAGCAGACTCCGGATCGCTGCCGCGTGGACCTGCGTCCCACCCATGCTCAACCGGCTCCCATCCGGCTGCGCGTACCGAAACAGCGGAGTGAAGTGCCGATCACGCGCCGCATCACTCGACTGCCCCATCAGCACCAGCTTGTCTGTGAATGCGTTCGACGGAAACCCCGGCTCGAGCACCTTCCAGGCCGGCACCGTCGATACCGGCTCCCGCCCCCACGATCCCACCAGGATCTCTTTTTCATCGGGGTTCGAGTAATAAAGCGTCTTCCCCAGGAAGCTGAACCGCTCATGGTCCACCGACTTCACCGCCTCGCCCGTGTACTGCTCCGCCAGCTTCAGCGCAAAGCCCTCCGACGGAACCGCGCCACCGTAAAACATGTTGGCCTGTCGAACGAACCCATCCACGTCCCGTGGCAGGTCGATCGCGACATACCCCAGCGCACCCGGCTGCCCTTCCTTGCAGAACCCGCTCGCAGCCCGCGTATCCTCCGGCTGGCAGAACATCGGCAACGGATCCTCGGTCGGGATATCCTCAACCCCCTCCTGCCGCGCCAGCATGAACACACTCGCCCCCGTGAGCGCGTCCTGCATCGCCTTGTCTTCCGCCTCGGTCCGCGTCTCCGAAAGCAGAATATCCATGCCCGCCACCCGCGGCCTCTGCTTCCCGACCTCGGTCACCACCCGCGCGATATAGTCCCGAGGAATCGGATACTTCTTCACCTTCGCAAACGTCTCGTCGTCGAAGTCCACAAGCACGATCTGCTGGCTCGGAGGCGTCAGACCCGCGTGCACGACCACGAAGTCGTACGTCCACATATAAAAGTCTTCAAATGGAGTCGTCTTCGAAGCTCCATACACAAGCGCCCCAGCCGCAAGCGCGATCAGGGCCGACTGCCACACATATCGAAAGATCAAACCGGATTGAGAACCTTCGAACCGTAGTACACGCATTGCTGGCCCAATGGTATAGCGAAAAGTCACCCGCTGGAGAGAAGTTGCGTTAAGCTTGGTGCGAGAGTCCAAACAGCCAAGCCAGACGTACCAGATACGAACTGTTCGCAACCGATGAGACGGACTCTGAAAGATCGAGGAGTGTCGATGTTGAGGTGGCTCTTACCCCGTACTGCACGCACGCCGAACAGCCCTGCGAGCACCATCACCAGAGCCTCCGCCCGGCTTCTGTGCGGCACCATCCTCCTCCTCACTCTCGCCTCCTGTGGCAGCAGCGTGAACACCGCAGCAGTTCCTGTCACTACGCCAAACGACGACAGCAACATCCTCACCCAGTCCGACGTCATCAACATCGTGAGCGTCGCCGCGGCGTCAGTAAACACTCCCATGGTTATCGCCGTCAGCGATCGCCGGGGCGTCATCCTCGCTGTCTATAAGAAGGCCAGCGCACCAGTCACCACGCTCGCCAACTTCAAGCTCGTCGCCCCATCCGACGAGGTCGCCGCAGCCCTCGCCCGCACCGCCGCCTTCTTCTCCAACGATCAGGCTCCCATCGGGAGCCGCACCGTCCGCTTCATCTCCGGCATCCACTTCCCCCCCGGCGTCATCAACACCGAGTCCGCCCCCCTCTACGGCATCGAAAACACCAACCGAGGCTGCGGATTCAACACCAACTACCTTCCCGGCCAGAGCTTCGCCTCCACCACGCTCCTGCACAGCACTGCCCCCGGCCTCGGCATCATCACCGGCAAAGGCGACATCTACGATTCCGATCCAAACGCAGTGAACCCCGGCGGTGTCCCCATCTTTAAGAACAACCGGGTAGCCGGAGCGATCGGCGTCGTCGCCGACCCCAGCATCCCCAATTACAACGGCGTTGTCGAGTACGCCGCCGTCGCCGGCACCGTCCTCAACGGCTTCGCCCCCGTCGTGCCCTATCCCGGGGCCGTCGTCGTCAACGGCATCACCCTGCCCTTCGTCAATCAGACCACGATACCCACCGGCTACTCACTCGGTATCTCCGACGGCAGCTACACCCTCGGACCCTTCGCCGGCTCTGGCGCCGCACCCGAGGGCGACCTCATTCAGGAACACGCCAGCTCCCTCGGCGGACTCACCCTCGCCCAGGTCAACCAGATCGTCCAGAACGCCGTCGCCACCGGCAACACCACCCGCGCCGCCATCCGTCTCCCCGTCGGAGCCCGCGCCCGCTTCGTCATCGCCGTCGCCGACCTCGACGGCAGCCTCCTAGCCCTCTACCGCATGCCCGACGCCACCATCTTTTCCGTCGACGTCGCCGTCGCCAAATCCCGCAACGTCATCTACTTCAGCGGGACCCCCAACCCCGCCGACCTTCCCGGCGTCCCCACCGGAACCGCCGTCACCAATCGCACCCTCGACTTCGCCTCCCAACCCCTCTACCCCGAGGGCATCGACTTCACCAGCCCCGGCCCCTTCTTCACCCCGCTCTTTCTCAAGGACCTCCACAATCCCTGCACCCAGGGCTCTCAGCCGAAAAACGCGAACCAGAACGGCATCGTCTTCTTCCCCGGAAGCGTACCCCTCTACCTCAACGGCAAACTCGTCGGCGGTCTGGGTGTCTCCGGAGACGGCGTCGATCAGGACGACTACGCCACGGCAGGCGGAGCCGTCGGCTTCGAAGCTCCCACCGCCATCCGCGCCGACAACTACTTCGACCAGGGCGTCCGCCTCACCTACCAGAAGTTCCCACCGAACCCCACGGACTAACCCACAACCACTCTCCGGTAAGCCAGCCCATCCATTCCCGCCCCATAAAACCCAGGAACCAGCCCCACCAGCTCGAACCCGCAACTCTCATAGAACCGAACAGCCTCAAGATTCTCCGCGAACACATGGAGTTCCCAGATCTCCGCCCCGCCTTGCTCTTCGAGCCACCGCAGCATTCGCCGCGCGATCCCCAGCCGCCGCCGATCCGGATCCACATCGAGAGTAATGAGGTAAGCCGTCCCGCCTTCGACCTCGGCAATGGCAAATCCCACCATCGCCCCGTCTATCTCGGCGACCACCGAAACCGAAAAGTCACCCTCGGCAAAGTCCCGCATCGAATGCAGACTGAAGCGGAACCGCCGGTCGAAGCACCTCTGGTCCATCAGGAACATCGGGAGCTCATCTCCCTCCTGATACGCCCGAAGCGTCACCCCATCAGACCGCAACCGTGAACGAGTCCTCGCTCCGCGTTACCGCCCGATACATCGTGTCCCGCTCCACCGGAACGCGCCCCGCCTCGGTAATCAGCCGGACCAGGTCCGCCCGCCTCATCCCCTGCGGAGTCGTGGCACCCGCATCGTGGTAGATCTTCTCTTCAACGACAGTGCCGTCGATATCGTCGGCACCGAAGCGGAGCGAGATCTGCGCCATCTTCGGCGTCACCATCTGCCAGTAGCTCTTGATGTGGCTGAAGTTATCCAGCATCAGCCGGCCAACCGCAATCTGTCGCATATCCAGCATGCCCGTCGACTTCGGAATATGCGCAAGCGCCGTATGATCCGGATGAAACGACAGCGGGATGAACGTCTGAAACCCGCCCGTCTCATCCTGAACCTCGCGCAGCTTCACCAGGTGGTCAACGCGATCCTCATCGTTCTCGACGTGCCCGTAAAGCATCGTCGCATTCGAACGAAAACCCATCTTGTGCGCCAGCCGAGCCGTCTCGAGCCACTCGCTTCCGTCAATCTTGTGGTCGCAGATGATGTGCCGAACGCGATCCGCGAAGATCTCCGCTCCGCCACCCGGCATCGAGTCCACCCCGGCAACCTTCATCCGCTCCAGCGCTTCGGGAATCGTCATCTTTCCCCGCTTCGCAAGGAACGCGACCTCGACCATCGTGAACGCCTTGATGTGAACCTTGGGAAACCGCTCCTTCAGCCCGCTCACGAGATCCATGAAGTATTCGAACGGTAGATCCGGATGAAGTCCGCCCACGATATGGAATTCGGTCACAGCCTCCGAGTACCCCGAAGCTGCGGTCTCGTAGGCCTCTTCGAGCGCCATCGTATACGTCCCGGCCTCACCCTTCTTTCGCCCGAACGCACACAACCGGCACGAAGCCACACACACATTCGTCGGATTGATATGCCGATTGACGTTGAAGTACGCCAGATCCCCATGCAGCCGTTCCCGGACAAGGTTCGCCAGCCAGCCGACCGCCAGAATGTCTCCGCTCCGGTACAGCGCCACCCCATCATCGAAGCTCAGCCGCTCGCCCGCCTGCACCTTCTCAGCAATCGGAAGGAGTGCACTGTCATCAGTCTGGAAAGAATGCCGGGGGCGCGAGGAAGCGGACGTATAGCTCATATACCCTAAATTCTAGTCCTCTTCCTCACCCCAGCCAACATCAACGCGCCGCTGACTCAACCATCCGTGGCTGAATCACCACCCCGTCATAAAGCGTAGCTCCTAGCAGATGATCCCCGACGGGGCGCACGAACCGCAGCGTCCATCCCGTATCCCAGAAGCTCACCTTCCGGTCAGACACCTTGACGGCGAACGCAATCGTCGCCTCGCCATTAGCTGTCACCAGCACCTGATCCGCCTGCCTGTCGTAGTACAGGCTATCAACGTCGCGGACGTAAAGGTTCCTCAGCGTCTGCCAGCTCGATCCCTTGTCGCTCGAGAGATAAACTCCCTCTCGGCCGCCAACCCAGATCTCACCCCGCCCATCGACCGCAAGCGCACTCACCTGCGTGACGGCCGACGGAGTTGTCACCTGCGTCCATGTCTCCCCGCCATCAGTCGACAACATGATCCGCGCGAGCCCTGCAGCCACGATTGTCTGCTTCTCCGCCGCAACGAACCGCAACTCATCCTTACCCAGCGCCGGAACCGTCATCCATGTCCGCCCCGAGTCCACGCTCAGGAGCATTCCCGAGGATGTCCCGGCAAACATCTTGTCCCCAACCGTTGCAATGCCGTAGACACGCCCATCCAGCTCATCCGGAGAGTATGTCGGCTTCGCGATAACTTTCCGAACAGTAGGCTTCGCGGGAGTAGCACCCTTGCGCACACCCTTCTTCGCAACCACCTTCACCGGAACTTCCACTTCAATCGGCGTCTCCTTCACCGAAGCCTTCGTCCAGGCTCCAGCCTGGTAGAACAGCCCATGCCCCGTGCCCGCGACGATCGTGCCATCTGCCGCCTGCCCAAGGCCGAACACATCTCGTCCACCCAGCCCATCGCTCCGCTGCGCCCAGGAAAGCCCGCCATCCTGGCTCATGAAAACCCCACCCCACTCCTTGTCGTTCACGACGCCCGCGTAGAGAACCCCGGACTTTTGCCCATCTTCCTGGAATGCAGTAATCTGCCGGGCGGAGAAGCCGGTATTCGATGCCGCAAAGCTGTTCCCGCCATCCTCGCTGATCAGAACCCCGCCCCGGTCCGTCGCAAGCATCACGTGCTTCGTGTCCGTCGGATCAACGAACACATCATTGATGATGACCTCAGGCCCGGTTGTCCGGATCCATGTCTTGCCCGAATCCATCGTCCGAAACAACCCCTCCGTCGTCCCAGCGAACACCGTGTCAAGATGCCCCGGGTCCTGCATCAACACACGCGTCCTCCGCGCCGTCGAAGGAATTCCCTGAACCTTGTGGAACATCTCTCCACCGTTATCGCTCTTGTAGATTCCCGAGCAAGCGCTGGCAAACATCGTCTTCGGCGTCTTTGGATCGACGATGATCGAGAATACATCCGAGTCCTCGATAATCCCCTGCTTCATGTTCGTCCAATTCGCCCCACCGTCGAGTGACCTCCAGGGCAGATGCCACGTCCCGATATAGATCACGTCCGGGTTCACCGGATCGATCGCGACCGACTCCACCTCGTGGATCTCCCTGTTCTCCGGAGGGCTGATCAGGTCCCAGTGCTGCCCGGAATCCTTCGTCCGAAAAACGCCTTTCAACGTCCCAGCGATCACCAGCTTCGGGTTCGAAGGCGCAGCTGTCAGCGAACGAATCGACTGCCCTTTCATCTGCTCCTGCTCGGCCCAATGAGCTCCACCATCCTGGCTCTGAAACAGTCCCCCGCCATCCTGTCCAAGCACCCACGCGCCCACCATCACATGCTTCGGATTCGAGGCATCCACAACGATGTTGTCGAGAACGAGATCATCACGCATCCCTACCCGAGCCAGCCGCCTCCATCTCTTACCCGAGTCGAACGACTCATACACCCAGCCATTCACTGCACCGAGATAGAGATGAGCATGGTTGCTCGGATCCATCGCAAATGCACGCGCATCGCCTCCATCCGGACCATAAGGAAGCCAATTCACAGCCATCGCCGGAATCGTGAAAAGGAGAGAAAGAAGGCAGGAAAGGCTAACGGAGCGACGCAGAGAAAAAGTTGACATTGTTTCCAGTCTGACACCAGGACTCATCATCGTTACTCACACGTCACTACTTGGTAACGCAGAGTGTTCAGGGTTTCACTGGCTTGGCGATGAAGCCGTTTCGTATTGCGTGTGGCAGTCAGCACAAAGGCTGACTGGAAACATCCCAGTCAGCCTCTGTACCGTTACAGGGTGCGTACTACTTCTTGTGGTGCTTCTTCTTCTTTGGTTCCGGTGCGGTTACCGCCGACTCGTCAACCGCGGTGGTTCCGGTCGAATCCATCGTGGCGCCCGTCGGGATCAACGTGGTGGCAACCGACTTGGCATCCTGCGTTCCGGTGTAGACCGAGATGCGGCTTCCATCGACGCCCTTCTCCTTCACCAGGTAAGCCTTCGTGTTGACAGCGCGCTCAGCAGCCTTCTTCGGAGCCATCTTCTCGGTGCTGGCTGCGTTGCCCACGAGAGCGAGCTTCGCATCCGGCGTGCGCTGCAGGTTGAGTGCGACGTCATCGAGGCAGGCCTTCGCTTCGTTGTCGACGCGGGTAGGACGCTTTGCATCGCGATCGAAGCTGACCGAGCAGAGGCTGGTCGTCTTCGGAGCCGGAGGCGCAGGAGGAGCAGCGACGGTGACGGTGGTCATCTGCGAGGCAGTCTGGCCCTTATCGTCAACAACGTTGCAGGTTACAGTGATCGTGCCAGGAGCCACACCGGTCGTCGACAGGGTCGCCGTCGAGGTGCTTCCACTTACCGAACCAGCCGTCGAGCTGTAGCTGTAGGTCAGAGGACGGTTCTGCGGGCTGACGCCGCTTGCGGTGATCGTGGACGAATCGCCCGGGTTCACCGTGGACGGGTTAGCCGAGCAGCCGATGGTCGGCGGCTCGAAGGCCTTGACCGTGAACTGCGCAGAGCAGTCTGCCATCTGGCCAGGCTTGTTGCCTTCCGTGACATGACCCTTCACAGTGAACGTTCCAGCAGAGAGAGTCTTGGTGTCGATATTGGCAACGTTCGAAGTGCCGGTGATCGTGCCGCCATCTGAAGTCCAGGTGTAGGTTGCGGTCTTCTTCGGATCCAGGTTCGACGCTGTTCCAGTCGCCGTGACAGGGTCACCCGGGAAGATCGTCGTCGGAGCAACGACGCAGGCGTAGGTAACAGGAGGAGGAGGAATGATGTGGCCGAAGTGCGTCACGATACCCGTGCTGAGATCCACACCGCTCAGGTTCGCGCGACCGCCGGTGACGCCGAAGCTCGCGGGACCGAAGTCGACGTGAACATAGCGGTAGTCAGCCTCGAACAAGCGAAGCGAGAAGCGGTTGTTGAAGAACGGAAGATCGTAGTCCATGCCACCACCGACCGTGAGGGTCGGGCCCCAGGTGTAGGGGTTGTGATAATTCGGAGTCGCGGTGCTGCTGTTCGGACCAACCAGCTTCGCACCGCCGGCCAGGCCGTGAGCGAAGAGCGTGAAGTTCTGCATCGGAGCGCGGAAGATCGGACCGGCCGAAGCGGAGTACAGGCCATCGTTGTTACCGTCCGGGTGTGCCACAAAATTGATCTCGCCGCCGACGTACTTGCTGAAGTAGTACGCGCCGCTCCCAATGGCTCCCTCGTCGATCGACGAGTACTGGATGCCGACAGGCTTATCCTGCCCGTGGGCGCCAAAATAGGAATAGCCCGTGAAAACGTCAATGCGCGACGGGTTGGGCCCAAGGGGGGCTGTGGTGCTGGGTGCAGTCTGTGCACCCAGGCTTGCGACCCCAAGACTGACTGCACATGCAGCCAGTGCGAACCGGCCAAGACTGCGAAACGGGCGATAAACCATTCGACTTCCTCCGCGGAAAATTCAAGCTTGGTGAAACTTCGGATATAGGTGAATCCGGGTTACTTTTATCTGGACTAACGAAGTTTACCGCAGTTGCCGAACGTGTCGAGAACAAAATCACTGCGGTGCCGATTTGAGAGAAATCTAACAGCAATCCTGAACAATCTCTGAGAGAATCGCCGCCGAACCTGTGAAGTAACCAAACCCTGTCTGCCCTAAGACAGGTTCAACGTCTTACGCATCGTTCCGCGCTCCTGCTGAATCTTCTCCTGCAAAAGAGTAATCGCGTATAAAAGCTGCTCTGGCCGTGGAGGGCATCCCGGAACATAGATGTCCACCGGAATGATTTGGTTGACACCCTGCAGCAACGCATAGTTATTGAAGACGCCGCCCGATGTAGCGCAAGCACCCATTGAGATCACCCACTTGGGCTCTGGCATCTGCTCATAAAGCCTGCGAATCACCGGCGCCATCTTCTGCGACACCCGCCCGGCGATAATCATCAGGTCACTCTGCCGTGGAGAGGGTCGAAACACCTCGGCGCCAAAACGGGCAATGTCGTACCGCGATCCGCCCATGGACATCATCTCGATGGCGCAGCAGGCCAGGCCAAAGGTCATCGGCCAGATCGAGTTCTTGCGTACCCAGTTGATCGCCGCATCCATCGACGCCAGTACGATCCCCTCCGGCTGCTCATACCCCCAACTCACCTCGCGCAGCTTCTCATTGTTCTTGCCGGAGCTGTCGAGCGATCCGAAAAAATAACGGTCGTCTCTCTGGGGCGTCGCGGTCGGGCGCCCATTGCTTGTCGTCTGGTTTGGGTCGGAGCTCATAAAGTCAGTATACGGTCGCACCGGAAACACATTTTGTAAAGACGCCGGATATTGCGATGGATGCACCGTTAGTTCAAGGAGTTGGCTATCGTGTCTGGCACGCGACAGAATCAACGGTCGAAACGCCAGCCAGGAACAAACGCAGTGGCAATCCAGCACGAACCGGAGGCGCATTCCCCTCGCGTACGCTCCACCGGTCGTCCACTTGCTCCACTGGGTGCGTTGTTGTCGTCGAAGTCATTACCTTGGCATGGACGCACAGGCAGGCTTTGCCTCAATCGCGAGTCGACATCGCCTTCCCCAAGCCCTACGCACGGGCCAGGTAGGACCGCAGTTCCTCGGCGTGATAGCTATGCGCCATCGCCGTATCCCTCGAGATTCTACGGGCATGTACAAGATCGGCAAGCGACTGATCCATCGTCATCATGCCCTCCCGTTTACCCGTCGAGATCTCCGAACGCAACAGGTGGTCCTGCCCGGTCCGGATCAGGTTCCTCACCGCCATTGTCGCGACCATCACCTCCACCGCCGGATACACCCCCGCGTGATCCATCGCCGAAACAAGCTGCTGCGCCACCACCGCAAGCAGCGCCAGCGAAAGCTGCTGCCGGATCTGCGATTGCCGATTCGAAGGAAAGCTGTCTACCAGCCGGGACATCGTCTGCGCCGCATCGTTCGTATGCAGCGACGAGAGCACCAGGTGCCCCGTCTCGGCAGCCGTCAGCGCAGCCGCCATGGTCTCCTGGTCGCGCATCTCTCCAACCAGGATCACATCCGGGTTCTGTCGCAGCACAGCCCGCACCGCATGGGCAAAGCTCGGCGTATCATGGCCCACCTCGATCTGTTCCACAATCGAGTACCGATTCGGATGCTGGTACTCGACAGGATCTTCAATCGTGATGATGTGATCCCGCCGCTTCGAGTTGATCAGGTCGACGAACGCCGCCATCGTCGACGTCTTCCCGGATCCCGTCGGCCCGGTCAGCAACACAAGCCCCTGCCGCCTCTCCATCAGCCGCGCCAGAACCGGGGGCAGATGCAGCGACTCAATCGTAGGCACCTGCGAGGGCAGCAACCGTATGCTCGCCGCAAGCGTCCCCCGCTGATAGTGAAGGTTGGCGCGGAACCTCCCGATCGATCCATGCGCGAAGCAGAAGTCCAACGATCGGTTGCTCTCCAACTCCTTCGACTGATCGCTCGTCAGCAGCGGCTGAAGCGCCTTGCGCAGATCGTCCGAAGACATCGGCCTTCCAATCCCAGCCGTGAGCGATCCGTTGATCCGAAACGTAACCGCTGACCCGGCGATCAGGATGATATCCGTCGCTCGTTGCTCCACCGCGGCAGCCAGAAGCGCATCAAGTGAGGAGCTCCGTTCCCTCTTCGCAACCGCGGTTGACGAGTTCAGCTCATAGACCAGCTCCGACAGGTCGTTCTCATAGGCTGCCATGCAGTCTCCAGTTCGTATCAAGCATAAGACTCCCCTGCCGCCGGATCGTGTGCGGCAGGCAAGCCCTACCTAGCGCGCATTCTCCTCCATCGCCGCCAGCAGGTCCGTCCCAAGCTTCTTCTGCTCCGCCCGATCGAGCTTCGCGCCATCCTTCGTCAGGTAGAAAACGTCAATTGCCATCTCTCCTTCGGTATCCACCAGCGCAACCTCGACATTGCATCCATGGCCAGCCAGGGTGAGACTCAACGCCCGCAACAACCCCGGCGTATCCTGTGCGACGACCTGCAGCAGCGTGCTCTGCGATGACGCATTCGCATCGAAATCAACCCGCGCACTCACTACCACCTTAGGAGCCTTGCGCCGTCCCCTGCGCCTCGCCGCCAGCAGCTTCTCCACCGACTGCTCTCCCGTCAGCACCGCATGCACGCTTGCCACAAACGTTCCCCGCTCTGACTCATTCATCTCGAGCGTCTTGAACCCATCCGTAAAGCGAAAGCTGTCGACCACCACACCCTGCTTGTTCGAGAACGCATCCGCCGTCACGATGTTCATCCCCCAGGCCGCCAGCACCCCCGCCATGGTCGCGAACAGCAACTCCCGGTCCCGCGTCACTAGCGTAATCTCGCTGGCCTCAGCCGCATACCGGAAGTCCAACTGCACCGGATCCAACCCGAACCGCGTCGACATCTCGAACTGCGTCCGAATCTGTTCCGGCGTCCTCGTCCTCAGATATCGCTCCGGGAACCCCTCAAGGTAAGCCTCGACCTCACCGCGCCGCCCAGGCGCAAACGCCACCACGCGATGAACAAGCTCGTTTCCTCCGCCGGTACTTACCCTGTCCTCATCCACACTGCGGTCAAGGTAGTTGGCCGTGGCAATGTACAAGCGCCAGAGGTTCTCCGCCTTCCACGGAGTCAATGCATCCGGATGCACCGCGTTGATGTCCGCATACGTAAACAGCGTCAACATACGCAAAGCCTCCGGCGTCCCCACCTTCGCCGCAAATGCCCTTACCGTCTCCGCATCGAAGATATCCCGCCTCAGCGCAGCCGACATCTCCAGGTGATGCCGGATCAGCCCAGCCACCAGCTCCGTCTCATGAACATCGACCTCCAGCCGCGCAAGCACGCTCCTTGCCATGCGCTCGCTCTCCACTGCATGCACCTCCGCGCTCCGGCCCTTGCCCGTGTCGTGCATCAGCGCCGCAAGATAAAGCAACTCCGGATGTGGCAAATCCTTTAGGATCTGCGCGAACTTCGCCGCCCACTCCCCCGTCTGCTTGCCCAGGTTATGCAGCGTATCGATCACCACGAACGTATGCTCATCGACCGTATACCGGTGATACGCATCCCGCACCACCAGCGCATCGATCCCATGGAACTCCGGAATCAGCAGTTCCAGCAAACCCAGCGCATGCATCGCCCTGAGCGCATCCCCGGCGAACGCACCCGTCAGAACCTCCCGCAACAAATGCCAGAGCGCTGGCCCCTCTTCAAGTTGCGACGACATCGCCGGAAGCGCATTTGAAAGCCGGTCCTCCGTCTCCCGCGTCAGCACAAACCCGAACCGCGCCATCTCGGCAAACAGCCGAAGCACCACGTGCGGTTCCCCAGCCGGGTCCCCGTTCGGCCCCATCGGATCATCCAGGATCGCCCGCCCGTTCTCAACCTGGAACCCCTCAACCTCCGGCTCAACCGCCTTACGCAGCCGAGGCAGACGAAGCCCCTTCGGCGCCGGCACCTCGCTCAACGCCTGCAGAGCCCGCCGGTTCACAATCCGCGCATGCCGAAAGTAGATCCGCATCCAGTACGAAGCATCTCCCGTCACCGCCGGGCGCCACCCACTCCCCACTCCAATTCCAACCCCACGCCCCGCCGCCTCATCCTGCGCCTGCCAGTCGAGCGTATTGTCATCCCGCTCCCGTCGGTAGTGCAGAAAGCAACGCACCGTCGCCAGGAATGCAAATGCCTCCTGAAACTCCTCATCCGCCTCCGCAACCTGCGTCTTCCCAACCGCCGCCTGCAGCCGCGCCATCCACCCGCACACGTGCACATCCCGCAGCCCACCGGGACAGTCCTTGATATTTGGCTCCAGGTGAAACAGCGTCCCGCCATACTTCGCATAGCGAGCCCGCACCAGCTCCGCCACCTTCGCCATCATGACCCGGCCGTCTTTCGAAGCATGCTTCGCCGCGAGCGCCGTCTTCAGCCTCCCAAACAGCCCCGCATCCCCGCAAATAATCCGCGCGTCCATCAGCGCCAGCGCCGACTCCACGTTCTCCGGATCCAGCCGCTCGCACTCCGCCAGCCCACGCGTCACCGGAGCCGCCCGCGCTCCCGTATCCCAAAGCCTCTGGCTCACCCGCCGGATCGCATCCTTCGCATCCCGCTCCGCCAGCTTCCCATCCAGAAGAAACAGCAGGTCTACATCGGAAGACGGAAACAACTCCCGCCGCCCATACCCACCCACGGCAACCACCGAAACCTGTTTCGCCAGTCGGGCATCCAACGCCGTTTCGATCTCCCAGAAACTGGCAATCAGCGCATCCATTGCGTCCGAGCGAGCCGCAATCGCAGCCGCGCCCGCGCCGAGCGTTCCCGCCGAAGCCTCGAAGCCCCCACGAATCCTAAGCAGTCCGCGCTGATACTCGCCGCGCGCAGAATCTCCCCGATCCCCGCTGCCTTCGCCTTCCGCCGGTGCTTTCGTCAGCTCTTTACCCACCTGATCGCTCCCTCTAAGGGACGCCCAAAGCGATCCTATAGCGCAATCTCCCCACGCTCGTCGTTACGAATCCGGATCGCTTCATCGATCTTCGACACGAAGATCTTGCCATCTCCAATCGTCCCCGTACGCGCCGCCGTCATGATCGCCTGGATCGTCTTCTCGACCATCTCATCCCGCGTCACAATCTCGATCTTCACCTTCGGCAGAAGGTCGACCGAATACTCCCGGCCCCGGTAGAACTCTGTATGTCCCTTCTGCCGTCCATGCCCTCGCGCCTCGAGGATCGTGATCCCTTCGATCCCGATCTCGACCAGCGCATCCTTCACCGCATCCAGCTTCGAGGGCTGAATAATCGCTTCAATCTTCTGCATCCCGCCAACCTTTCGCCATCTACTCCCTACACCCTATTCCCTGCTCCCTGTCTCTAGTGAGCCCAGTGTCTCTAGTGAGCCCAGTCGTAACCCTCTTCTCCATGCTGAGACAAGTCAAGTCCGATCCGCTCGGATTCTTCATCTACACGCAGCCCAATCGTCTTATCGACCAGGAAGAGAATGATCAACGTCCCGATAATCGAGATCGTCCACGCAATCGCAACGCCCGTAAGCTGGTTCAGCAACTGGTGCGCATTCCCTTCGAGCAGCCCGGTCGCGTTGCCCGCTCCAAAGATCGGGTTGATCGCACTGTTCGCAAACACACCCGTAAGAATCGCCCCAAGCGTCCCGCCCGCGCCATGCACACCGAACGCGTCGAGCGAGTCATCATACCCGAACGTAGCCTTCACCTTCACGACCATGAAGTAGCAGAACACCCCCACGATCAGTCCAAGCCAGAGCGCGCTCATCGGCGACACGAACCCAGCCGCCGGCGTAATTCCCACCAGCCCAGCCACCGCTCCCGAAATAGCACCCAGCGCCGACACCTTACCCTGCCGCAGCCACTCCGCCGCGCTCCAGCCAATCGCCGCCGCCGCCGCGCCAAAATGCGTCGCCACGAATGCCGAAGTAGCCAGCGTACCGGCCGCCAGCGCACTGCCAGCATTGAATCCAAACCAGCCTACCCAGAGCAGGCAAGCCCCGATAAAGCTCAACACCACCGAGTGCGGAGGCATCGGAACCTTCGGATACCCAAGCCGCTTGCCCAGGTAGAGCGCCGTCACCAGCGCCGAAACTCCCGAAGTCACATGCACCACCGTCCCACCCGCAAAATCAAGGCACGGGAACCGTCCACCCAGCGAAGCGTTCAACAGTCCACCCTTACCCCAAACCATGTGCGCCATCGGGCTATACACAAACAGCGCCCACAGCACCATGAAGATGAGCATCGCCGAAAACTTCATCCTCTCCGCAAACGCGCCCGTAATCAGCGCCGGAGTAATGATCGCAAACATCAGTTGATACACCATGAACGTCTGCAGCGGAATCGTCGCCGCATACTTGATATCCGGAGCCAGCCCAACCCCACGCAGAAACACGTTATGCAGCCCACCGATAAACGCATTCCCCTCGCCGAACGCAAGCGAGTAGCTCACTAGCGCCCAAAGCACCGTGATCACCGCCATCATCGCGAACGTCTGCATCATCGTCCCGAGGATGTTCTTCTTCCGCACCAGACCGCCGTAGAACAGCGCCAGACCCGGCCCGCTCATCATCAACACAAGCGCCGCCGAAACGAGCATCCAGCCATTGTCGCCCGCGGTCTGCGCGGCAGCAATCGCGGCAACATTATCCGCGTTCTGCTTCTCAAGCGCAGCAATGCGGTCCGCCTGCGACCCCGCGCTCGCCGGAGCCGTCACAGGGGCTGTCTGCGCAAGCGCCTGCCTCCCACCCGGAACACCAAACATGGAAACGAAAAGAAGCAGGACTACTCGAACAGCTGAAAAACGCATAGCGCAATCACCCTCAATTTTCGGCAACGTTCTGCAAACGATACGGTTATTCCCACCCGTGCATGGAGCGGTTGCGGCTTCGACCAGCGACTCCGGGCAGCGGCTGGCCCGGCTCAAAATTCAGTCTCGATGCGCTTACTCTACACAAGCGCCGCCCCCCACACAAAGCGGGAAATTCACAGTCGCCTCACGCCCCGCTCAACATTGCCGCCAATCTACGTCACTCATCCCGTAGTCGCAGCGGTTGTCTGATGTCCGTCTGTCGGTCGTCCTTGCCGTTGCTTTTCTGGTTGTCATTCCCGAAGGGAATCTGCGTCTGCCGTTTCCGTCGCTCGTTATGCCCAGCGGAACAAGTTATCACCGCCCCAGCAACTCCCCCACGATCCCTTCCCACTCCTCCCGCAACCCACCCGTCGCCGTCGGCCGTCTCGCCTGCCGATACCAATACCCCGCATTCCCGATATCGCCTTCCCGTCGATGCAGGTAAGCATGCACCCAAGCCCCATCCGGCCCATCCACATCCTGCGCGATCATATGCGCCTTCTCCCAATCACCCTTCCCATCCCACCAAAGCGCAAGCAGCAGCCCGCTCAACCCATCCGGCCCCGCCTCCTGAAACTCCTCAATCGTCATAGCCCTCTACTCCCTATTCCCCAATCCCTACTCACTGCCCTTACCCATATACCCACGCGCCCTCATCCACGTCGCCAGCAAATCCGGCCAGACCTTCAAATCCGGATACCCCTGAGCCAGCCCCGTCCCGTGCGGACCGTTCTGAAAGATATGCATCTCCGCCGGAACCCCCGCCTTCACCAGCGCGGTGTAAAACATCACGCTGTTCAGAACCGGCACCGTCTTGTCATCCGTCGTCGAATAAAGAAACGAGGGCGGCGTATCCCTCGTCACCTGTTGATCGGCCGAAAGCTCCGCCACCAGCGCCGGATCTGGATGCTCCCCCAATAGATACTTCCTCGATCCCGTGTGCCCGTAGGGATCTTCAAACGTAATCACCGGATAACTCAATACCAGGAAGTCGGGCCGGCTACTCTGCCGTTCAATCGGATCCGGATCTCCCGCCTTCCCCGCGTCAAACTTCGTACCAGCGGTAGCCGCCAAATGCCCACCCGCCGAGAATCCCCACATCCCAAGATGATCCGAGCTAATTCCGTACTCCGAAGCTCGCGCTCTCACGGTCCGGATCGCCCTCTGCGCGTCCCCAATCTCGATCGGATGGTGGTAAGTCGGCCCCAGCCGGTACACCAGCACAAACGCCGCCACCCCACGCGCATTCAACCACAGCGCGACGTCCTCCCCTTCCTTCTTCATCGAGAGGTGCTGATACCCGCCGCCCGGCGCAACGATCACCCCGGTCTTCGTCGCGTTCTCCCCCTTCGGCAGATACACATACAGCAGCGGCCGATCGATCGCCTCATTGCCAACCGCGCCCGGAGCCCCGTTCCCGCCGCGCGGCTTATCCGGCCACAGCAGCATCTTCTTCCCACCCGTCAGCACGTCCACCACGTACGGCGCAGCCGGAGTCTGCCCCGGAACACTTACCGCCGGCAACCCCGCGGTCAAACCAAGAACCATCCCCAACCAGAACTTCATCGAGCCTCCAGGACCATGCAAATTCCCGTCCGCAACATATTAAGCCTTCTCAAGTAAGATGGACGGGCTTGGAAGATTCTGAAACAATCCACCTGTTCGTTCCGGACCCCAGGGTCCGCGTCATCCCCAACTAACGATCCCTCGGAGTCACCATGAGCACTGTGAAGATTGGCAACAAATCGGTAGGTCCCGGCCATCCCTGCTACATCATCGCGGAGATCGGTATCAACCACAACGGTGACGTCGATCTCGCCAAGCGCCTCATCAGCGTGGCCGTCGCCGCCGGGTGCGATGCCGTCAAGTTCCAGAAGCGCACCGTTGATGTCGTCTACACCGCAAAGGAGCTCGCGACGCCCCGTGAGAACCCGTTCGGCACCACGAACGGCGACCTGAAATACGGTCTCGAATTCGAAGCCGAGGATTACGAAGAGATCGCAGCCTTCTGCAAGTCCGTCAAGATTCCCTGGTTCGTCTCCCCCTGGGATGAAGGTGCCGTCGACTTCATGGAGCGGTTCGACAC
The DNA here is from genome assembly GCF_004115155.1 of Granulicella sibirica. NCBI lineage: Bacteria > Pseudomonadati > Acidobacteriota > Terriglobia > Terriglobales > Acidobacteriaceae > Granulicella > Granulicella sibirica. Next base: position 1,182,241 of record NZ_RDSM01000002.1, read on the forward strand.
CCCCGTCTACAAGATCGCGTCCGCCTCCCTTACCGACGACAATCTCCTCCGTCATCTCCGCAAGACCGGCAAGCCCATCATCGCCTCTACCGGCATGAGCACCTACGAGGAGATCGACCACGCCGTCGGTGTCCTCGGCAAGGAAGACCTCATCCTCATGCACACCACGAGCACCTACCCGGCCAAGTACGAGCAGCTTAATCTCCGTGCCATCCCCACCATGGCCGACCGCTACGGCGTCCCCGTCGGCTACTCCGGACACGAAACCGGCATCCCTACCTCCGTCGCGGCCTCCGTCCTCGGAGCCTGCTGCGTCGAGCGCCACATCACCATGGACCGCGCCATGTGGGGCTCGGACCAGTCCGCATCCCTCGAGCCCAACGGCATCAGCCGCCTCGTCCGCGACATCCGCCTCTGCGAGCAGTCCATGGGAGACGGCATCAAGCGCGTCTACGACGAGGAAGTCCCAGTCATGAAGAAGCTCCGCCGCGTAGGCGCAGCCGTCTAACGCCCCTCTTCGTGCGCTCCTCTCACTGATCATCCTGAGCGGAGCGCAGAGGAGTTCAGGGACCTGCCGTTGCCGTTGCATTTGCTCCTCTGGTTGTCATTCCCGAAGGGAATCTGCGTTTGCCGTTGCCGTTGTATTTGCCATTTCCCGTTCTTACCCGTCTTTCCAACCGAAGCGTATCCGCTCGTTCCACCTGTCTCTGCCCCTCAAGCAACCCCATGCATTTCGACCTGAAAATCCTCCAGACCATCCAGGCCATCGCCCTCGATGTTGACGGCGTTCTCACGGACGGGACCCTCACCTGGTCCCAGTCTGGCGAAGAGTCGAAGACGTTTTCCTTCACTGACATCATGGGCCTCTCCCTCGCCCGCCGTCTCGGCCTCACCATGGCCCTTATCTCCGGCGAGAACTCTCCCCTTGTCGATCGCTACGCCAAAAAGCTCCATATTCCCTTCGTCGTCAAGGGCACCCGCGACAAGGCCACCGCCCTGGGCGACTTCGCCGCGCAATTTAAAATCCCCTTCCACAACATCGCCTTCTTCGGCGACGATCTCAACGACCTCCCTGCCATGCAGATCGCCGGCCTGCCCTGCTGCCCCTCGAACGCTGCCTCTGACGTCATCGCCTACGTTCAGAAGCGCGGCTTCGTCGCCGGACGCCCTGGAGGCAGCGGCGCCGTGCGCGATCTCGTCGATCTCATCCTCAAAGAGCGCGATCTTGACGGCCTGGAAGTCTTCCACCGCAAGCCGCCCGAGTAGCAACGACCGCTCCCCACCATCCGCTACCATAGGACCTGATGAAGCTCTCCGATTACGTCGTTAAGTTTGTTGCAGACCTCGGCATTACCAACGTCTTCCTCGTCACCGGCGGCGGTGCCATGCACCTCAACCAGTCTCTCGGCGCCGAAAAACGCATCCACGCCATCTGCAACTCGCACGAGCAGGCTTCCGCCATCTGCGCCGAGGGCTACGCCAAGGCCTCGAACGGCCTCGGCGTCTGCATGGTCACCACCGGCCCCGGAGGCACCAACGCCGTCACCGGCGTCGCGGGAGCCTGGTGCGACTCCACCCCGGTTCTCTTTATCTCCGGCCAGGTCAAGCGTCCCGACCGCATGTTCGCCCCCGACGGCTCTCCCCTTGGCATGCGTCAGCTTGGCGTTCAGGAGGTCGACATTACCTCCATCGTCAAACCCATCACCAAGTACGCCGTAACCATCCTCGAACCGCTCGACATCCGCTACCACATGGAAAAAGCCGTCTGGCTCGCCCTCAATGGCCGTCCCGGCCCCGTCTGGATCGACATCCCCCTTGACGTCCAGGCCACCCCTCTCACCAACACCGACAGCCTCCGCAGCTTCGACCCCGAAAGCCCCGCCGAGCAGGCCCACAGGGCCAAGGGCTCCGACGTCCCCGCCGAAGTAGCGAACTTCATCGAAAAGTTCAACGCCTCCGAGCGCCCCCTCCTCTTCGCCGGTAACGGCATTCGCCTCGCCCGCGCCGAAAAAGAGTTCGAAGAGCTCCGCCAGCTTCTAAGCGTCCCAACCGTAGCCACCTGGTGCGCCGCCGACCTCGTCCCGTCCGAAGACGAAACCTACGTCGGACGCCCCGGCTCCGTCGCCGCCCGAGGCGCAAACTTCGCTCTCCAGAACTCCGACCTTCTCCTCGCCATCGGCGTCCGTCTCGACTTCGCCATCACCGGCTACGCCCCCCACAACCTGGCCCGCGAAGCCCACAAAGCCGCCGTAGACATCGATGCCGCCGAATTAGCCAAGCTCCACCCCTACCTCCAGCAGCCGATCCAATCCGACGCCAAAGTCTTCCTCGCCGAAATCCTCAAGCAAAAACACCTCCTCAAGCCCAAGGACCACACCCCCTGGCTCGAACGCTGCGCCGACTGGAAGACCCGCTACCCCGTCGTCACCGACGAGCACCGCAAGCCCGAGGGCCTCGTTTCGATCTTCAATCTCGCCGAAGTCCTCGGCAACGAGGTCAGCCCCAACGACCGCCTCGTCGTCGGCAACTCCGGCTCCGGAATCGAGATCTACCTCCTCGCCTGCCCCACCCTCCACTCGCAGCGCCTCTACCACACCGCCGGCCTCGGCTCCATGGGCTACGCCATCCCCATGGCCATAGCCGTCGCCATCGCCAACCCCGGTCGCGAGGTCATCGCCGTCGACGGAGACGGCGGCTTCCAGTTCAACATCCAGGAACTCGAAACCATCCACCGCCTCCAGCTTCCCATCAAGTTCTTCGTCCTCAACAACGACGGCTACTCCTCCATCCGCGCCAGCCAGAAAGCCTACTTCGGCGACGCCACGATCGGAGCCGACCGCAACACCGGCCTCACCATCCCCAACCTCTCCAAGGTCGGAGCCTCTTACGGCCTGGGAACCCACATCATCCACGACCAGACCAACCTCAGCGCCGAAGTCCGCAAGGTCCTCGACATGCCCGGCCCCGTCCTCTGCGACGTCAACGTCCTCCCCGACGAAGTCCGCGCCCCCCGCCTCCAGTCCTATCAAAAAGAGGACGGCTCCTTCATCTCCAAGCCCCTCGAAGACCTCTTCCCCTTCCTCCCCCGCGAAGAGTTCCTCGCCAACATGATCATCAAACCCCTTCCCGAATAAGCCCATGCCCAAGACCTACGGCATCATGCAGGGCCGCCTCGCTCCCCCGGAAGACAACCGCTTCCAATCCTTCCCCCGCAACAGTTGGCGCGAAGAGATCCCCCGCGCCCGCGAAGCCGGCCTCGACTACATCGAGTGGATCCACGACGCCTACGGCGAATCCGCCAACCCCATCTTCACCTCCGAAGGAAGAGCCGAACTAGCCGCACTGAAAGCCAAGAACAACATAGCCACCCCAGCCCTCTGCGGCGACTGGTTCATGGACAACCCATTCCTCCGCTGCACCCCCGAAGAGCGCGAACACCGCGAGCAGCACCTCCACGCCCTCCTCCCCCTCGCCGCCGCCATCGGAGCCAACCGCATGGTCATCCCCATCGTAGACAACTCAAGAATGCAGTCCGAAGCCGACAAACAAACCATCCTGGAAGTCCTCCGCCGAGCCCTCCCCCAAGCCGAGCAAGCCAACGTAGAACTCCACCTCGAAACCGACCTAAACTCACAGGACTTCGCCGCCTTCCTGTCCCACATCGAACACCCCATGCTCCGCATCAACTGGGACTCCGGCAACTCCAGCGGCCTCGGCTACATAGCCCACGAAGAGTTCGCCGCCTACGGCCCCCGCATCGGCTCCATCCACATCAAGGACCGCTACCGCAAGCCCGAAGGCGGCATCGAAACCCGCCCCCTCGGCACCGGCTCCGCCGACTTCGACGACGTCTTCCAATCCATCCGCGCCATCGACTACCAGGGCGGCCTAACCCTCCAGGTAGCCCGTGGCACACCCAACGAAGAAGTCCCCTTCATCAAAACCCAAATCGCCTACGTCAAGCGATACTGGTCCTAGAGCCGCGCCGAGACACGAGGTAAGCGCGCCTTGCTTTACGGCACGGCTTCAGCCGTGCCGTAAACAACCGCAGCAAACACGCGGCTTCAGCCGCTGAGGTACGTCCTCCTTCAACCGCCACGGAGCCCAATGCCCCTGACAGCCGCCGACCTAAGCCTCCCCACCCTCTTCAACCTAGAAGGCAAAACCGCCGTCCTCACCGGGGCATCCGGCTTCCTGGGCCGCACCTTCGCCTTGGCCTTGTTAGCCAACGGAGCAAGAGTAGTAGCCCTGGGCCGCAGCGACCGCCTCCAGTCCGAAGCCGTCACCTGGGCCAACGAATTCGGCTCCGACAAAATCGCCGTCCACCAGATCGACATGTACGACACGGAAGCCCTCAACACCCTCTGCGACCAGATAGCCGCCGAAGAGAAATCCCTCGACATCCTCATCAACAACGCCCACGAACTAGGCCCCAACACCGGCTTCAACATCCCCGAGGGCTCCCTCGAAAACGCATCCCAGCAGAATCTAGACCAGTGGATGAAAAACCTCCAGGGCGGGGTCTTGTGGGCCGTCCAGACCACCCAGCGCCTCGGCATTCGCATGAAGCAACAGCACCACGGCTCCATCATCAACATAGCGACGATGTACGCGACGGTAGCCCCCCGCCCCCAACTCTACGAAGGCACCACATCCCTCAACCCACCCGGCTACTCCGCCTCGAAAGCCGCGTTAGCCGCCTTCACCCGCTACACCGCCAGCTTCTGGGGACGCGACAACGTCCGCGCCAACTGCATCTCGCCCGGCCCCTTCTCCAACACCGAAGACTCCGCCGGTCAGAACTCCGTGCAGGAAGACTCCCCCTTCGTCCAGCGCCTCAAGGGCTACACCGTCCTCAACCGCATCGGCCGCCCCATCGAACTCTGCGGCGCCCTCCTCTTCCTCGCCTCCGACGCCAGCACCTACGTCACCGGCCAGAACCTCATCGTCGACGGCGGCTGGACCAGCGTCTAGCTCACCCTCTACTTCGACAAGCTCCCCCGCAGACTCATCAGGTCTCTCGGGTGCACCCGGATCAACCCGCCTCGCGGGCTGTCGATATCCGCAATCAGGAACATCGCCACGCTCACCAGCACCGGAAGCACCACAAGCAAGAGCGTCCCGGAACGCGTCTGCCGCGTCCCATACCCCACCAGCACATTGGCAATGCACGCAATGATGATCAATAGTGCCCAAGCGGGAGTCGGAATCCGATTCCACCATGCCGACTGCGTATACCCCTCGCTGTTGAGCACATCGTTCATCCCGTTCACCACAAGCGCCGAAATTGGCGTCGGCTGCGCGGCCGCGGTTGGCACCACCGAAAGCCAAAGCTCCTGCTGCAGTGCAGCCGAACTCGCCCTGACCGCATCCAGCGTATCGCCATAGTCGCTGTCGTAAAACGCGATCCTCGCATCGAGATACCGAAGCAGAAGCGCACGCGTCTTCGCCCCATCGCTCGGCGGCATCAGGTCGCATCGCACCCACTCCGTCCCAAGAGCGTTCGCCTCGCCCTCCTCATACTGCCTGCGCAGGTCATACCGGGTCGTAGCCATCGAGAACGTAAATCCAATGATCAACCCGAGCAGCGTCAGCGCAGCCGAGATCACCAGCGCCGTATCGTCCATGTCTTCCCCATTCGACGGCCGATAGAGCGTCCGCAGCCAGGTGCCAAGCAGGGACATCCCCCACAGGATCAAGAGCAGAACAACAGCGAGAACGCGCGGATGGTTAACCATGTAGGAGATCATTCTCAATCATTCTCCCATCTAGGAAGCGATCGATCGGGAGTGGCCACAAGCAGAGAGGCCGCCCATGCAAAAGCATAAGCGGCCCCATCAAATCAGCGACCACAGCGAGCCCTAAGCGATACCCATGCCGCCCGTCACGCCATAGATCTCACCGGTGATGTAACTCCCCTCCTGCGAGGCAAGCAGCACATACACCGGTGCCAGTTCCACCGGCTGCCCAGGCCTCTTGTACGGCGTATTCTGCCCAAGCTTCTTCAGCTTGTCCTTGTCCCCATCCGCCTCCTGCAGCGGTGTCCAGATCGGCCCCGGCGCAACAGCATTGATGCGTATCCCCTGTTTCTCCATCAACGGTTCACTCAGTCCTTTGGTAAAGTTCGCGATCGCCGCCTTCGTCATCGCATAATCGAAGACACCCGGCGAAGGATCATAACCCTGCACGCTCGTCGTGTTGATGATCGAAGCACCCGGCTTCATGTGCGCCACCGCCGCCTTCGTGATCCAGAACATGGAATAAAGATTCGTCTTCATCAGCGTGTCGAAGCGCTCCGTCGACGTCTCCAGGATTCCCGCCGTCTTCCCCATCCGCCCGGCATTGTTCACCAGGATGTCCAGCCCGCCAAGCTGATCAATCGCATCGGCAACCAGCCTCTGACAAAATCCCTCGTGCGAGACATCTCCCGGCAGAAGCACCGCCTTCCGTCCCGCCTCGCGAATATACCCAGCCACCTCTTCAGCATCCGCCTGCTCCTCTGGCAGGTAACAGATGGCGACATCCGCGCCCTCACGAGCAAACGCAATCGCCGCTGCCCGCCCAATGCCGGAGTCCGCTCCGGTCAGCAGAGCCTTGCGCCCCGCAAGACGCCCGGAGCCTTTGTACGAACCTTCGCCGCAATCCGGCTTTTCCGTCATTGCCTGCTGCGTGGCAGGCGCGGACTGGATCTCGATGCTGGAAGGCGTCCCCGCATACTGCGAACGCGGGTCCTGCATGGTAACGACTTCGGGAATTTCAAGAACGGTGGACATGGATACTCCTTGGAAACGTACTCGGGATAGCGTGCTCTCTCACCGTAAGATGCAGCATCGCCCCGATATCCTGCTTGCCGTTGCATCTGTCCTTCCCCGAAGGAATCCACGTCTCCCCCTGCCTTTCATCTCACCCAGCCATAAGGGCCGGGTGCCCACCTTCGCCGACAGCATCATCGCCGGCTAAGGTGGGAATCAGGGAAGCCGGCCCCGCCACCTTCGAAATGTCAATCCAGAAGGCAATCCGCGTCTGCAGTTGCCCTTGCCCTTCTGGTTGTCATTCCCGAAGGGAATCTGCGTCTGCAGTAGAAGTTGCCGTTGCCCTCCTGCTTTCCTTCCAAAGCAAATCCAATTTGTCATCGCCGTGACAGTCGCAGTCGTAGTTCTCCTCAAGCCCTTCCTCCCTCAGACCCTCAAAAACACCAGCAAAATAGCTTGTCAAGCCCCAAAAACACCTAAGCACAACAAACAGAGGCACTTAGCAATGTCCTTTTAGTTATGGTGGTCAATTTATACTGGAGGAAGAGTCAAAAAGGAGACAAAATTCCTGTTTTCGATCACGAGAAGGGATCTAAGTCCTTTCATATCTAATATTTAGCATGCAAGTCCTTTGGAAAGAGCAACTTATGGGAGACGCCTCCGCATATCTTGCTCATTCCAAAGAAGTTGGACCCCGACAGTGGGGAGGGGGGGGGGTACACCCTCCTCCGGCGACAAAAGGCGTAGAAATACATGGACCTGCAACTCCAAAACTCGGTCTGCTTCGTAGCAGGATCCTCCCGTGGCATCGGACGCGCCATCGCGACAACCCTCCTCGCCGAGGGCGCAAGCATCGTTCTCACCGGCCGCAATCAGGACTCCCTCGACCGCACCCACGCCGATCTTGCAACGCCCGAGACCCAAACCCGCATCCTCTCCATCCCTGCCGACTTCACCGATCCCCGAGCCATCCAGACCGCCTTCGATCGCACCATCCAGCATTTCGGCCACATCGACCACCTCATCGCCAACCTCGGCACCGGCGCCGGCACTCCCGGTCCAACGCCCCCACCCGAAGACTGGACCCGCCTCTTCGATCAGAACTTCTTCGCCTCGGTCCGCCTCACCGAAGCCTGCCTTCCACACTTACGCGTAAATGGCGGCTCCATTCTCTATATCTCGTCCATCGTCGCCCTCGAAGCCACCCCCGCTCCTCTTCCCTACTCCGCCGCCAAGGCCGCCCTCACCAACTACGCCAAAAATCTCAGCCGCCACCTCGCCGCCGACAAGATCCGCATCAACACCATCGCTCCCGGAAACATCTTCTTTCCCGGCGGCTCCTGGGAGCGCCATCTGGCCAACCGCCGCGAAGCCGTCGAAGCCATGCTCAAGACCGAAGTTCCCCAGAACCGCTTCGGAACCCCCGAAGAGATAGCCTCCCTCGCCGCCTGGCTCTGTTCCCCACTCGCCGCCTTCTCGACCGGAAGCACCTACGTCGTCGACGGCGGCCAAACCCGTTCCATCTAACAAAAAACCATCTGAGATACTGAGTCCGCATGCGAGCCGATCCAAACCAGCGCGTCAAAGACCTCTTCGACCTCACCGGACGCGTAGCCATCATCACCGGAGGTGCCGGTCTCCTCGGCTACCATCACGGAGCCATCCTCGCCGCCGCCGGAGCCAGCGTCGTTCTCCTCGACCTCGCTCACGCCAATCCCGCCCTCCGCGCCGAACAGCTCCAACTCGCCCACGGCCCCGAGTGCCTCGGACTCTCAGCCGACATTACCAGCGAACAATCCCTCGCCGAAGCCCGCGACCAGATCCTCGAGAAGTTCGGACGCATCGACATCCTCATCAACAACGCCGCGAACAACCCCAAGGTCGAGACCAAGGATGGAGCCACCAGCCAGGCTTGGTCCCGTCTCGAGAACCTCCCCCTCCACATCTGGAACGAAGACATCAACGTCGGTCTCACCGGAGCATTCCTCTGCGCTCGCACCTTCGGAGCCCAGATGGTCAGGCAGAACTCCGGAGTCATCGTCAACGTAGCCAGCGACCTCGCCCTCATCGCTCCCGACCAGCGCCTCTACCGCAAGGAAGGTCTACCGGAAGATCTGCAGCCGGTAAAGCCAGTCACCTACTCGGTCGTCAAAACCGCACTCATCGGCCTCACCCGCTATCTCGCCACCTACTGGACAGCCCACAACATCCGCGTCAACGCCATCTCCCCGGGAGGTGTCTCGGCCGGACAGCCCGAAGACTTCACCGCGAAGCTCCACCAACTCATCCCACTCGGCCGCATGGCCCACAAGGACGAGTACCAGGGAGCCATCCTCTTCCTCTGCTCCGACGCAAGCTCCTACATGACCGGCGCCAACCTCGTCATCGACGGAGGTCGATCCTGCCTCTAACGCCCCAGGCCGAGGTCAGACCGGGCGACGTCCCCGTCGTGCCCATTTCACAGGACCCGTTTCTTCCAAAAAGCCGGCTCCAGCGCCTCGTCGGCCTTTTCCCCAAAGGCCAGTTCATCCGCTATCTCTGCGTCGGAGTCTTCAACACCCTCTTCGGCTACGGAACCTTCGTTATCACCCTTGCGCTCCTGAATGCCTTCGTTCCCGCACCGTTCCTTCCCCTCACCGTCGTCCTCGCATCCATCATCTCCACACCCTTCAACATTACCGTCGCTTACTTCGGCTACAAGCTCTTCGTCTTCCGTACCAAGGGCAATCACCTCATCGAGTGGCTCCGCTGCTTCGCCGTCTACGGTACCGGCATGATTCCCGGCCTGCTCGCTCTCTCCGCCCTTACCCGCTTCTTTCAAACCAGCATCGATGCTCACCACACACTTCTTGCGTCTGCTCTCCATCACACCGAGGCCATCCTCCATCTCGGCAGCAAATCCCCCATCCTGCAAAAGTTCATATCCGGGAAAACCGCACCGGGTAACATAGCGGGAGCAATCGTCACAGGTTTTAGCACGATCTACAGCTTTGTCGGTCACAAGAAGTTCTCGTTCAAACCCGCAAAAGCTCGAACCCTCAAGCACCCATGATTCAGGCCACGTCCGACAAAACCATCTCGATCGTTACCCCCTGCTACAACGAGCAGGACAACGTCCGCAACCTCTACACCCAGGTTCGCGACGTGATGGTTTCCATCGGCAAGTATCGCTACGAACACATATTCATCGATAACTCCTCAAAAGACGCGACTGTCGCGATCCTGAAGCAGATCGCCGCCGAAGACCCGAACGTCAAGATCATTGTCAACTCCCGCAACTTCGGCCATATCCGCTCCCCCATTCATGCCCTCTTCCAGGCCCGCGGAGACGCCGTCCTCGGCATCGTCGCCGACCTTCAGGATCCGCCGCCGATGATCCGCGATCTCATCCGTGAGTGGGAGAACGGAGCCTATTGCGTTCTCGGCATCAAACGCACGAGCGAAGAAGCCTCGCTCATGTTCTGGCTGCGCAAGGAGTATTACAAGCTCGCCGAGCGCCTTTCCTCCATCGAGACCATCCAGAACTACACCGGATTTGGCCTCTACGACCGCAAGGTAGTAGACCTCGTCCGTTCCTTCGACGATCCATATCCTTACTTCCGCGGGATGATCGCCGAGATCGGCCTCCCCACCGTCAAGCTCCTTTACGATCAGCCAGCCCGCAAGTTCGGCTTTACCAAGAACAATTGGTATACGCTCTACGACATCGGCATGCTCGGGATTATCAACCACTCGAAGGTCCCCCTTCGTCTTGCCACCTTCGCCGGCTTCATCGGTGCGGGCGTCTCCTTCCTGATCGCCCTCAGCTACCTCGTCCTCAAGATCCTCTTCTGGTCGACCTTCACCTTCGGCTTAGCGCCGATGCTTATCGGCGTCTTCTTCATCTCCTCCCTGCAACTTGTCTTCCTCGGTATCATGGGCGAGTATGTTGGAGCCATCTACACCCAGGTTCAGAAGCGTCCTTACGCCGTCGAACTTGAACGCATCAACTTCGAGTACCCACCAGCGCTTCCCAAGTCCGAGCGTCCACCAGACCTGCTGGCGACACAAGCATCGTAGTCACCATCATTCTCCTATGAAAAAGAGACGATTTCTCGCCGAAGCAGTCTAGACGCGATTTCTTGCGACTTCAAGAGCCAGAATGACCGTTCAATTTTCTAAGGCAGACCTGGCTGACGAATCACCCACATCCTTGCGCTTGTACAACACGTAGGGACCGAAGCACTTCACAGCCGTCCAGCGATCTCCCAAATTCCTCGCGAACTCCGCGCCAGGGTAATACGGAATTGGATTCCGCTCTCGAAAGTGCTTTGGGATCCCCTGAAAGATGCCTGATTCCGACGGCATCTGCTGCCCTCCTTCCTTGAAATCGGAGGGAAGAAGGAGCCACCTGTTCGCGTTGACTTCACTGATCGAGCGGCGCTCAGCAGTCGGATTCATCATGTCTACCCAGAACGCGTAGTAACTCGGAGCGTAATGATGTGTCTCGACAAGCTGACTCTCTACGGTCGGACTTATCTCGAGCGGAGTTGTGACGAGTTCATCGCCAACCAGCCGCTCAAGCGCGTCTGTGTCCAGCCGGTAGTCCGGTTCGGGATTACTCATCAGAACGCCAGTAAGGTACCCATGTCCTCGCCCAACCGCCAGCACAACCGCCTTGTGAATCGGTCTAGGAAGGCGGTACATTACCGTCTGTCTCAGCACAAATGCCGTCCGCATTTCGAATAATCGCTCATTCACAAAATGATTCCAAAGTACGACCATCAAAATACACGAGAGCCATCCCGCCCTGACCGCCCGAGAACTACGGCTCACGGCAACAAGTGAGAGTACGAGCACGCCGGCTCCATTGAAGATGACGTGCAACGGATCGCATCTTCCCATCGCTGCGGGCATCAAGGCGAGACTCACGGCATAGAAAGCAAGCAACCGTGCGCTCGCAGACTCCCGCAAACAAACGATCCTTCCCAATCCAAGTGGCGCAAGCCAAACCAGAGCAATTAGAAGCACAACGATGTGGGGATAAATGCCGAGCGGAAGACTCAACGCACCTCGAGAGAAAGACGCCGCCATCGTCAGGTAGGATCTGCCAAGCGTCAACAGCAAGGAAGCAAGCACCAAAAGCGGCACAAACGCGGCAAGCAGCCATCGCCGCCCGTCCTGCCACGCGCGAAGGAGACCGAAGGTCATTACCCCAATCGACATTGCCAGACCGAGTTCCGGCGAAATCATCAGTTCCAGTGCCTCACCGATCGAAAGCAGCAACGTGCATCGCCAGACAGACCGCGCCCTCGTTGCGTACAGGAGAACCGCTAGAGGACTCGCAAATCGAAAGAAGGTGTAATTGAGGCCAAGGTGCGGGGTAATCGCGGCAGCCGCAAGCAGAGCAAGCGCCACCTTCCGCAAACCACATTTCATCGGCAGTGCGTTCAGCACATAGGCAACCATCAGCAGGCCGAGCGAGCTCTCGATTACGAGAGTAAGGTAGTAAGCCTTTGTCATGCTGCAACGCAGCAGCTTGCTCAACCATATTACGGGAAGCAACAGGAGAGGCCCATAGGCAAACTCCAATTGCGTGTAGAGCGCTCGCCCAGTGTCGCGATGCACTGTCGCCTGCTCGATGATGTAACCAGCGTCCCCAAGATAGCGAAGACGCGAAGAGGCTGCCATCCAACTGAAGAAGGAAAGAATGAACGCCGATAGCGAGACAATAGCGGCGATGAACCCTGCGCTTAACTTCGGCTCCTTCCTAATGTCCGATGCCGCAGATGCGTTACCTCGTTGCGACCAGAGCGAGAAAAGAAGAACGAGCACACTCAGCCCAACTGCCGCATCGGTCGCAACACTGTTGTTGAACCCTGCGATATAGGAGGCCGAAACGGTCTGTGCATACTTCAGCGGGACATGGTATGGGAGACGAAAAACTAACAACACAGTCGCCACCAGCGTGGCACATCCCGCAAGCCAGATGCCCCGAGGCCCAGCTCCATACCGTGCGACTGCACCTTCTAACTTCATTCCGATGTCAGCGCTCCTAGTCCGCACTACGAAAGTATGCTGAAGGCCCTTCTGTATGACGCTACCGGTCACGACGGCCCCGGCGGTTAACTCGACACACTTAATCTTGTAGAGTCTTCTAGGGGAACTTAGGCCTCAGACAATAAAGGACAAGACTACCGTGAGGAGAAAGGCGACTACGGAGATAATCGTCTCGCAGACAGACCAGGTTTGAATCGTCTCCGTAATCGTCATATCGAAGTACTCCTTGACAAGCCAGAACCCGCCATCGTTCACGTGCGAGAAAATCAACGATCCAGCCCCGGTGGCGATGGCAAGCAACTCCGGACGCACTCCAGTAGAAGCTGTCAACGCAATCGGCGCCACAATCCCCGCTGCCGTCGTCATTGCCACCGTCGCGGACCCTGTAGCCAGCCGCATCAACGCTGCAAGCAGCCATGCGAGCAGAAGAAGTGGGACATGCGTACGCAGCGCAACCAGGATGATCGCGTTAGACACGCCACTATCGATGAGGATCCGCCCAAATCCGGCGCCCGCCCCAACCAGGAGCGTGATCGACGCAGTAGGCGCGATGCATTCGTTACTGAAATGCAGGATCGTCTTCCTTGAGAAGCCCCGCATCGTGCCTAATGTGACGAAGCTAAAAAGGGTCCCGATAAGAAGCGCCATATCGTCGTTGCCGACAAAGTGCAGCGTCTCATTCAGCTTTCCTCCCGGCGTCGAAAAAGCGTTAGCCCCGCTTCCCACCAGCATCAGCACGACCGGCAGCAGGATCGTCAGCAGGGTAAGGGCGAAGTTTGGCAGACTGCGTTCCGAGCCGTGATCAACGAACTCCGCCGCCATCCGGTTATCGGCCGAGAGATGCACATGCGGGGCAATGAGCTTCGCGTAGAGCGGACCGGCGATGATGGCCGTGGGAATCCCAACGATTAATGCATAGAAGATCGTGCGCCCCACATCCGCCTTGAAGATCGTCACCGCCATTAGCGCAGCCGGATGCGGAGGCACAAGCCCATGCACAACGGACAAACCCGCCACCATCGGCAAGCCCACAAGAATGAGAGACGTGCCGGTCCTCCTCGCCACCGTAAACGCGACCGGGACCAGAAGGACGAAACCGACTTCAAAGAATGCCGGCAGCCCAATCAGAAGGCCGATCACCATCATGGCCCACGGGATATTCTTCTCGCCGAAGAACCGGATCAGTGTGAATGCGATCTGATCCGCCCCACCCGATTCCGCCATCATCTTGCCCAGCATCGTGCCAAGCGCAACCACGATCGCGATATGTCCCAGCGCCCCGCCAACTCCCGTCTCAAACGACTTGACGATCCCCGCCGCAGGCATCCCGGTTACTACCGCAAGGGCTAAGGCAGTCAGGAAGAGAGTAATGAATGGGTTCAGCTTGAAGACAGCAATCAGCAGCACCAGGGCGATCACGGAGATCATCGCCGAGACCAGCAGGAAGATACTGTGATGATCGATCACGCGCGCCCGTCGATCATGCCGATGGAGCCTTGTAGGCTACGCAGTCGATCTCTACCTTGCAATCGACGACCATGCTATTGACAACACACGCTCGCGCTGGAGGATTCTCTCCAAATATCTCCCGGAATACACCGTTGAACGATTGGAAGTCGCGCGCATCATCCAACCACACACCGCAACGCACAACGTGCTCGGTGCCGTAGCCTGCCTCTTTTAAGATGGCCAGGAGATTGGCGATAGCCTGCCGAGACTGCGGAATGATTCCCCCAGGCACGACCTCGCCATCCACCATCGAGACCTGACCTGAGACGTACAGCCATCCGTCCGCCTCGACTGCTCTTGCAAAAGGAAGGTGCTGCCCGCCCGTCCCCTTACCGCCTTCAACTCCATACCGCTTAATGCTCATGCACAACTCCTGACCTTACTGAATCCATTCGGTCTTACCGCGAGCCAGAAACCGTCCGCCCCGATCTCCCGTCGCTCCTTGTGTTGTATACGAAAGAACGCCATTCACCCAAACGTCGGATATCCCCGCAGACGCCTGCACCGGATCGGCAAACGTAGCCAGATCGATAATCCTCTCCGCATCGAAAAGAACCAGGTCGGCGAAAGAGCCTTCGCGGATCACACCGCGCTCTGCCAGCCCAAAGCGCTGCGCCGCCATCTGTGTCATCTTGTGAATCGCATCGGGCAGAGTCAGCAGCTTCTCTTCCCGGCTATACCGTCCCAACACCCGCGGAAACGTCCCCCACAGACGTGGGTGAGGCCGTGGATCATTCGGCAGTCCGTCCGATCCGATCATCGTCGCCGGGTGACTCAGGATCTTCCGCATATCCGCTTCTGAGATGCTGTGATAAATCGCCCCCGCAGGCTGAAGCCGGCGCGCCGCATCCATCTGCGACACATCCCAGCCAACGGCGATCGCGGCCAGCGACTGCCCCGCGACCTCCGGATGATGTGTACTCCACGTAATCGTAATCTCCACCCGCTCGTCAACCTGCCTCAGATCGAGCGTGCTCGAGCCAGCCGCATACGGATAGCAGTCGCATCCGACCTCCTGCGTCTCGCGAACCGCCTCGAGCGCCTCGAGGACCTCCCCGCTGCGTCCCCAGTTCACAATACCCGCGCACTTCAGGTGCGAGACGATAACGGGCACGCGGTTCTCCCGGCCAATCGCAAAAGCTTCATTCATCGCGTCAAGAATCGTCTCTGTCTCGGACCGCATATGCGTCGTGTAAACAGCTCCCGCAGCCGCGAGCGGGCGCGCCAAGGCCAGCACCTCTTCCGTTGAGGCCGAGTAGGCCGAAAGATACGCTAGCCCCGAACTCAGGCCAAGCGCTCCACCATCCAGCGCCTCCTGCAGTTGAGCCCGCATTCCGGCAATCTCATCGTCCGTAGCGACGCGGTCCAACCGGTCCATGTGGTTGTTGCGCAGCGAAGTATGCCCAATCAAAGCACCGACATTTACGGAAGGCCGCGCGCGATCTACCGCCGTGACATAATCCGCGAACGTCGGATAGCGAAAGACCTCCGAATCTCCCAGCAGGTTCATCGGATCAGGCAATTCCCCACGCAGGCGGACCGGCGACGCACTGATCCCGCAATTCCCCACAATCACCGTTGTCACGCCCTGCGAGAGCTTCGGCAACATCGCCGGTGCAAGCAACACGCTCGTGTCGTCATGCGTATGCACGTCAATGAAACCTGGCGAAAGCGTCAGCCCCTCAGCCTCCACAGTCCGGATGGCGTCGTATGCAAGAGATCGTCCAATCTCAAGAATGCGATCGCCAGAAATGGCGACATCCAGCAACTCGGGATCGGCTCCGGTCCCGTCCAACAGGCTGGCATTTCGAATCAAGGCATCGCAGCGTTCCATATCGTTCCTAAGATCATAGCCTGACGAATTGTGTAATCCTTAGGGTCACGCTCAACCAAGTCCCGGAGGCTCCCTTCCTTGAAAGATTGCCCGCTATCTTCCCTCAACAAAGGGGTAGGTCACCTTGAGCAACCCGCTCCCTCCGGAGACATCACGTCGTTCGGATGGAACCTCCTCCACGAGGACCTCAGCCTACCCACAGCCGTCCTGTACGAAGACCGCCTGAAACATAACGCCGATTGGATGCAGAGCTTCATCGCCGCCTACGGCGTCAAGCTCGCCCCCCACGGCAAAACCACGATGTCCCCAAAGCTCTTCGATCTGCAACTCAAGACCGGAGCATGGGGGATCACGCTCGCGACCCCGCATCAAACGCTCGTTGCCTACGAGCACGGCGTACGCCGCATCCTCATGGCGAACCAACTCATCGGCAAAGAGAACATGGCGATCATCAGCCGCCTCCTGCAGGATCCAGCCTTCGAATTTTTCTGCCTCGTCGATTCCGTAGCGCAAATCGAACAGCTCGGCACCCTTTTCTCACGGAAGAACCAACGCCTCAAAGTTCTCATCGAACTCGGAGTCACGGGTGGACGCACCGGTGTTCGCGACGAGGCCCAACTCCAGTCCGTCCTCGAAGCCCTCACCACATGGACCTCGTCCCTCGCGCTCTGCGGAGTTGAAATGTACGAGGGCGTTCTCAAAGAGGAAGACGCCATTCGCGATTTCCTCAAGAGAGCGGCAAGCGTCACCCAAACGCTCATGGAACAAGGCCGTTTCGTGCGTACCCCCGCCATCCTCTCCGGAGCTGGCTCAGCCTGGTACGACGTCGTAGCCGAAGTCTTTTCCAGCGCGGGCTTCGGCGAAAGCGTCGACATCATCCTTCGTCCGGGTTGCTATCTCACCCACGATATCGGCGTCTACCGAGATGCTCAAACCAAGATCGAGCAGCGCAACCCCATCGCGCACAGCATGCGCTCCGGGCTTCTGCCCGCCCTTCAGGTTTGGGCCTACGTGCAATCCATTCCTGAGCCCGAGAAGGCCATCATCGCCCTCGGCAAGCGCGATGCCGCCTTCGATCTAGGCCTCCCTCTGCCCACCCTGCACTTCCGTCCCGGCGCATCAGAACCATCACCCGCATCCGGGCACTGGACTCTTACCAACATGATGGATCAGCACGCCTACATGACCATCAGCGAGGGCGACGACCTCCACGTCGGAGACATGATCGGCTTCGATATCTCGCACCCATGCCTCACCTTTGACAAGTGGCGCTCGCTCCTCGTGCTCAACGCCAAGTACCAGGTAATCGACGCTATCCAAACCTTCTTCTAACGGCGCATGCGAACCTAAACGAACCCACCATCGATAACATAGCTCTGATTCGTGATGGCCGCGCTGTCATCCGCAGCCAGAAACAAGACCAGCCTCGCGACCTCCTCAGGCAGAATCATGCGCTTGAGCGCCTGCCTGCTAAGAATCTCAGTCTTGTAAGTCTCCGTCAGCCAAAGCCTAACCTGCCGTTCCGTCTGGATCGCCCCGGGCATCACGGAGTTCACCCGAATGTTATCGCCGCCAAGCTCATGAGCCAGCGTGCGCGTCATCCCCACAACCGCCGCCTTCGCCGTGACATAGACCGGATTGTTGATCGAAGGGATCACCCATCCGATCGAACTCATGTTGATGATCGACCCGAACTTCGCCTTCTGCATAGCCGGTATCACGCTCTGCACCGTAAAGAACTGCGCTTTCAGATTGATAGCCATCCCCCGGTCCCACGAAGCCGAGGTCACATCAGCCACCGAGTGCCGCGTATCATTCCCCGCATTGTTCACCAGCACATCGACCGTGCCGAACTGACTTACAATCCCCCGCATCACAGCCTGCAGCGCATCCACATCCGTAAGATCGCACCGAAAGTAAGTCGGCGTAACACACCCCACGCCCTCCAGCCGTCGTATCAGTTGTTCAGCAGCCTGATCCTGAATGTCAAGAAACGCAACCGTCGCGCCCTGCATGGCAAACGCCTCGACGAGCGCCTCCCCGATCCCGCTCGCGCCACCCGTCACCACAACGACGCGCCCTCGCAAACTCGGATACTGTGCGTAGTTCGTCTCCCCCATCGCAACCCTCCCTGGCCTCAAACTCTCACTCAGTTCCCGCTACAGCATACAGAGAGAAGTAAATCTCAGTCCTCACAACGCATCGCAACAAACGTTTCCCCATCCTTCGAACCCTCAGGTATCGTTTTGCCATGACTTCCGCTTCGCCGTTCCAGATCCTCACCGACAGGCCCTCCAATCTCCACCAGCACCCCCACGAGGGCTTCTCGGATGCCGCCCGCCTCGAAGCGAGACTCCGGCAGACGGTCAAAGGAGAGGTAAGGTTCGACGACGCATCCCGCGCACTCTATGCGACCGACGCCTCCAACTATCGGCAGGTTCCTATCGGGCTCGTCGTCCCAAAGACCATCGAAGATGTCATCGCCACTATCGCTGCCTGTCGCGAGTTCGGGGCACCCATCCTCTCCCGCGGCGGAGGCACAAGCCTAGCCGGCCAATGCTGCAACGTCGCCGTCATCATCGACTTCTCGAAGTACCTTCGCGCCATCGTGGCCCTGGATCCCACCGCCCGCATCGCTCGCGTCGAGCCTGGCATCGTTCTCGATGCCTTGCGCCTCGAAGCCGAACGCTTCGAACTCACCTTCGCCCCAGACCCCGCGACCCACAGCCGCTGCACCCTGGGCGGGATGATCGGCAATAACTCCTGTGGTGTCCACGCGCTCATGGGCGGTAAAACCGTCGACAACATCGAAGAACTCGACATCCTCCTCTACGACGGAACCCGCATGCGCGTCGGTCGCACCAGCGAAGAGGAGCTCTCGGCGATCATCGCCGCCGGCGGAGCAAAGGGCCGAATCTACGCCGCTCTCAAACGCCTTCGTGACACCTACTCCACCCTCGTCCGGGAGCGCTTCCCTGACATCCCACGACGCGTCTCCGGTTACAATCTCGACCAACTCCTCCCCGAGAACGGCTTCAACGTAGCCCGTGCCTTGGTTGGCAGCGAAGGCACCTGCGTCACGATCCTCGAAGCAGTCTGCGAGCTGAAACCAAGCCCGCAACATCGCCGCCTCGTCGCCCTTGGATTTGCCGATCCCTTCATCGCAGCCGACCACGTCCCGTCCGTCCTCACCTTTAAACCGATCGGTCTCGAAGGCTTCGACGGCCTCCTCGTCGACTACATGCTCCGCAAGAACCTCGTCGTCGACGACGTCAAACTCCTCCCGCAGGGACGAGGCTTCCTCCTCTGCGAGTTCGGTGCCGACACCCCCGAAGACGTCGACCGCATGGTCACCGATCTCCTCGCCGGCGTTCCCTCCTTCGACCAGCGCCCCGTCGTCGCCCAATACACAGCCGAAGAAGCCGCCCGCGTCTGGAAGGTCCGCGAATCCGGCCTCGGTGCCAGCGTCTTCGTCCCCGGCGAAGAGAACTGCTGGGAAGGCTGGGAAGACTCCGCCGTTCCACCCGCGCAGCTAGGCAACTACCTTCGCGAGCTCTTCACTCTCATCGAAGCCTACGGCTACAAGACACCAATGTATGGCCATTTCGGCCAGGGCTGCGTCCATCTCCGCATCACCTTCGACCTCAAGACAGACGCAGGCGCAAAGAAGTACCGCCGTTTCATCGACGAAGCCGCGGACATCGTCCTGAAGTACGGAGGCTCGTTCTCCGGCGAACACGGCGACGGACAAGCCCGTGCCGCCCTGCTCCCCAAGATGTTCGGCCCCGAGCTCATGCAGGCCTTCGCTGAATTCAAAGCCCTCTGGGACCCGTTGAACCGCATGAACCCCGGTAAGCTCATCGACCCCATCGCCGTCTACGATCCCATCGAGAACCTCCGCATAGGTCCCGGATATGAGACCACCAAAGTGGAGACATGGTTTCAGTACCCCGGCGACCACGGCTCCTTCAGCGACGCGACCACCCGCTGCGTTGGCGTCGGCGCATGCCGCAAGCACGACCACGGAACGATGTGCCCAAGCTACATGGCAACGCGCGAGGAGAAGCACTCCACCCGCGGCCGCGCCCATCTTCTCTGGGAGATGATGCAGGGCAACGTCATCAAGGACGGCTGGCGCAGTAACGAGGTCAAAGACGCTCTCGACCTGTGCCTCTCCTGCAAGGCCTGTAAGACCGAATGCCCCGTCAACGTCGACATGGCCACATGGAAGTCCGAGTTCCTGGCCCACCACTACGAAGGCCGATTCCACCCGCTCTATCACTATGCCTTCGGCTTCATGGACCGCTTCGCCAACCTCGCATCCCTCGCCCCGTCATTAGCCAATCTTCCGATGCGCATACCCGGAATCGAAGCGATGATCAAGCAAAGTCTCGGCATCGCGCCTCAGCGAACCATCCCACGCTTCGCACCGAGCAGCTTCACCTCAACCTTCAGATACACACCATCATCAGGCAGCCAAGCGAGTAAAGACGTCCTACTCTGGCCCGACACCTGGAATAACTACTTTCATCCCGAGGCCCTCGCTGCGGCGTCTGAAGTCCTTCACGCCTCAGGCCACACGGTCACCACGGCCAGAAAGCACATCTGCTGCGGACGTCCCCTCTATGACTTCGGCTTCCTTGACGAAGCCCGCAGCTATCTCCGTCGCATCCTCGAAGAGTTCGCCCCGCAAATCGACGCAGGCATCCCTGTCGTTATGTTGGAGCCAAGCTGCGCCAGCGTCTTCCAAGACGAGCTCATCAACTTCTTCCCCAAAGACGAGCGCGCCATCCGCCTCAGCAAGCAGACCGTCATGTTGAGCCAGATCGTCGCGAACAGCTCCTCCAACTGGCACCCACCTCAGCTAAGCGGCCGCCGCATCGTCGTCCAGGGACACTGCCATCAAAAGGCCCTCATGACGATGAAGGATGACGTCCGCCTCCTCAAAGCCACCGGTGCAGAGATCGACATGCTCGACAGCGGATGCTGCGGCATGGCCGGACCGTTCGGCTTCGAAGCGGATAAGTACGAGGTCTCGCAGACACTCGCTGAGCGTGTTCTCCTTCCAGCCGTACGAGCCGCCGCAAAAGAAGACATCCTAGTCAGCAACGGCTTCAGTTGCCGCGAGCAGATAAGCCAGAACACCGACCGTCGCGCAGTTCACCTGGCGGAGGTCCTCGCCGGCCGATGCTAAGCGCCAATGACTACTGTTCGCGAAGCAGTGCGGACGATATCTCTTCAATACCCTGCATGGTCCATCTCCATCCAGCCGACAATCGAGCAAGTACAAAGAGTAAGAAGATCGAAAGTACCTGGAAGAAGCTGCACCTGCTTCGTCATTGTGAAGCCTGCTTTGGTTAGGGGACCAGACCCACCCTCCCCCAAACTTCAAAGAGGACCGATAAATCCGCAAATTCGCTCACTTCCCTCCGGCTCGATGCAGTACTTCCTTGAAGTCGAACGACTGCAGGTTCATGTTGCCGCCGGATAAAGTGTGAACAGTCAGTACTGACCGGCCCGCACCAAGCTGTATCACCGCCATATCCGTCATCCGGTTCCAATGGTGCCACTGTCGCCATGCAATGGGATCTGCGGCGTTATAGGTTGATTGAACTTGAAGCGGTCCTGTGGCATCTTTCCCATTCACATCGACCGAGACCGTGCCCCCGCGGTTCGACGTGTACAGCAGATCCATACTATACGTTCCAGCGTGCGTAGCGTCGACCGTGATCCTGAACCACTCACCCGGTTCCGTCCAGCCAACATACAACAGATCGGCGGATGGCTGAACCAGATCATAGGGACTGTTGTCGATCGAGTCGTGATATTTCGTGTAAGAAGTATCGACACCCTCATCCTTACGAAACTCATTTAGATAGGTCCCGTCAGCAGGATTCAGGCCGCCGCTACCTTGATTCTTGGCGTCGCTATCATGGTATGCGATACCTTCCCCACCAATATCATAGAAGGCACACTCGATCTTACCGGGTACTTTCTGAGCACCAGCCGTATGACACCCATCCTCATAAGGAACACCGCGATATTCGCCGACTTGTCCTCCCTGAAGGAGGGAACCGAAGACAACTCCGAGGCTCACAACAAGCGAACGCGTCAGCATAACTAACTCCTGGCGGAAAGATCAATCTAGCGAAAGCTCAGGCCTACGTTCCACAAAACGTCTCGCGAACACACTCTTCCGCACTCGCCGGCTGCGCATAACGCTGCAGATCAGGTCTATCCTCATAAGGCCGGGCGACGACATCGAGCAACTCCTCAAATGGCTTAAAGTCCTGCCGCTCAACAGCCGCGTCGATCATCGCCTGAACGATGTGGTTGCGCGGAATATACAGCGGATTTGCTCTCCGCATCATCGCAACCCTGTCTTCGGAGCTTGTTTCCGCACGCAAGCGCAGATGCCAGCCCACGGCCCAGGCATCGAAAGCCGTCGGATTGTCGAACAACTCACGCACCGCCCTATCATCATTCTCTGAAGCAGCCGCATCGCAGAGCCGCCGAAACGTGAGTGTGAAGTCCGCTTCATTCGCGGCCATCCGTGTCAGGAGATCATCCACCATCGCGGCATCACCCTCTCGCTCCGTCAACAGCCCAAGCTTGCGTCGCCATCCCGCGTCCCGAGCCGCCTCAAACTGCGGGCCAAAAGCCGCCAACGCCTCCCACGCACACGCGATCGCCGCCTCTTCGCCACCCTCCTCCGCCGCCAGCAGAGGCAGCAGCGACTCCGCAAGCCGGGTCAGATTCCAGTGTGCAGCGGCCGGCTGGTTGCTATACGCATAACGCCCCTGCCTGTCGATCGAGCTGAACACCTTGTCCGGCTCATAAGCTTCCATAAACGCACACGGTCCATAGTCGATCGTCTCCCCCGATATCGAAGTATTGTCCGTATTCATCACCCCATGAATGAAGCCCAGAAGCATCCATTGCGCGACCAGCCGGGCATGCCGCGCGATCACTCCATCCAGCAGAGCCCGATATGGCTTCTGCATCTGTGCGGCCTCGGGATAGTGCCGGGCGATCGCATAATCAGCCAGACGCTTCGTCCCGTCGACATCTCCTCGCGCAGCGAAGTACTGGAACGTCCCCACCCGCAGATGGCTGGCCGCCACCCTGGTGAGGATAGCCCCCGGCAGAGCCCTCTCGCGAAACACCGGCTCCCCCGTAGCCACCGCCGCGAGCGCCCTCGTCGTCGGCACCCCCAGCGCTGCCATCGCCTCACTCACAACATACTCACGCAAGACCGGACCCATCGATGCTCTACCATCGCCACCCCGTGAAAAGGGTGTCCTCCCAGACCCCTTTAGCTGAACGTCATATCGCACACCATCCCGTCCCACAATTTCACCGAGAAGATTCGCGCGGCCGTCTCCAAGCTGCGGCACGAAGTGTCCAAATTGATGCCCTGCATAAGCAATCGCCAGGGGCTCCGCCCCCTCGGCAACGAGATTTCCCGAGAGGATTTCTACGCCCTCCCGGCTCTCCAACTCTTCCGGGGCCACCCCAAGACTCAGCGCCAGCTCCCTATTTACCTTTATGAGCAAGGGCGTCGCGACCCGCATGGGGTAGATCCGCGCGTAGAAGTGTTCCGGCAACCGCGCGTAAGTATTCTGAAATTGAAGAGGGGCAGAGCGGAGATTCCCCCCCGAGAACGCTGCGGGCACTTTTTCGGAAACACTCACCATATACATATTCTCGCAGATCCTGGAAGCGCGTTTACAGAGACTGGTCGCAGTCTCCTACTCCCCTTTTCAGATATTCCCTTGGGCTGGCTCCAACCACTCGCTTGAATGCCTTACTGAACGCAGCATCAGATTCATAACCGACCGATCGGGCAACGTCGGCGAGCTTTTTGTCACGCTGTTCGAGTAACTGCATTGCCTTCTGCATCCGCCACTCGGTCACATATTCCAGCGGCGTTTGTCCGAGCAGATCTTTGAAGCGCACTGCGAATGCGGCGAGACACGCCCGCTGCCTCGGACAGAGACTCGACTGTCCATGGCGCACCCACACTATCGTGAAAAGCAGTCAGGGCAGTGCCGATTTGAGGATCGAATACAGCACGAAGCCATCCTTGGTTTGCATAATCCGTCACGACTTGGCTTCCAGTCCGTTCAGTCCATGACCAAGTAACCTAAAGCGGCTTGGGGGAGGAGCGTTCGGTCAAAACCAGATGCTCATCTCAGTTCTAACTTCACCAAATTCTTCACCGAATTGCGCGCTTGTTTACATCAACTTTGCCAGGGGCTCGAATACCTCCAGATTGCTGGTTACGTCGAACTGCTGTCCGGCGACTACAGTAACCTGCGCCAAAGGCGCGTAGTGATGAACGATTCCATCAGGAGCTTTCGCGAGTGGTATCGTGCTTCCGTTTGCGTCCAGAACGTAGCTGCCGGAAGGATCGGTGAGCTTCGGCCATTCAACATCGTCGGTAGCGATGCGGGCTGGAATCAGCCAGTAGTCTGAGCTTCGATACGCGTTTGTCGCGTCCGTCGATGGCGCGCCCAACGGTTCGAAGTAGATTTCCACACCGGCCTCAAGCGCCAGCCAAACGCCCTCCTGAATCAACGCCGCGCCATCTGTTCCCAACGTCAGTCCAGCTTCAGCAGGGTCACCCGATTTCTGGTCCCAGCGACGGAGCAAAGGGTGGAACGACGCTGTATTGCCGACGCCGGCGGTGGGCGTGCCGACAAGCGTCGCTGTCGCCGACGCCTGATCGAGCGACTGGACCTGCAGTAGCGTTCCCGGCGTGTTCAACAGCACAGAACGATCGTCCTGCACCTCGACCCAGTCGCCGGAGGATAGGCCGAAGCGATCGTCGCGACCGAGGCTTTCGAGCGCTATGACGTTCGTGTCTCCACCCTTCACAATCGGAAATACAACCGAACCGTTCTCTCGCGACCACTTGAAGGTCGCCGCAGTGCTGGCCGCGTCTGTGTTTGTGCGGTCCCATGCCGTTCCGGGACGATGAATTTCAACTCGGTATAGCTGGTTCTCCGGTCCCTGGTAGCTAGAGTTCGGCGAGATGATGCACGGGTTGGACTGTGCGCTGGTCTGCTTCGCGCGCGCCTTCAGTTTTCCATTGGTCGGTGGCTGCAAAAACAGATTGAGCTCCTGCTTTGTCAATCGAGCACCTACCTTCTCTCCTGGAAGCGTCTGGGTAGGAGGAAGCGCCTTGACCTGCCACACGATCTTCGAGCGCGTGGCCGTATCCGCTCCGCCGAGAGCGACCTCGCGCATACTGTCGGCTTCGACATAGGTCAGATGCCGCTCCCAGACATCGAGATAAAGTTGCATGGAACCCGTCGTCTGCAACGCGGGGGCGCCGGGATAATCCGGCTGCGTGAGATAGGTGATCACGCGAGTCAGCATCGAATTGGCCGGGGCGCCGAACGAAAAATCGGTTGGAAGTTGCAGCGTCAACTGCGACTTGGCAGCCTGCGCGTCGGTGATCAACATGACCGTCGGTGGAAACGCGGGGGCTTGGTTCGGCGGCGCGTTGTCGTAGAGGAAGACGTACTGATTCGCCGCAAACTCCGTTCCGTCGACGCTCCAAGTTGGGACCGTGATCACATTGTTGATTACGACTCCGTTCATCGTCGTCGACGATGGCGTAAACCTGATCGGCGTAGAACCGGCTTCGCACAGAATCCCATCGACGTAGTAGTGTCCCAGGCCGATCTGAAAATCAGTCGTGATCGTCTGATTGTTGGCGTTGACCGGAAGCTTCAGGACTCCAAAGCCGCAATCGTAGGCTGGCCCTCCGGCCGGCCCGATCAGGTCTGCTGCGAGCGTCCGGAGATAGTGCAGGAGGATTGCGGCCTGTTCGTTCCAATCGGCATCGAGCTGCACGCGTCCTTGCTGCATCAGGACGCGAGCATAGTGGTTGTTCGGGTCGAAGGTATTGCGGGTCAGGTCGGCCTTCATGATGAAATCC
This sequence comes from Granulicella sibirica, assembly GCF_004115155.1. NCBI lineage: Bacteria > Pseudomonadati > Acidobacteriota > Terriglobia > Terriglobales > Acidobacteriaceae > Granulicella > Granulicella sibirica. Next base: position 1,208,324 of record NZ_RDSM01000002.1, read on the forward strand.
TTTCTAACTTGCGAAGCGTATTCCGGCGGTCATGCCGGCAGGAGTGTACTCGTCGAGACGAGCGCCGAGGTTTGAAGCGCGCTGCGTCTGATAGAGGTCGTGGAAAGCGCCCATCTCCGACTGATCGTCGGCCCCGCTCGTGATCTCGGTGGCGCAGGCATCAGCGAGCTGGCAGTAGGTAGCGTTGCCGTAACGAACGCTGTTGAACTGCGGTCGAACCCGGAGGCGTTCGCTGATCGGCCAATTCGTGCGGTCTGCCAGCGAAAGGCCCTCACTTTTAGCCAGCGCGACCGCGGCTGTTTCAACGAGTTCGGGCTGGCACTCGCAGCGGGGCGGAGTCCGCGAACCCTCCGTGACATAGCAGAAACGCATGCAACCCTGCTGACGTCGGCAGACACGAATCGCGCCCATGAAGATGCTGTTTTCTGCCAGCGTAAAGGACCGCGCTTCGATTCTGCCAAAGACAGTGGTGCGTCGAATATCCAGTACGGCATTGGCGCAGAGCTTTTCCGGCGCGCCGATCGCAACGCGCTCCTCGCTGGTCGCGTCGAGAATGCTGTCGCTGATGTGAATGGTGACGGGATTGTAGAGCGCCTCGTCCCGGTTTACCTCGATAGCTCCCAGGATGCTGTGCTCAATCCGCACGCACGCCACGTCGCCATCGAGTTCGAGGCTCGCTTCCATCGGTCGCGTCGGCTCACAGCACTGGTCGATACCCCAGCCGGGCACCAGGGTGCAATGGCGTATAAGCAGGCCAGCCAGCTCCCCTTGCACCTGAACTCCGCGTCCAGTGACGATAATGCCATCCATTACAAACCAACTCGTGGGCTTGCCGTTTTCGGCGGCTGCGCCAGTGATGGTCAGATCGTCGGACTGCGAGGTCTGCCAGTTCAACAAGCGGACTACTGGCCGCTTGCGATTTGCGGCGCGCAGTTGCAGCGTCTGGCCTGCATTCAACGTCAGGTTGACAGGCTCTGCATAAACACCGCTGTCTGTAATTTCGATCACAGCGTTGACTGGAGCGTCGGTCTGCCACTGCTTGATTGCGTCGTTGATGTGGTTGAAGCTTTCTTGCTCGCCGACGAGATATAGCTGTGACGACGCGGCCTCAGAGACCGGCCGGCCATACTCGCCTCCGCCCATGTCCGCGCTAAAACCGTACGAATAAGAGACCCACACCGTACTCCGTCGCGCGGTGGTCGGAGGAAACGCGATGCGTCCCAGAACCGGATCGACCGCGACGTTGCCCGGCAGCGGACGATACGTCCAATCCGTCAGGTCAGCGGCTACGATTTGATCCGATGGAACGAGCTTGCGCGGGTAGTCCAGCCAGATGGCAATGCTCTTGCCATCCCCGTAGTAGTTCGCTACGCCCTTCCTGGCGGCGAGGTCCCGGCGCGTGATCGGCACCGGGAAATTCAGCTTGCCGGACGCGGCACCCGCAGTCGGCTGCGGCCGGTTGAACAACTGCGAGTCATTTCCGAGCACACTGAAGAGGAAACAGTTCGGCCCCTCTTCATCCAGGCAGAGAGCTGGAGCCTGGGTGACGGTATAGCTCTTCAACCGCCACACGAACACCCCAACATCGGACGCGTTGTAGAGTTCCGACGAATGCGAGGTTGCAATTCCGCGTATGTCGACACCATGCGCGAAGTGCTGGAATGGTCCGCGCAGATTTGCCAGCGCATCGCCTTCACGAATGTCCACCGTTCGCCCGCGGTGCAGATGCAGGAAGTTGATGTTCTGGGTGTAGCTCAACAGGCGGTAGAACTCCGTCGCGCGCGAGGGCCATCCCGCAACCGTGGATGCCAGCTCTTCTAGCACCGCCAGCGTTCCCTTGCGGCGACGCAGGCGCACGGTGTTGGCAACGTCGCCGCGCGGGATCAGGATGCGTTCCCGAAGCTGCGCACGCTGATCGTTTACAGGCGTCGGTTCGCCGGTCTGATAGAGGGGCGCATATCCGACCAGGTCGCCAATATAGGGAACTACCCAGTCCTGGCAGGTCTCGATGAACCAGTTATCGTAGAGCCGCGCGATGTCGGCATCGACAAGATTCACCTGCTCCGAGATGACCTGCAGAAGCGCGCGAAGTTGGTAGCCGCTCTCGGCGTCGCGCGTGCGATAGATTGCCGGGAGCAGATCGTAAAGCCGGTCCGGATTAGAGGCGGTTATCATGCGCTGATCTCCGTCAGGATGAGAGTGTCTTGAATGTCAGGGCTTAGTGTCACCAGTTGCGCCGCGAGAATGCGCAGTGCCGGGTCGGTCTGAGTCGGATCAATTCGCGCTAATTTCGCAGTCACCACCTGCTGCAGGCCGAGCGTGGAACCCAGCGCCGCGAGTTGATCGCCGGTCACCGTATCCGCGACCGATGCGAACGTTGTGACGTTTAGGTATGCGACGCCCTCGACTGCCTGGATCGCGGCGATCGCCTCGCTGAGATAGGCGCTCTGGCCGAAATCGCGGGTCTCGAAGCTGTAAAGCGCCAGCAGCGCCGAGCGAATCGCAGGAAAGACCGATTCGACTTCGTAGTCCGGCAGCAACTTTACGCCCGCGCTGATGACGAGCAACTTGCTGCCACGCTGCGCCAGTTGCAGCGGTTGGCGAAGCTCGCCGTATTTCATGAGGGCGAGCAACAGGTTCTGGTAGAAGAGGGAGTTCGGATCGATAACAATGTCCCCGTTGCCCGCGATTGTGAGATGAATAGTCAACCGCCGCCCGTCGCTAATCAGTGCGCTGCTTGCCTTTGCAATTCCGGCATAGGCGCGCGCAAAGCTTGCATAGTCAGAGACCGATACAAGTCGGTCAAGCGCCAGAAGAGCGATCGGGACGTTACTTCTTGCCTGGTCGGTCGTATCGCCGTCCGCGCCGCCCGAGGAGGCCAGCGGATTGATAACGGACTTGACTCCCAGAGGCTGCGTCGCAAGTTGACTGATCTGGTTTGCAGCTACGTTTCCAGCCGATCCGGTGCCGAACCGATACGTCGCTTTTACGTTGCCGTTGCCGCTGGGGACCCGTGCGCCGTGCGTTCCATTGCCGAAGGTGACCTTGGTCTGATCGGTGTCGTCTGCCTGCGTGACGTATTCGCGGTCGCGCGGGCCGGAGAGAACGAAGTTGTCGGTCTCGCTCCACGCGATCTCATTCACGCGCACCGTCAGCGTGCTCTGCGCGCCCAGCGGAGTCGGGGCGGGCAGGTAGGTGAGTGGTGACATGTGGAGGTCGAAGCTCTGGAACGCTTCACTGGCGTCGCCGTTGCCCAGCACCTCGCCCGTGGTCTGTCCATTGGTGGCAAGCACCACGTTTGCGTTGATCGTGGTGTTTGCCGGATCGTACGTGTACGCGAGCGCATTCGCCAGCGTAAGTATGGTATGAACCGGCCGCGTCGTAATTCGCCACGCGATCGTATCGCTCAGCCTCGACGCGGGGATGACGCCATCGGGAAAGGGCTGATTGTTTACCGGATCGACCAGCAGCCCTGCGAAGTCTCCAAAGTTGCCTATGCGTTCATCTTGGGTCGGCACATAGGCGCTGGCATAGACTCCCGGCGCCAACTGCACTTCGTCGGAGTATTCCTGATTTGTTACTGTGGGCAGCGGCAGAGTGGATGTAGTGGACCCGGGAGTGCCGACAGCCAGCCGGTCGCCGTTGGAGTTAGCGTCCGTGTAATAGGCGATCTGCTTGAACGGAACAATGCCAGTTGGAAAGTCGACGCTCAACAGCGACCGCGAGCCCTGCTTGACTGATGCGATCATCGCCAGCTCGCTGGCAGTCACGCCGGTCGTTCCCGGAACATCGGTACGCTCACCCGAAACGACGATCCATCTGCCTGAGTCGAGACCGTCGTAGAGATTGGCAAGCTCGATTGTGCTGCCTTCGATGTCGTTGTCGAGCGGCTCATCTGCCAGACCGAGTTCTTCGGCCTGCGCATACACAACCGTGCCGCGCAATGCGGTTTCGGAACCCAGAAATTTAGTCAGGCTGTCGCTGTTGTCTGCGAGATCGTCCAGCCACGGAGGGTTGACAGTCAACTGTGTCGACTTGGCGTTATATCCGTAGCTTACGAGTGTCTTCGATGCACCTGCTCCCGTGCCTGCGGCTGCGTTGTCTACCTCGGCCATTGCGGACATCGTCACCGTGTTGACACTAACTACCTGGTGATAGGTGGTGATCGGTGTGGCGGTTCCGCCAATGATGTCCGGGCGTGAGATTGCAATCCAGGTTCCTGCGACGACTTTGTTGTAAGTGCTATCGAGCGCCACTGTCGGCAATGCCCCAGTATCGGGAGCGAGCGAACCCCAAGCGGGCTTGATCGACACCCCCCCGAAGCCGATCAGCTTGTTGTTTCCGTCATAACCAGGCAGCCCGCTGCTGGTGCTCGCGAACAAGCCTGCCTTCACGCGAATCGCACTCACCGACACCTGCGCGGAGGCTGCCTGCGCGCCGCTCCATGCCTTGTAAAGGGTCGGCGCAACTCGCGGGTGCAGTGCGGTGAGCAGTCGCGGTGCGAGATCGCTCTGACGCGAGAAGGCCTGCTGGACGTTACGCTTCAGGCGCACCGCATTGGCAGGCTGCACCGAAGGAGGCAGCGCCAGGGGAGTAAGCACCTGCGAGAGTTTTGTGAGCGCAGAGCCCGGTGCACCCTGCTGAAGCGTTGCCAGCATCGGCAAAGGCTTGTAACCCGACTCCTCTCCGGCGAGCCCGCCAGCGCCCGTTGGTGCGGGTGCGAAGGGCTTTCCGCCGGAATAGGATCCGTTGCCGTACCCGGACACCTGTCTCCGGAACTGGCTGATGTCGCGGAGCAGGTCGGCCAGCCAAGGCTCCAGCCGACTGAAACGCCGCTTCACACTCAGGTCATGCCAGCCCTCAATCTGGGGCCGAATCGATGCGGCAAGCGAGGCAGGATCGTCTGTGAGTGCCACATTTTTGAGAAATGTGGTTAGGAGATTGGAGACCTGGTTGCCCAGATCGATGTCCACGAAGATGCTCGCCGCCTCATCGATATAGGGCTGAAAAATCGATGACGCAATACTTGCCGCAGTCCCGGTGAAATTTGAGGCAGGCCGGTCCAGGGTCACCTCGGTGCGGTTTGCACCGGCCTGCGCGTCGACCGTCCGGATGAGGCGCAATTGAACAAAAGATCCGTCTTCACCGGCCTGGATCAGGATGTTGTCGCCAGCGGTCAGGTTCGTCGTTAAGCCGGTGAAGTACATCGTATCGCGGGTCGCTGCGTCGGTGCCCTCCGTGCCGTTCTTCGTCGCGTCTGCGCTGAACGAGATGAACTGCGAACGCGTTGTTCGCGGGACCAACGCGTTCCATACGTCGCGCGCTGCAAGATCGATGGACGATTCGAAGAACTGCGGCTGCTCTCCCGGGCCGGGAATGCTTTGCGCGCGCGCCCCGGATGGGATCACCCCGTTGAACCCATCGATGACAGTAAATGCCAGGTAGACACTTGCAGAGACTGGCGGTCGCAGTCGATATCCGACCAGGCCCGCCAGTTCAAGAATGGACCGGTGTTCGGTTGCGGTCCGAAGATAACCCTCGTTCGCAATTCGTTCCTGGTAAAAGGTCAACACGTCCGCAACCGTGGCCCAGGCATCGAGCAGTGCAATCGATGGATCCGACAACTCGCGCGTCGTGAGAGCTCGCAGCGGATAGACGCGTGTAAGGGTCGGGTCGGCATCACCCTCGGCGACGTCGAGCGCGAGACTCGAAAGCCGCGCGATCATGCTTTCGAAGAACGATCCGTGCGTGCCCATGCGATATCCAAGCGCAGGTAGCCCGGGCCGATTAGTCTCCGGCAGCGGAGTGACAACTTCAACGCCGGTGCAGCAGCCGCAACTCGAATGACTCATCGTCCACCTCGCATATCAAGCACGAGCACACCGTTCTCGGGAGTGTTCGGATCGTTGTCCAGCCGTGCGATCTCAAGCGGCCCAAGCTTGAACACAGAGTTCGCCGGGACCTCTGACTTCGCCGGCCCGGAGAACATCTCTGCGCTGCTTAGCCGCTCCAATTCCGTGACCTTCACGCTCAGCACACCGGGCACTGCCTGCACCGCGGCGATCAACTGGCTGATATAGATGCCCTGGCCGAACGTGAGCCGGTCGGGGCTGAAGAGTCCCTCGGAACCGCCACAAGGCTTCGAGCTTCCCAAAGCAGCGCGCACCGCAGTTTCGACATGGCCGCGAAAGTAGTTCGGCAGAACACAGACGCAAATCGTAACCTTCAACGGCACATATTGCGCGGCGTTCACCTGAAGGTCGTATCCCATGCGCCGGAAAGGTTCCAGGTATAGCTTGACCTCTTCGGTCAGCGACGTGTCCGCGCCCTCTTCCTCTTCGGGGTCTAGCGCCACGGTTGCCGTGTACCAGCTTCCCGTCCAACGCAGTACTGCTTTGGCGTTTTGCAAACGCCGAAAGCGCGAGGTGCAGATGCTTGGATCGGCCGGGATAAGCGTGTCGCGGATGGCAAGCCGACGGGCGTTGTCCTTTGCGATTGCCGCATAGTCGTCCGCCGTAATCGCGCGTTCAAGCACGTTGCCGAAACTGTACGGCGTAAACTTCTTGACCTCTTCAATCGGTTCCGGATCGACCCCGCCAGTCGCCGCTAGTGGATTGCGCGGCGTGAGCGTTACTCCGCTCAGGGTTTCCTGCTCGAAGACGATGTAACGAATCGATTCGGCCCCAACGTTGCTGTGCGTCCCGTTGCCGATACGGTAGCTCGCTTTGAACTCGCTGCCCGCTTCAGGCGACATGCCTAAGACGCCATCGCCGAAGCGCAGATGCCCGTAGCCATCGTTGTCTGTCTCAACGACGAAGCTCTGGTCATCCGGCCCCGACTCCAGCAAATCGATTGCAGGCGACCACGTCCGCGTGAGCGTCGTAAGGTCGCCGAGAAGCGCAATCTGCAACGTCGAGGGCAACGGCTCCGATCCGTCCCACGCCGCTATCTGCTGTTGTGTAGCTTTACTCAGCTTGCCCCGCAAAGACTGAGCCGCGGCGTTCGTCTTGTCCTTGAGCGCTTTCGCCAGACCGAATGGCAGAGCAAAATCATCGAAGGTAAACAGCGGCTGCGCGTCCGTCGCGGTGAAGAGCGGCCCCGCCGGGATTTCACTCAGGGAGATGCACGGCAGCGCGGTGCGCGGGTCCTGTACCACCATCCCCGCCGCCGAGCAGGTTACTTCTATTGGTTGCCGCGAGGTCAAGGGCTCCCGCGTAAGCGTGGGCGCAAATTGCCCCGCAGTGATCGTGATCGATGCGGGCGTGCAGCAATCCGAGCAGGTCGGGGCTGAGGATGCGGTGGGAACAATGCCAATCGTTTCGCTCACAGTCTGGCCATAGTCGACCAAGACCACGTTGCCGCGCGCGACGCTGACGTCTTCCATGCAGGAGCAATCGGGCGCGGGCTGTCGCGAGGACAGGCACAGCGGAAACGTAAGAGCGTCTTCAGAGTCCCACTCGATTTCAAGGACCGGCTGCCCAGCCGGTTGCTGGTCCGATTGTCCGGCTGAGCTGTAGAGCTTGTCGACGGATTGAGTCACTTTGGTCAGACGAACCGCCTGGCGATGCTTTGGATCGGCATCCGCCGGGTTGCCGGTGTGAGGGCCAAGGACCTCTTCGAAGATCAGCACATCTCCCGCCTTGAGTTGCAGCACACGTGACGGCCCGCCAGTGTCGGATGGCGGAGCATCGCCGGCCTTTGCGTTGTCCGGCCCGTGCTCGTAAGTGGCCGCGCCAATATTTCCAGCAGGCGGGTTGCTCGCAGCGGGCTGTACCCATCCATCTACCAGGGTCGCCGAGGTCGAGCCCTTGCTCAGGCAGCAGCGGCAGTCTCCCCAGGTGTACAAACTGATCTTGCTGTGGCTTGCGAAAATCGTGATCTGCGAGGTTTCCGTGGTTGTTATCGCGCGAAAGACCTCATACTCCGTGGCCGGCACATTCACCAGGTCTGCAGGCGCGAGGATCGAGTTTGCCGGCGACCCGGGGTAGGCCGTGATGAAATAAATCGCACTCAGATCGAGCGGTTGATCGATGCTTGTACCGATCGTTATCCAGGCTCTTGAGTTGCAGCCTTCATGCATCCTGTAATCGACTAACCGGGCATGCCTGCGCACCGAGATACGCTCGCGTGCGGTGCCAAGATAGGCTTCGGTCGCCACAGCGTCCTGGAAGTAGCTCAGGGAGTCGCCAGCGTAGGCGAGCAGCTCCACCAGTGTGACCCCGAGATCGGCTGCATGGGTCTCCTGCCACTCCGGCATGATGAGTGCGAGCCGGTCCAGGATCAGTTGGCGGAAGCTCTCGTAGTCTTTCGCGAGGTAATTCGCCTCGGGCCCATCGTTAGTTTCAGCCGGACAGCAAGGCTGCGTTCTGCAATCGAGAGTGGTCGGGCAGTCCGACTTGAAGCTGAATGAAACGCTCGCGTAAAAGCGGTCGAACCCCTGCATGGGGGTCTCCGTCGGCATCCCACTCTCGTCAAGCGCGACACAGCGCAGTGTATAAGTTGAGAAGTCGCCCGCCTTATCGACTCTCAGTTCGAGATGATCGTCCAGCGTTGGATCCTTCTGTCGAACGACGCGCAGCGACGTGACAACGATGCCTATGATCCGGCTGCCGCCTGTAATCACAACATTTGCGCGCTCGATCTTTTCCGGCGCCTTGCCCAGAAAGTAGACATACAAGGTCGTCTGGCTCTCGCCGAGCTCGACATAGTCAAGCCCCAGCAACGCCGCCTTGCGCACATCTTCGAGCCTGTTCTGGTCGCTGCACATCCGGTCTAATGTCTGCATATGTGCTCCAATTACTTGCTTACTGCCCAGCAGAACTTCGCACAAAAGTCTCGGTGCGGCTGTCGCCTGTACTCTTCACGATGTAGCTCAACATGACGTTGAGGGTCGCATCATCGGCCGTAATGGTCAGTGATTGCACGTCGATCAGGTCTCCCAGAAACTGCTGCACCGCGGCCTGCGTGGTGAATTGCAGCGCCGACGCCAGTTCGCGGCTATTGGGTGAAAAGACAACCTGCAAGAGCCCGCTTCCAAAGTCGGGCCGGTTTAACCGTTCGCCCGGATTGGTAAACAGCAGTTGCTCGATCATGTCGCGGATGTGGTCGTCATCGTCGGTCGACGCGGTGCGACCGCGACCGTCGATCTGGTACGGATAGGCGATATTCACGATGCGAACCTCCTCTCTGCTACATCGCTGTGACGCGGGTCTGCGTCACCGAAATAATGAGCGGCGTTCCCGATGGAACGCATAACGCCTGACTACTGAGAACGACCAGAGGCTGGCCGTTTGAAAGCACACGAGTGGATCCGGACGGCGGAATCCATGTCGCCGTCACGCAAGGCCCGTTGGCAACAATGGGCGGCGGCAGCGTACATCCCGCGACCGCATAAGGCCCGCTGATCAGCACGGTCGACTGCCCGCTTACCATAACTCGAGGATTTGGCACCGTTGGTTGCGCCTGGCCGCCGTGTGAGCAGAGCACCGTTGCGCCGACATGTACTAAAAAACCTGGCATACCTTTCCCTCAAAGTTCGTAACGCTAGACCACCACCAGCGCGCCTGCATTCACCGTTACCGACGGGCCTACAAGCGTGATGCTGGCACCCTTGCCGTTTTGGATATAAATACCCGTATCGTTCACGATCAGCGTGGCCCCGGTTGTGCTCTTCAGCATGATGCCGCCTGTCGGGCCCGGCAGATCGCTTACGACGATCGCATTCTGCAATGCACTTTGAATGACGATGTTCGGGTCTCCGGGAACGCCCAGCAGCGCGAGGGGCGGCACCTCCGCTGTGCTGCCCCACCAGCCGCCCGTCCACACCGGTCGGTCGGGGTCGCCTGCTTCGAACTGCACCCAGACTCCCGCGCCAATCTGCGGCACCATGTATGTCCCCATCTGCTTGCCGGCAATGGGCAGAGCAGGCATGGCCCACGTCGTCGGCGTAATGCTCGAGACGTCGGGTACGAGCACTGAGATCCGGCCCATCAACAATGGGTCGATATTCAGCACTACCGTGCCGCGATAGATTCCGTAATACTTCTCGCCTTCCTTCATACACTCACCGATGAGACAGAAGATCCCGTACCGCCTCGCGCCAGCGTGAAGCTTTGTTTGTACTCGCCGCGTTTGATGTTGTGGGTCACGCTCTTCACGTAGTACTTTCCGTCGTAGTAGCCGCCGGCTCCGCGCACTGCGGCAAGCTGACGTGCCTTAAACACTTTTCCGTAACGCAGTACATCCAGTTGCCCGCTCCCGCTGATCACTTCCGACGTTTTGAACAACGCTGCGAGCGCTAGCAGTGCCGCGCCTACGATGTTTTCGTTGGCCGTCGGCCTCAATTGCTGACTCTTGAGCGGAGTCGGCGCATGGGCCGCCAGCGGCGCTTTCAGCAAGTCGATGTTCGGTATCGGTATCGGTATCGGGATCTTCGTCGTCGGCTCGATGATGGTCGCGAAGTATTGCGTCGCGATTGTTCCGTCGTAGGAGAAGCTCAGCGCATCGATACATCACAGGCGACTCCAGTCGTTAGACAACTTCGTCTATTCGTGTTCGCGTCGAAGTTGATGGTTAGCGCCGACTGCGGGCTGCCGAACAGCTTGCTGATGTCCGGCCCCCAGTACGCCAGGCTCTTGCCCGGCGTGGGCCCGGGGTCGAGATAAAATACCGCGCCCACACCTCTCGCCATCGCGCTGATGAAGCTGTAGTCCGATCCCTGCTGCTTGATGAATCGATCCAGCGGGTTCTCGATCTGTGGAATGCTTGCCGGGATCGCCAGCGGGATGACCCCCAGTACGGCGTACTTCGCCAGGATCAGTTCGACGATCGCGAAGTCGGGAAGCGCCGGATAAGGGATGCCTGTGAGATCGAGAAAGTCCATCAGCGCCGTCAGGTCCAGCCCTGTGATGCTCAGTGTGGATTTGCCCGGTTTGTCGGATGGGCTGATGTCCTGCCGCGTGATGATGCCGTCCATCAACACCTCGGTCGCCCCGTTGATGGTCACGGCGATGATGACACGCTGCCGGGGATCGAAGGCTCCCGCGTTGAGCATCTTCTGCACCACGGATTGTTTACCCATGGTGAACCTGAGTTGAAAGCCTGCCTGCGTCCCGACCGTCGATGAGACGCTCACATCTGTCAGCGCATCGATGACAGGCTGCGGCACCGGGCTCGCCGAGAACGAACCCATCATTAACGTTAGATAGAAACCCCTGTTCATAATGAGCTTCCCGTGATGCCTTGAGGCAGCGTGATGCGCAGCTTGCTTCCCAGCGTCGTGAGCAGGTCTTCGGGACGCATCGCGCTGTTCGCATCGGCAATTTGCCAGAAGAGTTCCGGGTCGCCGAGATACTGCGCCGCGATGTTGTCCAGGCGTTGTCCCTGCGTCACTGTTGCCGTTTGCAGCAACTGGAATGAATCTGCTGGAGGGACGAACCGCCGGGTGAGATAGATTATTGTGCGACCATTCGCCGCGGTCATGCTTGTGGTCGGCAGACCGTAGTAACGGCTGGTTGGCGTGAAGAGATTGCGCTCGAGCGAAGTCTGCGCGAGGAGGGCCTGTACTGGATCGGTCGGCATGTTGCTGTTCATCAGATACCTCGAATTCCAAGGGGTGTGAGTGCGGTAGCCGCCTGCATTCTGGAGAGCGTTTCTTTGTTCTGCTGATAGACCATGTAGAGGTTGCCGCTTTTGTTGCCGAAGTCGAGATCGTCCGTGCTGAGCACACGCATGCCCAGGCTTACTTTCGCGCGGATCGGGTTCAGCTTCGCGTCGAACGCTTCTTCGGTGATACTCAGGTCGGTGATGCGCACCGGAACGATGCGGTTCGTGCTCCAGACAAAGAGCACAAACGCCGCCTGGATTGGCAGGATTTCGAGCGTGCCCTGCTGCGCGAGCGTGTAGTTGTTCTGAAGCGTCGCGGAGCTTGGATATACGATGGTTTCAAGCACGGCGAGTTGGGGAAAGATTCCATTCTGCAGCGTGCCTTGATTCTGGTCCGGGAACTCGAGTTGGTCGGTCGCGTCGATCTCGGCGTCTACCTTGAACGTCTCGACTGGTGGCCCCTTCAGACGCAGGGCTTCAGAGCGATCGCCGCCCTCCTCCGCGCCCTGAATCTTCAGGGTCCGCGTGAAGCTGTCCGGGTTGTACTGCAGCACGATCACCTGCAGAACCTTCGTATAGGTGTCCGGGTCGAGCAGCACAAGGCCACCCTTCAGAATGCGAGGCGATCCAGGGAATGCGCTCATGCCGTCTTACCATCCGGTGTCGCTGGCGCAGCGGGTGCTGCGGCTGTGGCGGTTTTGCCTGCATCAGGAGTCTTACTGGCTGTCGCCGCCGCCGTTGATGGGTCGGGATTCAGGCTGATCACGACGATCGGCGTCTCCGCGTCGCCCGCCGCGACCTTGTTTGTACGCGCGCCTCGGGCGTCCGGCCCTGCGTTGATCCGCTCCACCACGGGGCCGACTTTCTCATTCGCCGAGAAACGAACCGCTCCGCCGAAACGTTGCACCTTGTAGTCTTTATTCACCTCTGGCCCGCCACTGCCGAAGAACTGTTCGAAGCCGGCAACCAATCCTGATCTGCGTGACTTCCGTGGGGGCGTGTTGGTGCCGCCCAGCAGGATTCGTGCGGTGGCATTTCCTTCTTTATCGTGCGCCCCGGCCCTTGCTTTGAAGGTGACTGATGCGTTGCTGTTGGCGGACCCACCCTCATATCCCGTGGCTTGCCCCGGCTCGGTTCCGCCGTCTTTGATATCGCTGCCGTTGGCATGAATCGTTACAAAGAAGTCTGCTGAGTTTTCTTTACCCTGATTAATGTTTAGAAGGTGATACGTCTTCTGGAAGTCAGGTTTATCCGCTGGTTTGTAGACTTTGGACTTAGAAGATTTAGTGGTAACTTTTTTTGCGGATTTCCCTTTTCCCTGGGTCGTTTCTTCTTCGCTTCCTGTCTCGTCGGTCTCCGAATCGACGTCCTTATCCGGAGCGCCAATCTCTTTCAGATCCAGCCCTTTGATCTCCGGAATGTCCGCATCAGTCACGTTGATACCGCCGCTCGTTGGCTCCGCTGTCGGCGGATCTTCCGCCGCCTCTGCGGAGCGGGCAGCCAGGTTCGCAGATTTCAAACCGGTATAGAAAGTTGTAAGTGCGCTGACACCGGCGATGGCTGCGCTTGCATCCGCCGCTTTCGCGCTCGTCTTCGCCGCAGACGCGCTCGTCGCTGCCGAGTCCGTCTGGCTTTGAATCTGCGCAGCGTTCGGCTCTACCCTCTGGACCGACATCCCTTCTGCTGCCCGACCATTCGACGATAACGAGGCGGGCCGCCGTGTTGCCTTGCACTCATTCCCGCCCGTCCGTTCCTGTGTGGCTGCGTCTCCAACCGCACGCGCCTCGCGCTCAAACGAGTCCGACGGGTGGCTCACCTGCACTCCATCTCCAATCGAATTTCCCGCGACCGGGCCCTGCGATTGCTGCACGACGTGGGTCAGCTCATGCGCCATCAATTGCTGTCCGCTGAGCGTTCCCGGGCTATATCGGCCAGTGTCGAACGCTATATGCGAGCCTGCGGTATAGGCCACTGCCTGTACCGCTCTTGCCGAGGAAGCCGCGTCCTGGTCCGTATGTACGCGCACGCTGCTGAGGTCATAGCCGAGATGCGGCTCCATCTGCGACCGCGTCTGCGCATCGAGCGGCCGTCCGGGTTGGGCCACCGTTCCTCTCACCGCCGCTGCCGCATCCGAATGCATTGCATTGCCGTTGGCCTGCCGCTGCACGCTTATTTGTCGCGACGCTGATTGGCCGGTGCTGAACAGGCTACCGGAAGACTGCGTGGGCTTTACCGCCGCGCCCTGTCTCGTCGAAACTGCCGCTTGTCTGCTCATAGCGCTGCCCCCGAGCTCTTCCGTTGCGTCGTGTTTCCTGTGCGGGTTCTTATGCGACCGTCTGTCGGACCCAGGCTGCTGTAAACGGATTGTGCGATCTGCCTCCCAATCGTTGCGGGACTTTGGTCCTGCCCAAGCCTTAATCGTGGGGACTGCGCCGAGATGGTCGATCTGCTTTCCAGACCAGATATGTTTGCGTCGTTTTCGACAAGCTGAGCCAGCTCTCGTTCGATGGTTGCCCGCAAGACTCCGCGTTCGGAGTTCGACAACCGCAAGCCTTTCATAGTGAGTCGATCGATATGCAGCGATATCTTCATGCGGTGGCTCCCTTTGGAGCTGCTTCCGGAGTTGATGTCGTCGAAACAGATCGCGCCGGTAGGCGGAAGTCCAGTTCGTTGATTGGCCGCTCGAGCTTCTGAAACTCCGTTCTGGCCGCGTCAAGAATCAGCGGCATTGTCACCTTCGATTTTTCCCTCGCGGCAAGAAATGCCGCATTCAGGGCGATGCTGTGAATGTGGCCTCCCGCGATGTTGAGCCGGGCCAGACGATCGAAGTCGAGGTCGTCTTTCGGCACACTTGCCGTGAATGCACGCTGCCAGATGGCTTTGCGCTCCGTTGCCGCCGGAAATGGGAAGTTCACAACGAAGCGCAGCCGGCGAAAGAACGCGAGGTCGAGCGCGCTCTTGCTATTTGTGGCGAGAATTGCCAGTCCGCGATATGCCTCCATCCGTTGGAGCAGATAATTCACTTCGATATTCGAATAGCGGTCGTGGCTATCCTTCACTTCGCTGCGTTTGCCAAACAGAGCGTCGGCTTCGTCGAAGAAAAGAATTGTCCCGCCCATCTCCGCGTTGTCGAAGAGCTGCCGCAGGTTCTTCTCGGTTTCGCCGATATACTTGCTTACCACTGCCGAGAGGTCGATGCGATAGAGGTTGAGTTTCAGGTGGTTTGCGATCACCTCGGCAGCCATCGACTTGCCCGTCCCGCTGTCTCCGGCGAAGAGCGCGCTGATCCCCAGCCCGCGGCTGAGCTTTTCGGAGTAGCCCCACGTCTGGTAGACGGTTGCGCGGTTCGCAACCTGCTCGGCAATCTGCTTCAGCAGGTTCAGTTCATGTGGCGGCAAAACGAAGTCATCCCAGGTCGCCTTCGGCTCGAGCCGTTGCGCCAGCCCATCCAACTTTGGCCTACAGGAGAGCAGGCACGTCGTCCATAAACGGTCCGCCAAGGGGACATCGGCGTGGTCTGCCGCGGTCAGGCTCTCGTGCGCAATCGTGTGAAGCGTTGGCAGATCGAGGTTGAACTGGTCTGCCAGTCGCGCCGGAATGTCTCCTGCCGCCTCGCCGAGTGAATCCTTCCACGCATTCACCTGCTCTGCCGTTGTGGGACGGGTTACATCAACCGAGTGCGATGGCCTCGTCGAAGCCGGAAAGCTTTCGCGCGTGTCCAGGAATACTGAGCCTCCGACGCGATCGAGGAACCTCCCCAGCAATGCTTTCGACGGACCGGCCTGTGGCTCCGCTCCGAACGCTGGTGCCTCTACAAACAAGGCCAGTGGCATCAGCAATCTTTCGCGATGCCACAGCCGTCCCATCAGTTCAAGATCGGCCGCATGCGTAGGCAGCAACGCTGCCTGTAGCTTGTAGAGCTGCAATTGCATCGACCGCGTAATCTCGCCGGCTATCGATTGTTTCGTCGCCCCTTCGTTGCCCAGCAACTGGATCATCGGCGCGGCCGATTCGCCCTGCGTCAACCGGGCAAGAATCTGGTCGATGATCAACGAGTGGGAGGGCGGAAGTGGATGCCCATTCGACTGGGTGTCAAGGGCCTCGAGGTACGGACTCAGCCGTTCATCCAGCGTATTCAACCCTTTTACATAGCTCAAGAGCCGCTCGTCCAAACGCAATGGGCTCGCCGCCAACGCGTCGCCATTGTTCTGGATAATCTCTACCAGCTTCCAGAAACGCAGCGGCTTTTCAGGCGACAGCGCGTCCCAGGATGCCTCTTGAAACAACGAGAAGGCGAGCGCGAATGTCGGCTGCCGCGAGCCGGGCGGGCACCGCGCGCACAGCGCCGCGATTTCGGAATCCAGCTCGAAGCCCACGCATAACATCAGAATGTCCCGCTCGAACGGGGAGAGTCCGAGAAGCTGTGACAGGATCAGCAAAGCCGGCGGTGGATGGATCGCCGAAGCCGCTTCATCGAGGGCCGCCTTTGCGGCCTCCAGCGATTGAGATACCGGCGGCGCCGACGCAGGTTCTGGTGGTGGTTCTGGTGGTGGCTCGGCCGGTGCGGGAGGTGTCGGAATTGGCGTTCCGGGGCCAAGCAAAATCGGGGTCGATGGCTTCGGCTGCGTACGCGGCGCGAATCCTTTCCACTTCCAGAAGGTCTCGCGCTCGACGGCATCAACGACGGCCGTCTCCACTACTGCTTCAACCACCCGCTCGACGGTCTTGAGCTTGCTTGGTGGCTGAGTAGGCTGCGGCGATGTGGTTTGCTGTCGCGCCGTTGGTTGCATCGGGGCAGCCTCTGCCTCCCGCCTGTCGACGCGGTCCTGCAAGGTGGCGCGCACCCACGCTACCGCTGCCGACAGATACTTCGAGTTCCCATCGAGCCATGTGCTGGCGTCCGTCATGACACCGTCACCTTCTGCGTCGGATCGAACGCCGGGGGCGTTGTCGAGCGATTGATGTAAATGCTGTCCACGCCGTCCACCCGCAGACGAGCGTAGAGATCGCCGGCGGGAAGTGCAGCCGCGTTGAAGGTCAGCGTCGCCGTCTGCGTCGCATGCGCCTCGGACAGGACCTCCTGGCTACCCAGCAGAAGAGAGGCCCGCTGTGTCGGCCATATCTGTGGCGAACTTGTCACCGTGTAGGTGATATTTGGTCCCGGCGCGGTCTTCGGCGTGATCGTCATCTTCGGGGCCAGCGCAAACGCGAGCTGGTTCGTCGAGCGCCGATAGCTCTCGCCCGGGCGCTGCACCATTACACCCACCGTGTAATATCCTGCCGGCCACAGCGCGGGAGCGGATGGTATTTGCACCGATATCTGCGTGCTCGATGACCCTGCGATCGGCGCGACCTCGATTGGGTTCGCGAAGAGTGGGTGGCTAAAGAGCACTCCGATGCTTGTACCGTCGAGCGCCGAACCCATCAAGGTCAGCGTGCCGCCGAGTTGTGCAACCACCTGATTCGCTGCGAACCCAATCGTAGTCAGCGCAGGGTATGGCGAAGACAGATTGGTCTGCGAAGCGATGCCTTTGTCTCCCGGTCCGCGCGTGAGCACTGGCAGCGGCGTGCGCGAAGGCAGGGTGCTGTCGATCAACACTACGGACACCTCGTAGGCAACTGACAAGCGATACTGTGTTGCGAAACCGGTCCACAGCTTCGATATCTCTTCAATGGAAAGCGGCTGCAGCGTGATGCGCACTCGGTCCGCCTGCGTGTCAAGATTGTTGCCGGGCAGGGAAGCCGCCGTCGCCAACTGAATCTCCTGGGGGCCAAGCAGAGCGTGGTCATGCAGGATGCTCATCGCGCTTCCCAACAGAAGATGGCCGTTGGGTGTTGTTGCATCGTTGTCTTTTCCGAACGCTGTTAGTAGATAGAAGAGGGTGAGCGCCAGCGGCGGAATTCCACTCTCGCCTGGTGCCACCTGCGAAGGCACGTTCATGTTGCGCCACGCCGCGTCCGGAAGGACCTGGTACAGAAATAGATTCAACTGGTTCGAATTCAGGTTTCCGCGAGCTTTGTCCGGCGGCAGGATCGTCACCATCGTGTCTGAAAGGCTCGGATCCGCGGTGACGCCGCCAAGGATCGCCTGGAGCGTCATCGTCGCCGCGGCTACTGCCGCCGCGCTGCTCATCCCATCCCTCCGGCTTTCTTCTGCCGCAGGTAGTCCTCAAGCGATATGCCGTCCTGGGCCTTCTTCGTGGCCGGGCGTGAGGAAGTCTGACTCGTTTCGGCGATCACATCTATACGGCCGATGCTGATATGGATCGTTCGCTCCGTGTCGGATGCAGCGATCTTTGTTGAGCGCTCTTTTGCCTCAGCCTTCGAACGCAGCGTGGGCATTGCTGCCACCTCTTTCACTGCAATGTGCGCGAGCGTAGGACGGCTCAACAGTGGAAAAGCTGCTCGGCTTTCCGTCGACGACGGAATCGGCTTCGGTTCAGTCTCGGCGTTACTCGCGCGTGGTCTCGGCGGAGCTTCTTTCTCTTCGGTTCTTTCGATCCGATCAGAGATGTTCTTTGCGGCGACCGGCTTTTCCTGTTCTCGATTTCCATCCTGCGCGACAAAGTGCTTGTTTGCGTGGCTCTTCTCTGGCGTGGAAGCTCGTTCAATCTCGCGGGTGCTTTCGAATACCGATATACCTGAAGGCTTAGCAGACGCCACTGATCGAGCCGGTTCCTGAGCTGAAACGCCAGTACGCGTCCGCTCCGGCGGTTCGGCCTGCGACGTCACGTGTGTCTGGAATTCGGGTTCTCGCACGGGGCGGAGGGCGTTTTCGTCATCTGGACGCGATCTTAGACCTTTTCGACTATCCTCAGGTGTTTCGTCTCGCGGACGCTCGGCCACCATCGAAGGCTTCCGCTCCCGTTCGGTGGGCGCATCTGGACCTCCTTCGACGTCTATCTCCGATGGTGCGACGACTGCCGCCTTGCCCGTCGGCTCGAAGATCGATCGAACCCTCGGTTTCAGGGTCATAGAGGATGAAAAACTTCTGTCGGCAAGATGCTTCAGAAAGTCGCTCATGTGTTCACCATCGCAAGGTAGACTTGTCGCCGGGATGCGCTTAGGGAAAGCACTTCGGTCTCGGTCCATCCATACGCGCTTGCCAATGCATGAACCTCACGCAGCGTCCGCTTTGCCCACGCGTCAAGCTCGCTCCATAGAAATGCCACGATATCCAACCGCTCCAGCCATGAGCTTTCGCACGCGGCGCAAGCCACTTCCAGTACACACTCCGCCTGCGGATCGAGCGCCGCCATCTTCTCCGTAAGCTGCTCGACAGTCTCGGCGGATAGTTTTGTTGCATCCACCCGTACACCTTCCGACGTGACGCACCGGGCCAGGATCTTCGAAGCAGCCTGTTCGGGCTCCATTCCATCCGCCGCTGCAAGGTCCGAGCTGTTTGGTCGCCGCACCTGAAATTCCCGTCCATCTCTAACTATGATCGCCGTGCTTTCCGTGCCGCTTAGGGAGGACAGTGTCGCTGCTTGCTTCAACTGTGCCACCTCGACTGCTACCTCAACTGCCGTCCGGCATCGCGGGCAAGTGCTTAGCGCTGTCAGCTCTGGCCCGAACGTCGATGCCTGCAGGGCAAGCAACAGTCCGTCACGCTGTCCGATGCTGAGCTCACGCACCTGCTCCCGCGAAAGCTCCGGACAGGCGCTTTCGAGGATCGCAAGCGCGCGCTCATATGGCAGGCGGTCCAAGCCTTCTTCCCAAACATTCAGGAAGTCCGATGCGGTCATTGCCCGCATAGATCAAGCCCCCGCTGGAATGGTGAAGGATGGCTCAGTCGGCTCGGTCACAGCCTGGTCGCGTTCCCAGCCCTCGTTCTCGAGCTTGATATGCTGGATCGCAATTGCGTTAGCATTCGAATCCAGGTCGGGCATTGCCTGGAACTCCGATACCCAGCACCGGTAGATCTTGTACGCGATCGCAAGCTGCCCAGCTTCGTTGTAGATCTCGATCGTGAGATCTTTGCGAAAGTCTTTGAGCGAAACCTCCGAACCGAGTCCCGCCCCAACGCTCCACACCTTGTTTGCCCACTTCTCAAACTCGAGATCGTGGGTCACGCCGCGCTCCAGCGTGATCGCGTCGTACTCGGTGCGGCCCGGTGACTTGCGGCTTGACGAAGGATCGCCGCCGTCGCGATGCTTCACCACTTCAGTGGTCCGCTTGAGCGTACCTACCTTGCTGATGCCAGCGACATACTTGCCGTCCCACTTGACCCGAAATTTGAAGTTCTTGTACGGATCGAAGCGCTGTGCATTGACTGTGAACTGTGCCATGGAACTCTCTCCTTAAGTCGCGATTTAGGTCGCGATCTGACCGGCGATCTGCTGAATTTGAATGACAACGAACTCGGCTGGCTTCAACGGAGCGAAGCCCACAAGCACGTTCACAATGCCCAGGTTGATGTCGTTCTGCGTGGTCGTCTCGCCGTCGCACTTTACGAAATAAGCGTCGGTCGGCGTTGTCCCCTGGAACGCGCCCTGCCGGAAGAGGTTCTGCATGAAGCTTCCGACATTCAGCCTCAACTCGGCCCACAGCGGCGAATCGTTCGGCTCGAAGACGGCCCACTTCAAAGCGCGATACAGGCTCTCTTCGATGAACAACGCAGTTCGGCGGACTGGAACATACTTCCATTCGGAACCCAGCTCATCGTTTCCCGCCGTGGTGCGTGCCCCCCAGATGACCGTCCCATACACGCTGAAGTTTCGAATGCAGTTCACCGCGACCGGGTTCAGCACGCCGTTCTGCTTGTCATTGAGCGGCACCGCGACTCCGGAGACTCCTGCTAGGGACGCCTCTGTTCCTGCAGGCGCCTTCCAGACTCCACGATTTGTGTCGGTCCGTGCATACAAGCCCGCTACAAAACCGCAGGGGGGGTAGCTCGCGGGCCGGTTCTGGTTTAGAGGATCGGGTGCGAGTATCCACGGAAAGTAGAATGCGCTGTTCGTCCCGGTTAGTGGCGGCCCGGTCTGCAGCTTCGTGTAGTCGGTAATGCCCGGGTCAGAGTCGCAAATCAATATTGCGCGATGCCCCTCGCAGAAGGTCTCCGCCGTGCTCAGCGTCGCGCCGACAATCTCGCCGGGGATGCAAAGCAGATTGAACAGGTCCACCTGGTCGAGCAGCGGAACCCCCGTGCCCGGGGTCGCCGGGAAGAGGGCCGTCTCAAATGCCCCACCCGCAGCGCTGTTGGTGCTTGGGGCAAGCACTGCTCCATCGGCTCCCCCGGCAAGCGGCGGAGAAGAGAGCGGCTTGGCCGCCGTGGGCAGAGGCGTATCCGCTGGCGGAGCTGTTGCTCCGCCGACAATGACAACCTGCACGAGGCTCGATTGCTTGTTGATCACATCCAGCACATAGCGTCCCTGCGGATCGGGCGTGACCATGGAAAGATTTTCATACGACTCTACGACCGTCTCGGAAAGCGCGCCCGGCGGCGCGTAGACGACCTGTACGCGAAAGCGGGTCGGGTCAGCCGTCTGCTTCTTTGTCGCGATTGCGTAGTTGCTTGCCCATGCGCCCGGATTCTTTGCGGTGAAACTAAGTACACCGCCGATGGCTACCACGCTGGCCTTCGCATCGCTGCCTGCGATTCGTACGATGTACGCCTGCTGGCCGCCATTGATGAAAAATTGCGACACCGCGTAGCCGAGCAGGCTGCGAGTGTCCAGCCCACCATACAGACGGTTGTAGTCCGACCAGCTCAGCACGAGACCGGCTGACGTTGTCGGCCCCTGAGGTGCCCAGCCAACGAAGGCCGCGATCGAAGTTGCCACGCCGGCGATGGTATGGACCCCACTTGGGATCTCCTGTACATACACGCCGGGATAGGAAGTCATGACTGGCATTTAGTTCCTCCACAAAACATCTATTGCGAACTGCTTCCCGATCACACATCCGGGATGTACTAACAAACCCCTGTCCGCCTAAGTGCGGAATTCCACCTGCGCTTGCGAAGGCTCCGATTGCACTGTGACTTCAGGCCCCGAAACGTTTCGCTTCCGACAACCGGAAAGTTCAATATGATCCCTGGAAGCCGAACCGCGAGTACCCGAGCCGCGAGTAACAGACGGGTTCGCATGAAGAGAACACTGCTTGTCGAGGCGGCGCTAGGACTTTCTTGCAACGGAAGTAGCACTATCTTGCAGTTCTGCTCTCTCAAGCTGCGGAAACAGTGCAATCTGCGATGGTCCCGTATCTGCCCGATATCGCGATGGACACATACCAATTTGCTTGCGAAACATGCGCGCAAAGTAAGAGAGATCATTGAATCCGACTTCAAACGCAGCATCTGTCACCGAGGACCGCCGCTGTTTCATCAACTCTGCCGCGCGGCGAATACGAAGCTGCACGACATAATCCTGAAAGGTTATGCCGTTCACCTTTTTGAATATCCGGCTAAACTGAAACGGGCTCAGATCGCACATATCTGCGGCCTTCGCCAGAGGAATTTTGTCGGGATAGTTGGCGCGGAGATACGCCACGGCCGGCGATAACTTGTTGAACTCCGGCGAACTCAGTTTAGGTTGTGCCGTCGTCCCGACCACGTTTACCGACGGCTCTGCATGAAGTGGCCGTAGCGAGTCGCACACCGTCTTCACCGTACAGGGCTTTTGGATGTAGTCCCAGATCTGCTGCTGGACGGCCCACCTCTGATGAATCTTCGATTTACTTGTCGTCAGCATTACCACGGGCAGGGATTGAAATCGGCTCCTCACGCGCTCCAGGACCTCCAGGCCCTTTCTAGTCGGAGTGTCGAAGTCGAAGCACGCCGCCCACGGCGCAGTCGACTTCATCACATGACACAAGTCGAACGGCCATCGCACCGGTTGCACGGCGAAACTCTTTGGAAGACTGAGCGGAAGATCAAGCTTCTCTCGCTTGACTAAAAAATCGATCCACAAGAGGTTTGGAAGAAGGTTAGGGGAAGCGGACATCATGGCACCACGCAGGAGATAGGTTTCGACGGCTTCGAACGATCCCGTTTCAGGGATTCTTGGGCCCAAATCAAAGCTCCCTCCAGGGAGAGCAGAAGACTAACCTATGTGGGGTAAATCTTCATTACGGTACGAATAAGCGCTTGCCGTGGATGGCTGTTCGCGGTCACTCAAAGGCGGTGTCTCAGGGGGTCGCCTTCGCTCTTCGCAGTTCCAAAAGATGGTGAACCCGACGCCCGCATCGTATCAGCCGAGTTCATGAGGCCGCCAGGTCGATCGTTTTCAGACATCTGCGAATTTTTGGCGCGGCCAGTACTCATGGGTTTGCCGACGGCAATGTCGAAGGCGCGCCGGACGTAAACTTGATAATGCGGCGAAGTCGCGTTTCGCGGCTGCGCAAATTGGTTCCCTAAGTATCGTCGCCTATGATGCATTCCACAGCCTGCCGCACTGGCTGGGTTCCCTTAGCGGGCACAGAATGGGCAAAATGTCTACACAGTGTGCGACATCACTCGTGACAAGAGATCCTGATGAGATTTGAGGACGAATAATGACTGTGATCGAAAGAGCGCCGACGGTAGATAGTGGTAGCCGCAATGATCGCTGATTTCGGTCAGCCTTTCCTTGTCCTGAGGGAGCGTGAGGCCTGAAATCGCGCGGAAATAATCGTCAATCCCGCCCCCGATCGTTGCCAACATCATGTGCCCCGGCGCCGAGCCCACATTCCGGAATGCGTGATATGTATTCCGAGAGGACAAGATCGCTCTACCGTTAACCATCGGTACCCAAATCCCGTCTTTGTAGAACTCATACTGGCCCTCAAGTACGGTGAAGATCTCTTCCTCTTTCACGTGCATGCGGGGGGGCGGTCCGCCGCCAGGTGGAGTCGTCTCAATAAAACGCAACAGGTGTAATTAGAGGACTTGCTGGAGACCACAATTTCCAGAGAAAGGTCGTCAAGAATGGTGATGAAGTCCTGTTCTGCCAAAATTCCTCCGTAAATAGAAACTACTTCTAAGACGAGTATTTCGAAGCGGTAGTTATCCTCTTAGAAGACCTTCGAACAAAATTTACCCGCACCTGTCTCCCGTGGGGCAGCCTCTGTTATCGATGACTGAGTTTAGATTTGCCGTATTCAGTCGTTGATAACAGTCAGTATGGAGTGACCGGCGCCGACCGTGGGTTAGGCTGTGAGCGTCCGAAGGGCGCAAAGTTCAGAGCCACAGAGGAAGGGAGCCGGTCATAAAGGAGAAGGTACTAATTTTAGGTTTGGATGTCCATGCTAAGACGATCGCCGTAGCGGTCGCAGAGCCGGAAGGTGAAGTGCGGAGCCTGGGAACGATTCCGAACCGCGCGGAGTCTATTCGCAAGTTGATCAAGAAGTTTGGTTCGGCGGCCAAGCTGAGAAGCCTGTTATGAAGCCGGACCGACGGGCTACGTCGTGTACTGGCAACTGGCGGAGCTCGGCATCGAGTGCGAAGTTGTGGCAACCACGCTGGTACCGGTCAAGGCTGGCGATCGAGTGAAGACCGATCGAAGGGATGCCGAGAAGCTGGCGCGATGCTACCGATCAAGGGGATCTGACGGCGGTCTGGGTTCCGGATGAAGGTTCTGAAGCGTTACGCGATCTGGTGCGAGCTCGCGAAGCAGCGAAGCAAGATCAGACTCGATCGCGGCATCGCTTGAGCAAGTTCCTTCTGCACTCCGGTCAGCGTCCACCAACCGCCCCGGCCCTGGGCACGCCTGTCACGACCGCGTCCTGGAGAGACAAGCCCTCCTGGTTCATCGTTGCAAGCAGGGACCGCACAATCTCCCCGCAGCTTGAAGAACTGGAAGCCAAGCGGATGAACGCCATCACGACAAGAGCAGATTCCTGCCATGTGGTGATGCTGTCGAAGCCCGAAGTAGTCACTGATGTCATCATTCGCGCCAGTCATGCACTCGATAACGATCGGCAGTAAGGCTCACCACAGTAGCAGCTTGCGCCTCGCGGCAGAACATTTGGCTGACCTGCCGAACGCTTGCGATCACCCTTCCTTCAAACCGTCTCAGATCAACCTCGTCAAGAATGGACAACGTGAGCTCCTACACCCACAACACTGCACCCACTCAGTTCGTCGAGAGCGAAGGCATCCGTTTTGCTTTTCGTCGCTTCGGTAAACAGGAAAGCATTCCGCTTGTCTTCATCCCTCATATCCTGGGGAATCTGGACAGCTGGGACCCCTCAGTGACAGACGGCCTCGCGGCTGACCGTGAGGTTATTCTCTTCAACAATGCCGGGGTCGCGAGTTCGAGCGGGGAGGTGCCCACGACCTTCGCAGAGATGGCCAAGAGCGCTGGAGTCTTCATCGATGCTCTCGGACTCACTAGAGTGGATGTTCTCGGGTTCTCGATTGGGTCGATGATGCAGAACGTTGCTCTAGAACGGCCAGATTTGGTGCGCAAGCTGGTGATCGTCGGGAGTGGACCCCGCAACGGCGACGGGATTCCGCTGACACCTGAGTCTCAGGCCATTTTCACAAACAAGTACGGGAACCTCGATGACTTTTGGATCGACGGCTTCTTCACGGCGTCTCCTGAGAGCCTAGCGGCGGGTCGAGCATTCCTGGAACGCCGAGATGCACGTGTGGAGAATCGTGACACCCCTATCGGGGAGAAGGTGCAGCCTGCGCAAATTCGCAGCTCTTCAGGAGTGGGGGAACCCGATCGGAGAACGCTTCGCTTATCTGCAGGGCATCAAGATTCCCGTCCTGATCGTTGGGGGGAAATCGGACATTATCTTTTACACGATCAACTCCTTCTATCTCGAGCAGAGCCTTCCGGACGCACAGCTGATCCTTTATCCCGACGCCGCGCACGGCTCGCTCTTTCAGTACCCGGCTTTGTTCGTAGAACATACGGCAATGTTCCTGCGAGGCTGACGAGGCACCATGAACATCGTCGCAGCGCTCTTCAAAAGCAACTTGCCAATCCGTGACAACCTTAAGCGTGTGGTGGCTCGTTAGAAATATTCGGGGATTAGCGCCAATCAAACGAAGGATCCATATGGATCACCTCTTCAATCGCACCAAGCGTTCTCGCGTGAAGAAAATTCAATGGCGCTCATTGAGCCCTTGCTCAATTGATGTGGGCGGGATTAGTAACGAGAAACGCCGTTCTCGGCAGCAGTGAATTTGCGAGTGCGCAATCGCGAGTGCGTTCATCGGGACTTGGATTTGTCTCGAATGTCCCATCGCCAGATTCCGATCTCAGCTTCTGAGAAAGGGGTTGTGAGGTTCCCACGCTCGAACACGTCGCGCTGACCAAACAGATCCCAAGAGGGCGACGCGCCAAGAATATTTTCTGCTATTCGGGCGCAACAGCCACCAAAACAGCCACTCGACCAAAACGAAGAAGACCACCTCATGGGTGGCCTCTGTAACTTGTTGCTTCTTATGGTATTTATGGCTCCTGAGGTAGGACTCGAACCTACAACCCTTCGGTTAACAGCCGAATGCTCTGCCATTGAGCTACTCAGGAATGCCTTGTTGAGGGCCGGCTTCTGCTGCGCCGCCTCAACCGTTATACCAAACTTGTGCGGGTGGGTCAAAGTTGCCGCGCGTTATCATGGGCACTTGGAGGAGCTTTCGTATGTCCAGAATCTCTCGTTTGCAACGGGACGAAGTCTTGCCAGAAGCGGTCGCGATCTACGACAAATATCTGCGAGACCGTGGCAACGTGCCCAACATGTTTCGCACCATGGCGCATCGGCCCGAGATCTTCAAGACGATCATCGCTCACATGGAGGCGGTGCTGAACACCGGCACGCTCACCAAGGCGCTCAAAGAACTCGTCATTGTGCGAACGTCCCAACTGAATAGAACACCCTACTGCCTCGCCTCTCACACGACCATCGCGAAGAAGCTCGGCTGGTCCGAAGCTCAGATCGCCGCTCTTGATCAACCCGCGACCGGGGAGTTTTCCGAGCGAGAGAAGGTAGCCATCCACCTTGCCGAGATCATGACGCTCGACGCGCATGGGTACTCGGACGCGGATTTTTTTCGGCTCCGGAGCTTTTTTTCCGAAGGAGAGGTCGTCGAGTTGATGGCCGCAATCGGCTTGTTCAACTACTTCAACCGTTTCAATGATTTGCTGGAGATGGAACCAACGCAGCCTGCGAGCAAGGAGGAACTTGCTACTGCTGGCATCGCGGTCGTCTCGTAGCCGTACTCAGCGATAAAGAAGAACGGCGAGACGATAGGCTGTGAACGGGCTTGTTCCATCCCCGGAGCAAGCCCCAACGATCGCCTCACGGTAGCGTCCCGAGCCAATCTCCTTCGTCAGCCTGTCCGGCAGCAGGTCGAGATTGTCCGTTGTGTAACGCATGATGAAGAGAGGCTGGTTCCTGCCTTCGTATCCGGATTCGATCGCGCAGGCACTGCGAGCGTCTGCCCGGCCCGGAAGAATCACGAGCCCGTGCTCATCCAGCAGTCTCCCGACGCTAACCTCCTGGGCGTCAAACGACAGCAGCTGCGTTGTATGTGCGAAGTCCTCCACGGCATAGAGTTGTCCCGCGCGGGAGACAACGGAGATACCCACCGCATCCACACGTGCATCGAGCAGGTTCTCCCGATGACCGGGGGAGTTCATCCAGGCGTGATGGATAGTGCCCGCATCGGGTGCCTCTGCCACGTTCTCCGAGATGAGTGCAAACTTCGCTCCCGCGCTCGCACCCCGCGCCGAAAGTTCCGGCTCTCCTGCGAACTGATGTGAGATCGTCTGGTGAGCAGCCATTTCAGACGCATGCGCCGAGGCAGCCCGGGCAAGGCTATCGTCCCAGCTGAGTTCCGACAAGCCCCGGTCCGCCCGTTCGCGGTTCGCTTGCTGAAACAGGAACGCCTCCGCCGAACTCTTCGTTGAAGGCGCAGTGGAGGGCGAAGTCGAGCGCTCAGCAGGAACTGTCTTACTCGGCCGAGGTGGCCCCGAATCTAAAAAGGAAGCTCCGCCCGCAATAGCCAGGCGCCCGAAATCTTCTACCGCGTAAATCTCTCCAGCGTTGACGACAATCGCAATCCCAACTGCGTTATACGCCGGATTCAGCAGGTTCTCCCGGTGACCTGCGGACTCCATCCAACCCGTCTGGATCCGAAGGACGCTCGGTGCAAAGGCGACATTTTCAGCGACAGCGTCGAAGTTGACGCCGAGCCCGTTGACTCTCGTCAGCAGGCCTTCTTCATCGGAAAACTGATGGGAGATTGCCTGCCGCCCCGCCATCTCGCGAGCATGCACCCGCGCCGCCTGGGCAAGAGCAGGATCCATCACAAGCGCCGGTACGCCCCTTGCCGTGCGCTCCTGATTCGCCGCCGAGAGCAAATACTGTTCACCTATGTTTCCTTGGGCGAACAGCGGCGCCGCAACGACACAGGCACAAAAGCCCTGCAGCAATGCTAGGAACACCCACCGTCGCAACACTGGAGTCATAGCTGGTTGAACCCCACTTCTCCAAGGCTGTCGCGCGGCTTCTTCCGGTCGTCTGCCTTGCGACTTCAGGCTGTCAATTCATCCTTGACCAGGTTCCAAATCTCTTCGATCCCCTGTTCCAGCACGATCGTCGGGCGCCATCCCAGAGCCTTTAGGCGGCTCACATCCATTAGCTTTCGCGGCGTACCATCAGGCTTGCTCGTATCGAAGACAAGCGGCCCCTGAAAACCGGCCACGCGTGCAACCAACTCCGCCAGCTCCCGAATCGTCACATCCTCACCTGTCCCGATGTTGATCAGCGGCGGGGATTCCTCGGACAGGAAGCTCCCGAACTTAGCTTCGTCCAGGTTCAGCAGAAAGACGCAGGCACGAGCCAGATCGTCCGAGTGAAGAAGCTCCCGGCGAGGCGTACCCGTGCCCCACACGACAAGTTCGCCGTTGCTGGATGTCTTTGCCACCGCCACCTTCCGCATCAGTGCAGGAAGCACATGCGAGGTCGCCGGATCGAAGTTGTCCCCCGGCCCATAAAGGTTCGTGGGCATAGCGGCCAGATAGTGTGTGCCGAACTGCCGATTGTAGCTCCAGCACATCTCGATGCCGGCGATCTTCGCCATCGCGTAAGGCCGATTCGTCGGTTCCAGCGGACCGGTCATCAGGCACGACTCCGGCATTGGTTGTGGAGCGAGCTTTGGGTAAATGCACGAAGAGCCCAAGAACAGAAGGCGATCGACCCCGTTACGGTAGGACGCCTCGATCACATTGTCCTGGATCACCAGATTCTCCCGAATGAAGTCCGCCGGGTACGTCTGGTTCGCCATGATGCCACCCACCTTCGCTGCCGCCAACACGACGTGCTCGGGTCTAGTCTCCTCAAAGAACGCTCTCACAGCGTTGGGATCGAGAAGGTCAAGCTCCGAGCGCGTCCGCAGGAGCAGGTTCGTGTAACCCGCCTTTATGAGCCCTCGCTGAATGGCCGAGCCTACCAAGCCTCGATGCCCAGCGATGTAGATTCGAGCGTCGAGCGGCATGTACGGCTTGGACATGATCTTCTCCATCGACATAAGCGCTAGGCTCTACGTTTCACGAACGTTGTACGCATCGAAGCCGTGTCGCCGAACCAGCGCATCCCGCTGCGCCGCCTTCAGGTCGGCCTCGACCATCTCACGCACAAGTTCGTCGAAGGAGGTGGTCGGCGTCCAGCCAAGCTCCTCCCTCGCCTTCGACGCGTCGCCAAGAAGCGTATCGACCTCAGTCGGCCGAAAGTATCGGGGGTCGACTGCGACCACCACGCTGCCGAACGGATCCAGTGCTTTCTCCTCGGAACCGCTTCCCTGCCAGCTTAGCTCCAGATCAAGTAGCTCGGCGCAGCGCTTTACAAACTCTCGTACGCTGTACTGCTTTCCGGTTGCGATAACAAAGTCCCGCGGTGTGTCCTGCTGCAGCATCAGCCACTGCATCTCAACGTAGTCGCGTGCATGTCCCCAGTCCCGCTTTGCGTCGAGATTCCCGAGGAAGAGCGATGTCTGCAGCCCCACCTTGATCCGCGCCAGGCCCCGCGTAATCTTTCGTGTCACAAACGTCTCCCCGCGAAAGGGACTCTCATGGTTGAACAGAATCCCGTTGCACGCATAGATTCCGTATGCTTCCCGGTAGTTCACAACGATCCAGTACGCATACATCTTGGCCACGGCATAGGGAGAACGCGGATAGAAGGGTGTCTCCTCATGCTGCGGGCTCTCCCGCACGAGCCCGTAAAGCTCGCTGGAAGACGCTTGATAGAATTTCGTTTTCTTCTCCAACCCGAGAATGCGGATCGCCTCCAGCAAGCGCAGGGGACCAAGCGCGTCTGCGTCGGCAGTGTATTCAGGCTGCTCGAAGGATACCTGAACGTGCGACTGAGCGCCGAGGTTGTAGATCTCGTCTGGTTGTACTTTTTGCACGATGTGGATCAGCGACGAAGAGTCGGTGAGATCGCCATAATGCAGAATGAACTTCGGCTGAGGGTTATGGGGATCTTCATAGATGTGGTCGATGCGGGCGGTGTTGAAGAGCGAAGATCGACGCTTGATGCCATGGACTTCATAGCCTTTGGCTAAGAGGAACTCCGCGAGATAAGCCCCGTCTTGTCCTGTAACCCCTGTGATCAGGGCTTTTTTCAAAAAAGAGCCTCCGTACCGACCTCATAGTACCCGGTCTGTACTGGCTCAGTTTACTTGAATCACGGGCTCGGGTTCTCGTATCAAGGAGAGTAACTCCTGCTCGAAACGTGCGAGAACCTGCTCTCGCCCAAGATGCCTTACAGCGTACCGGCGCGCCGCTGCCCCAAACTTCGAACGGAGCGTAGGAGAATCGATCAGGCAACGGGCTGCCTTCTGGAGCTCCGTCGGATCATGCGCCTGAACCACCAGGCCGCACGGGTCGATATCCAGCGCGTCGCTTCCTCCCACCACGTGGGCAACCTGAGTTCCGGGTTCGGCGATCGCGACGACCGGCCTTCCGCTTGAAAGCATTCCGGTCAGCTTCGAGGGCATCACCAAATCCGCCGCGCCGGGGCGCTGCGGCAGCAGATGAATATCCGCGGCGTTCAACAGATCGTTCAACCTTTCCATCGGCTGGATATCGATAAGTGTCACGTTGGGCCGGTGCGCGACCATGCCTTCGAACATAGACCGGAACGAGCCTTCTCCGCAGAAGAGGAAGTGCACCCTCGGGTCGTCTTCGAACGCTGCGGCCAGAGGCACAAGGAGCTCCAGCCCTTGTTTCGCGCCCATGTTTCCGGAGTAAAGAAGAATGATCTTTCCCTCGAGCCCAAGCTCCCGGCGGAACGAGTTTTGGCTGCCTGCCGCCTGGGGGCGAATCACGTCGACATCCACCCAGTTTGGGAAGAGTCGGCTCTGAATGGGCGACACTCCCTTCGCCAGCGACCGCTCCACCATCTTCCCTGAAATGCTGGAGACGCGGCTGAACGCATCCGTGAACACTCGCTCCAGGCGAAGGGCGAAGCTCTGAACCCTGCCGTTCGAGGGGAGCAGGCCGAGATCGAACGCGGCGTCTACCTCGAAATCCTGTACGTGCAACCAGGACGCCGCTTGCGTCGTGCGAGCCAGTAGGAGTGCGAGCGGAGCCCCGAAAAATGTCGGCTCCACCGTCCAGATAAGGTCAGGCTTCCAGGAATGCTGCTTCATCATCACGGGGATACTTCCAACCATGAACGAGAAAAGATGGAGCATCCGCCGGGCACCCGACGGCTCTCGCGGTACATAAAGCGGAGTGCGGTAAACCGTCGGAGCGCCCGGGACCTTTGGCAGTTCCGTCCGATACCATTTGCCGCGATAGTCTTCGCGAACCTTCCACGCGGGATAATAAGGCGGGGCCGTGATGACGCGAATCTCGTGCCCCCGCGCAGCCAGCCACGCGGCCATCTCTCCGGTATACTTCCCTACCCCAGTGAGTTCCGGTGAATAGTTAATCCCATAGATAAGGATCCGAAGGCGGGCTGGGGGACTGATTCTCAGGCGTTGCTCTCCGCTTTCACGTAAACGATAGTCTCTCATTTTACCGTTACTTTGGGGACAGCGGGCTATTGATCCCTTCCATACCGTCAAGAGCTTGCGAATAACTTCTTTCGCCTGCATCCTGTGGGAATGAACTCTTCCGAAATCACGAGTTCGGCTGCGTCCCTCCCGATCCCGCGAAGAGCGTCTCGCCAACTTCTGGCAGAGTGCAAATCCCAGCCTCTGGCCGCATTCGGAGTCGCCCTCCTTTTCGTCTTCGTGGTCGCTGCCGTCTTTGCTCCATGGCTTGCCCCGCAGGACCCTGCTCACCTCAGTCTCTCCGGTCGTCTTCTTGCGCCGAGCCCAGCGCACTTGTTCGGTAC
Organism: Granulicella sibirica; assembly: GCF_004115155.1. Classification (NCBI taxonomy): domain Bacteria; kingdom Pseudomonadati; phylum Acidobacteriota; class Terriglobia; order Terriglobales; family Acidobacteriaceae; genus Granulicella; species Granulicella sibirica. Next base: position 1,240,208 of record NZ_RDSM01000002.1, read on the forward strand.
GGACGAGTTAGGCCGCGACATCCTCTCGCGCACAATCTACGGAGCTCGCATTTCCATGATCGTCGCTGTCTCGGTCATCGCTCTGTCCCTCGCGCTCGGCCTGATCGCGGGAGGCCTGGCCGGCTTCTATGGCGGATGGACCGATACCCTCGTAAATGTCTACATCACGAATGCCTTTCTAGCGCTCCCGGGAATCCTGATCGCAATCGCCTTCGTCGCCTTCCTTGGGCCCGGTCTTGGCAATCTGATCATCGCCCTCTCCATCTCCGGTTGGGTTGGCTATGCTCGCCTTATTCGTGCTCAGGTCATGGCCGTCAAGGAACGGGAGTTCGTCGAAGCTGCCCGAGCACTCGGCGCATCGGACATTCGTCTCCTTGTAAGACACATTTTTCCAAACATCCTGCAGCCGCTTATCGTGCAGGCAGCGATCGGAATGGCGGCGGCGGTTCTCGCCGAAGCGACTCTGAGCTTCCTTGGCCTCGGTATCCCCGCCCCCGCCGCAAGTTGGGGCGCAATGCTGAACGACGGGAGATCGCATCTCTTCGAATCGCCGCATCTCGTCTTCTTCCCGGCCATGGCCGTCATGTTGAGCGTGCTCTCTTTCAACTTCATTGGCGATGCCCTCAGAGACTACCTCGATCCGAGGACGCGATTGTCCGTCGGAATGTAGCAATCAGCATCCCATGTCAGAGACAGCTAAGCTGAACAATATAAAGAACTACGGTGTCAATCCCGCGTAGCGAAGGAACAACTGATGCTGGTCGGAGTCATCTCAGATACCCACGGCCTACTCCGTCCTGAGGCTCTCGAAGCCCTCGCGGGGAGCGACCATATCCTACACGCCGGTGATGTGGGAGATCCCGCGATTCTCGAAGCCCTGCGCTCGATAGCCCCGGTGACTGCGATTCGGGGCAATGTCGATACGAGCGGCCCGTGCGCGGACCTCTCGCCTACCGAGGCGGTTGAGCTCGCCGGAACCCTCTTCTACATTGTGCATTCACTTCAGGATTTGGATATAAATGCGGCAACCGCTGGGGTTGCGTGCGTCGTCAGCGGACATTCCCACAAGCCGTCATTTACCCGCAAGGACGGCGTCGCGTATCTAAACCCTGGTAGCGCGGGTCCGCGCCGCTTTTCTCTTCCTGTCACCGTCGCCCTCGTGGATATCTTGCCCAATAGGCTTGAAGCGAAAATCATCCCGATCCTGGGTGTCCCTAACGATCGAAGTGAACGGAATTGAGGATCGTCTCCATCTGATGCCGGACGCTGAGAATCTCATCCTGCGTCATATCGCGGACACCACTGACCTCGCCACCGCAGAAGTTGTTCATCGCAAGGTCAAAGCGCAGGCATCCGTTACGCACCGAGAGTGTGTATATGTCGTCGCGGTACTCCGTGCATAACGTTCCGTGCTCGTCGTGACCGTGGTTAGCCTTCCTGTCCCCGACCACGGGAACGGTCTCGCTAAGTGCTTCTGGTTGAGGGACATACGTGCGGGCTAGGCTCGGGGGCGGGTTCACTTGGGCGGCGCACTGCACCTTATCGAGCTTGGGAATGAGGCTGACGTAGAGGTGCGCCCCCGAGAAAGTGCTCAAAGGAAAGGGGTTCTCCGCGATAGCGGCTACGAAGCGGAAGCGGGTATTTGGCGGCGCGGTACGGGCTTCGTGATGGAAGGTGCTGAGCTCGTGGTCGTGGGCTGCGATAGTCCAAGTTGTTGGAACGTCGAAGGTTAGATGGTCGGGGGCATCGTGAATGGTGTGTGTCTGAGCGGCTGCGATTGCGGGCAAGAGGAGCACTAGATGGGTCAATTTGTGCATGTTTGTGTGGTCAGGATGTGGGCCATTGTGCGGTAAAGCTGGTTAGCTGCGCATCCTCGGGTTGGCAATCGTGTAAGCGACGTCGGTTAAGAGATTGACGGCGACGTAGGTGAGTCCGACAGCAAGGATGCATCCCTGGACCAGAGCATAATCCCGATTGGAGATGGCAGACAGAGTCAGGCGGCCGATGCCAGGCCAACTAAAGATCGTCTCTGTCACGATGGCTCCGGCAAGCAACGATCCGAACTGAAGACCGGCGACCGTCAGGATCGGAACGAGGGCGTTGCGCAGGGCATGGCGGTAGACGACTTGATTCTCCGTGAGTCCCTTGGCGCGGGCGGTGCGGATGTAATCCTGTCCAAGCTCCTCAAGCATCGCCGTTCGCACCATACGCGTGAGGATCGCGGCGAGCCCGGAGCCGAGGGTGATCGCCGGAAGGATCAAATGGAGGAGGAAGGTAGGCAGATCGGTTCCGGGTCCCGAGACGGGCGTCCAGCCGAGGCGGATCGAGAACAAAAGGATCAGGATGGGGCCGAGAGCAAAGTTCGGAAAGGAGAGACCGACGAGCGAGACGACGCCGAGCGTCCGGTCCTGCCAACGATTGCGATGAAGTGCCGAGAGGATCCCGGCTGGTATCGCGACGGCTAGGCCGAGGAGAAGGGATGACAGCGTCAGGGCCAGAGTGTAGGGGTAGCGCTGCAGAATAAGGTGCATGACCGAATCATGCAGACGCAAGGACTGGCCCAGATCGGCATGCGCCACCCCGGCGAGATAGTGCATGTACTGTTCGGGAAGCGGTTGGTCCAGACCATATGTATGCCGAAGAACAGAGATGTCGGTCGAGGTAGCTCCTTCCCCAAGCATCTGCGCGATCGGGTCGCCAGGCACAAGATGGATAAGAAGAAAGACGACCGACACCACAACCCAGAGCACAGGGAGAGTGAGGAGAACGCGGCGCAGGGGTTTGGGCACTCTGGGCTGAGACGTCACGCCGCTCCGTCTCGCGCGGCGAGCGCTTCCTGCTCGGCCGCGGACGGCTTGAGCATCTCGACCTGAACCCGGCTGATGCGCCGCCCGATCATCTCGGCGACGGTGTAGCGGCGATCCTCGAAGACGACGCTCTCGTTCGGATGAGGGATGTGCCCTAACTGCGCGAGCAAGAAGCCTGCAAGCGTCTCGACGCCAGCCTCGCGGGGGAAGCTCCACTGGAGCTGCGTGTTGAGATCACGCAGCGTGGCGCTTCCGTCCAGGGTCATGACACCCGTAGACGACGTCAGAGCAGGACGCGAGGCAATGTCGAATTCGTCCTCGAGTTCTCCGACGATCTGCTCCAACGCGTCCTCTGCTGTCACCAGGCCGACGGTCGAGCCGAACTCGTCGACCACCACCGCGATCTGCCGGCGGCGATTCTGGAAGTCCTGAAGAAGCTCGACGGCAAGCTTGGTCTCGGGAACGAAGAACGGCTCCCGCATGACCTGGCGCAGCGTGAGGCCGGAGTCGCCGGAGCTTCCGAGCGAGAGGGCAACGGAGCGGAAGTGCATGAGCCGCGAGATGTCCTTCGAATAGACGATGCCGATGATCTGATCGGTGTCGGCGTGGCGGCTCTTGTGACGGCCGGGTATGGCGGTCTCGTAGACGGGAATACGCGAATGCTGCTCCTCGATGATGCGAGCGCTGGCCCGCTCGACTGACAGATCGGCAGGCAGCGAGAAGATCTTGCCGCGTGGCGTCATAATCTCCCGCACCGTCACATGGTTGAGCTCGATCGCGCGATGGATGATCTGCTCCTGGAACTCCGGCAACAACCCCATGCGACGAGTCGACGTCGCGATCAACTTCAGCTCCTCGGGCGAGTGGACAGGACCTTCGCCGGAGAGCGGCGCGTTGAACAGGCGGAGAACCGCGGCGGCGGATGAGTTCATGAGCTTCACCGCAGGCCGTGTCATGCGGATGAAGACGTCCATCGGTCCAGCGACCGCAAGGGCGATGCGTTCCGTCCGCTGAAGCGCGAGCGACTTCGGCACGAGTTCACCGAGCAGGACCTCGAAGTAGGTAATGACCGAGAACGCAAGCGCAACCGCGATGCCATGCGCGTAGAGGACGGCATGCGGTGGAAGCACTCGCAGAAGACGCGAAGCAGCATGCAGGATCATCTCGGCGACGGCCGGCTCGCCGATCCAGCCAAGCGCGAGCGCGGCCAGTGTGACGCCGAACTGCACGGCAGGAAGGAAGTCGTCGATGTTGCGTTTGAGCTGAAGGGCACTGCGAGCGCCGGGACGGCCGAGCGCGATAAGCTGCTCGATACGCGTCTCACGAACGCTGATGAGCGCGAACTCCGCAGCCACGAAGAAGCTGTTGGCCAGAATGAAGAAGGCCACCATGATCGCGCGGAAGAGCATCCACTCCAGCATTAGGGGTCAGTTTACCATTTGGGCATTGGGCTTAAGTACAGGCGCGCAAAGGGCTGGACACAGTGGTATGAACTTCCCGAAAGCGCGGCTGTGCGACCGTTATCCAAATTAGTCAGTCAACCCGAACGGCATCTATCGTTCCTGATCTAGCTTCCTCCTCGTAGTCATCCGCCCTAGGATCAAGCTATCCCTGGATTCCGAGTGCTGCGTGTCCGCCTGCCATCAACACTGTGGGCATGTTCCTCACCCACCTCATCAATGAGTAGCCGCGAATCGGCGTGTGATTAAGTCCGACACATGGGATGTGCAGGGACCTCCGAAGGAGGATCAGACCGTTCCGGTGAAGAAGCTCGCATCCTCGATGCCACTCACAATTCAAGCCTCTGCTCTGAGACGGGAGAACTCTTCAGCCGCAGTGACCGGCGTCTCCACGCATGATTCGAAGCGGTCGCTTCGAACTCGACTTGACACGTAAGCCATTACTTATATAAATATATGCTTATGCAAAGTCTTGATGCTACATTCGCCGCTTTAGCCGACCCAACGCGTCGCGCAATCCTTGCGCGCCTTGCCGCAGGGGAGGCCTCCGTGAACGAGTTGGCAGAGCCGTTCGAGATGACGCAACCCGCAATTTCCCAACACCTCAAGGTCCTCGAAGATGCAGGCCTCATCGTCCGTCGAATCGAGGGCAAGAAGCGCCCTCGGCGGCTGGCAAGAGCAGGTATCGAAGAGATGGATCAATGGCTCGCCAGGCTGCGAAAAGCTCTCGAAGCAAATTACAGTCGACTCGACGAAGTTCTGGCGGGTGTGGAGACACACAAGAAAGGAAAAGAGTGATGAGCAAACTGATGCTGAAAACCGAGGGTGACACCCACGTGCTTGTGACAAGACGCTTCGATGCGTCTCCAGAAGCTATATACCGCGCCCATACCGATCCGGCCATCCTTCAGAAATGGTTGCTGGGCCCGGAAGGTTGGACAATGCCGGTCTGTATCAATGAGGCAAAAGTCGGCGGGAAGTTTCGTTACGAGTGGACAAATGGCAAAGGCAATACATTTCACATCACTGGAGAGTACCTGGAGCTGAAACCGTACAACAGGATTGTGCATATCGAGCGCATGCACCTGCCGGATCCCAAGCCGGACAACCATATCGAAACGCTATTCGAAGCCGACGGCGCTGGAACGCTGATGACCATGCGGATGACCCTGCCCGACTCTCAGACGCGCACGGCGATGCTCGCAACCGGGATGGAAGGCGGAATGGAAGCGAGCTATATCCGGCTAGAAGGAATGCTCTAGTCCCGCCACTGATGGGAATGTCAACGCCGGATAAGGGAGGTTCTCATGATTTACAAAGTATCGGGCAGTGTTGCAGTGCTATTGCTGCTGGTCGTGGTCGGTGCATGGAATCTCCACACGACCGTCCGCGCGGAGCATTCTTTCGACGCCCCTGAGGCGGAGGTGTGGCGGGTCTGGACCGATGCGGACTCGATTCAGAAATGGTGGGGCCCGAAGGGCTACACAGGTCTCGTCATCCGGAATGATCTGCATGAGGGTGGCAGCTATCTTTGGGCGATGAAATCCGCGAAGGGAAAGATATCTTGGAACACGGGAACGTACCGGGAAGTCGTCCCAAACCGGAAAATCGTGTCAACCATGTCATTCTCTGACGAGCGTGGAAGAATCATCCCCGGAACACGTGTCTCGGTTCCTGGGCATTGGCCTGACGAGATCGTCGTCATCGTTGACTTCAGTGACTCTGCAGGTAAGACCAAGGTCACGGTTAGTGAAGTGGGCGTTCCCCTCATCGTGTACGTCTTCTCGAAGGTTGGCTGGGCTCAGCAGTTTGACAAACTTCAATCGGTGCTCTGAAAAACGTCTTCTCCTCCTTGACGAACACCGGGTCAGTCCCCAAGGCCGCAGATGATCGGTCAGGCCAGGCGCTGGCGCAATCTCCTTGCGACAGAAGGCAGGTAGCCACGAGCCGCTTCTTGCCAGCCGTCAGCAATTGATGGGAAGAGCGTCTAGCGGGACTCTTCGTACGCTAATTGCATGCAGCCCGAGGCGGATGCAAGTCGTACTCCAGAGCAAGTCACCAATCCCATAAAGCTATTTCGAGGAGGACATGTCCTTCAATGCCTGCGCAAAGGTGGGACTCGGCTTTTCATCAAATACAGCTAGGCACATCCTCGCCTGAAACCAGAGATATTCTGGAGGCCCCTTGAACTTGTCGGGATAGCGCGCATCGTAGTAGGCCTCCACGCCTTCTCCAACCGGCACCGGACTCGGCACGTTCTTCTGCATGATCTGGAACACCCCACGCATGTGCTCAATGACCGACGCGTTCTGCTGCCGCCAATACGCCGCTTCTACGCGATTCACGCCAGACTCGAACGCATAGGCGCTGCCCATCTCGGAAACCTTGCGACAAGCCAGCCACCAGCTTTCCAGTTCCCGCACAAACACCCAGTGATTCGCTCCAATCTCAAACTCTGCCCGCGCCGCATCTTCCGTAGTTCCCGGCCCAAGCATGCCGAAAAACCTGCTCTTCTCGTCATCGGTGAGCTGCTCCCACGCACCTGTCTTCAAGGTGTTTGTCGCGGAATCATAGCTCGCATAGCCAGGCACATCCTCCACCACAATCTTCGGCGGCGCGATAGGACAACTCATCCCAGCGGCCACAGTAGCCTTCACGAACGAATCACGCAGCGCGGTCGCTTGAGCCCTCCGCTCAGTCACCCCCTTGCTCTCCGTACCCGTCCGTTGCCCAAAGGCCGCCCCACAAGTTGCAGCCATCAAAATCCAGCCAATCCTCCGCGTTGAAGCCTTCAGCATTGCGTCCCTCCTTATAGAAGCTATGCGGCTAAGCATAACCACGGACGCTCACGGTCCCCAAAGTCTCTTCTTCTCGAGCCTGCGGAGACTACCCCGAGAGATTGCAGTCGACCCCGCCGGTCGCTTTCGTAATTCCTGCAAGCAGCGCAGTGACAATGCCACCTCATACCGCATCGATGCAGAGTCAGGAAAAGCAGACTGGTCTTCTTGCCGTAAGAGTTCCATCGCTGGAGTCGGCACTCGAAGCAGCCCTCTCTGGGACGCTTCCAGTGCCGCTCGTTCCTCAAAACAGAGGCTGAAGCAACTAACGCTTACTCGGCCTTTTGGGTCACGAAAGCGGAAACTGAACTTAGGAACCGGGAACACAAGGGCCCGACCTGTCACCAGCTTCGAATGCTCGGACTCAACTCGGGCTTTCCACGGCAACAACTAACCCCTGAGGATACGGCTCTGCGTCTTCGAGCATCTGGCATTGCTCTTCCAGATCTTCCGCGACCGATCGGGCATACTTCAGGAAGTGATTCGCCGAAAGCAGGACCATAAAGGCAAGCCACATCTTGGCCGGCTGCATTGCCCACTTGCGAATCGCCGTGACGAGGAACCTCCAGTAGGCCAGGCGATAGTTCGAGCAGACGCCCTGCTGCCACATCGACTGAACGAAGACACGCAGGTTGTAAAGCAGGGGCAGCTCCGGTGGCTTCTGCGCAGGACGTGGTTGCCACGATTCGAGCGAGCGCATAGCCCGGCCGAAGTAATTCTCAGGGGTGTAGAGGCCGGTCAGCAGAGTGTTCAAACCGCGCAGTAGAACCGGAAGCGGAAGCACAGTCTTGAAGTTCGGCGGGCTGAAGTTCGTCGTGGCCGTGCTGTCTTCGATCAGGCGTCCCTCGCGCTTCATCCGATCGAAGAGCGCTGTCGTGGGAGGAGCTTGTAAGACGCCGGCCATCGCCCAGGTGATGGCGGTCTTATCGATGAACTGGAGCTGCCGCTCGAAGATCGTCTCATCATCGGAGTCAAAGCCGACAATGAAGCCAGCAAGGACCCAGAGGCCGCTTTCGCGGATCTTGCTGACCTGGGTGACGAGGTCGCCGCGCAGGTTCTGGAACTTTGACGAGCCTTTCAGAGCCTCGGCCGATGGAGTTTCGATGCCGAGAAAGACGTACATGAAGTTCGCTTCGACCATGGAGGCGAGCAACTCAGGCTTGTCCGCCAGGTCGATGGACGCCTCGGTGTAGAACGAGATGACACGCTTCGTTCGTTCTTGCCAGGCAGCGAGTGAGTGCGTGAGTTGGAGCGCGAGCTTGTGATTGCCGATGAAGTTGTCGTCTACGATGAAAACCTCGTTACGCCAACCGAGAGCATGCAGAGCGTCGAGTTCCGCGATCAGTTTTTCAGGCGGCTTGGCGCGGGGGCGTCGGCCGTAGATCGTAATGATGTCGCAGAACTCGCATTGGAACGGGCACCCGCGCGAGAACTGCACCGACATCGAGGTGTACTTGTTCATGTGCAGCAGGTCGAAGCGGGGTACGGGACTCACCGACATATCAGGCTTGTCCTTGACCCGGTAGATGGACTGCGCTGTGCCCAGTTCGAGTTGGTATGCGATCTCCGCAAACACCTCTTCCGCCTCGCCGACAAAGACGTGGTCGGCCCGCGTCTTCAGGAACTCGGGTTCGCTGCTGGCCCACGGGCCTCCGATAAAGGTTCTGCGACCGAGATCGCGAGCGCGGGAGAGGACGTCGAGCGTGTCGGTACGCTGCGCCTGCATCGAGCTCACCATGACGAGGTCGGCCCAAAGGAGATCCTCCTCACGCAGTTCTTCGAACGATAAGTCGAGCAGGCGGATGCTCCAAGAGGAAGGACAGAGCGCAGCCACGGTGATCAGGCCGAGCGGCGGCATGACGGACTTCTCAGGCACCATCTCGAGCACTCCCTCGAAGCCCCAGAACGATGGTGGGAAGCGCGGCCATACCATCAAGGCCTTCACCGCCTGGCCGAGGGGTTCGAACTGCTTCGCTGAAATATCGTTGCTAATGGAGGGGAGTTGCTGGAACGGATCCTTCACAGGGGCGAGCATCGTTAGTCTCCGGCGCGGACAATTCAGTCAACTTCAAACGGCGTGCTGGTGAGAGCGGAGGACTGAGCTTGCATCAACTGTGCTCGTAGTCCCTGAAGGTACCATGAATCGGCGCAGCTGGCCTGGAGTGGAGTTTGAAAGTGAGCCGCGCTGGCGAACGCGGAGCGTGAGTGGACCGCGTTCGCCAGCACCTTCTCGCGACTACTTTACACCGGCGGCAGCGTCTTCGATCACCTTGGCGACTTCCTTCGGGTGCGACAACATCACCACGTGGCTCGAGGGAAGTGTGGTTGTTGTGGCCTTGAGTTGCTTCGCCATGCTTGCTTCCTGCTCAGGAGCAATCATGTGGTCGTTGCTTGCGACGATGTACCACGACGGCTTGCTGTGCCAGGCAGCCTGCGTGGGTTGCGCCGCAAAGATCGATCCGTGTGTCTGGCTTTGAACGGCAATGAGAAGAGCCTTCTCTTCCTTGCTCAGATCCTGCGCGAAGCCGGTCTCGATGCCGTCCGGGGAGAGGAGTAGGAAGCCTTCGGGCTGCGGAGCAAGCTTCTCCAGACCGATGGGCTTCGGGAAGGCCTTGCTGATATCGACGATGGACTGGCCCGCGTCCGGAGCGAACGCCGCAACATAGACGAGGCCGACGACTTTGGAATCATTGCCCGCTTCCGTGATGACGACGCCGCCATATGAGTGGCCGACGAGGGTGACCGGGCCATCCTGCGCGGCTATCGCGCGCTTGGTTGCGGCAACGTCATCCTGAAAAGAGGTGAGCGGGATCTGCACAGAGGTGACCTTGTATCCCTTTGCCTGGAGCAGAGGGATCACCTTGGACCAGCTTGATCCGTCTGCGAAGGCGCCGTGAACGAGAACGATGTTCTTTACCTGGGGTGTCTGGGACATGAGTGTTTCTCCGGTGAGCAGAATGCTAAGGACAAGGAGCGTTAGGACCCGCTTCCACATTTGGCGCATGTTGTTCTTCTCCACGGACACGAGGAGGCTCAGAGCAACGAAAGTCGTGTGCTCGCGGCCACATACGTGCCTAGTTTTGTCTTGAGTCACAACGGCAGGAAACTCTCTGCGAGGACCAAACCTGAAGGCTGCGCTCATGCCAATTGGATCAGGCTGGATGGAGGCGTCGTTACCAGATCCTGCTGCGCTCTGACGCTTCTTGCCCTTTTCTAAGGGCTGTTGCGAAAAGCTCACGGCGCAACACCCACCGCAGAACGGAACGCACCTGGAGAAGTGGCCCGCATGCTCGAAACCCTCTTCCGATGTTGGAGCCGGAGCTACACTTCCGCTGCGCATCACTTCGGCGCAAAGGCACATGTGCATCGTGGGAAAGAATCAGCTCGATCGATCGAAAACAAACACGGAAAGGCCCGGTGAGCAGATTCCCTCACCGGGCCGATCTCAAAATGTCCTGCGTGCCTGGTTAGGCGAGAACCTTTTCAATCGATTTGTCGATCGTGTCCTTAGGGACGAAGCCGACGATGTTGTCGGCGACCTGGCCGCCCTTGAAGAGGATAAGCGCGGGAATGCCGCGGATGCCGTAACGAGCCGGCGTTGCCGTATTCGAATCGACGTCCATCTTCATGACGCGGAGCTTGCCGTTATACTGCGTGGCAACCTGGTCTACCACCGGCGCGAGCGCGCGACATGGTCCGCACCACGCTGCCCAGAAATCGACGAGCACGGGCTGCTCGGACTGCAGAACCTCTTTTTCAAAGGACGCATCGCTCACTTCGGTTACAAACTGTCCAGCCATTTGAATCCTCCTGCTGCTCATCCGTATCTCGGGCAGCCTTGATTGCTTCCTAATAGTAGATGCATATCGAAGTGATATGGGTTCAAATTGCCCGGAATGTGCATATCCGGGCAGCCAGGTTTGGGTCCGCCGCTCGTCAATACATAATGAAACCTACCGGGGGAGCATGTGAGGAGTTCGACGATCGCGCGTCTCGTGTGCCTTTTGGCGGCTGCTTTGGGCCTGGCGGAAGCCCAGAGGGCTTCGACGGGAGGACGACCCCAGCCTTCACGGATCGTGCGTGAGGGCTGCCCGGCACCGGTTCCGCCGGCCACGGGCGAAGCGATCGCGGGTGCGTCGGACTCGATCGAGATGGAACGCAGCGGATGCGATGGGCTTTGCCCAGCTTACAAAGTGAGGGTCGGCGGCGACGGAAGCGTGCAGTGGACTGGCAGGAAGCTGGTTGAACTCCACGGGAGCGCGTCCGGGGCGATGAGCAGCGACGAGGCGCGGGCTCTGATCCAGCGGGCAGCGGATCTCGGATTCTGGGCGCTGTGTACGAAGTATGCGCAAATTGGCCCTGGGGCGGGAACGATCGTGACCACGATCTCCATCGCCGGGCACGTGAGGCGTGTCGAAGACACAGGCGAAGCGGCACCGGGATGGCTGCGGGCGGTGGATCTCGATGTCGACCGCGAGGCGGACACGCATCGATGGAGGCACGGGACTCCGGAGAGGGAGTTGTTCGGAGCGGATCATCTTGCCGTCGATACGATGTCGCCGAAGGCTGGCGTGACCCGGCTGATGCGGGTGGCGGCTTCGCGCCGGGGAACGGGTGAACTGGCGGAGATGCTCGCGGATACGTCGCTCGATCGCAACGCGACCGACAGCAGCGGGTGGAACGCGCTCATGTACGCGGCGCAAGCAGGAACGACGACGGCGGTCCGCATGCTGCTCGATGCGCGAGCCGATCCTGCCCGCAAGTCGAACGCTGCGGAGACGGTGCTTGCAGCCGCAGTATCGTCGAACGACGATCCGGCTGGGAAGATCCGGATTCTGACGGCAGCAGGAGTCGACGTAAACGCGGCGGATCTGCGCGGGGTGACCCCTCTGATACTGGCGGCGAAGCGTCCCGAGGTTCCCGGTGTGATCGCGGCGCTAATACAGGCAGGAGCTGACCCGACGAAGCGGGACGTGCAGGGTAGGACCGCGCTCAGCTACCTGGAAGAAGCAGACGCGGGGGACACGAACCACGGGCGGTACCGATCCGCCCGCCAACTACTTGCAAGAGGTAAATGACAGCTTACTGGTTTAAAGAGAGAACGCCCGGACCTCTCAAATGGAGATCAACGGGCGGCGTAGCAGTCCTCCCCAGAACTGTCCACAAGCAGAAAGTTATTCTTTGCAGGGATATATGTAAAGAATTCTTAGGTAACCTGATAAGTCGAACTAATAAGTTACTTCAGCGGGTACCGAGATCGTCGTCTGAACAAGTTCAAGGGAGGAGTCCTCGGCGGCTTGCCGAACGCACTCTTCTACCGGACCGGTCGGGGCCTCCGGATCGAGGATGAGAAGGACTGACGGGCCAGCGCCGCTGAGTGCCGCACCCCAGATTCCGGCAGGGGCATCCGCAGCGGCGAGCAAGGGGAGAAGCCGGGGCAGAAGCGGGCAGGCTTCGCTTCGATAGGGCTGGTGGATGCGATCCCGCATGGCGATATGGAGGAGATCTGGGCGGTTGAGCGCGAAGGCGGCGACCAGAAGCGACGATCGCTGGATGTTGGCGACGGCATCGGCGCGGGAATAGCTGTCGGGCAGGAGGGCGCGAGCTTTTTCGGTGGCGAGGCTTGCGCCTGGGAGAGCGAGCAGGAGACGCCACGGAAGATCGAGGCCGCAGGTAGCGGTGAGGATCTCGCTTCCCTGCTGGCAGGATGTGGTCATGCCGCCGAGGGCGCAGGCGGCGACGTTGTCGGGATGGCCTTCGCGCAGGCAGGCTTCGGTCATCACCTGGGCGGGCGTCCAGCCGAGATCGCCGAAGTGGTTGGCAAGGTGGACTCCGGCCAGGAGCGCAGCGGCCGAAGATCCGCAACCCATGCCAAGCGGGATCTCGTTATGAACCTTGAGTGAGAGGTGAGGGGCGAATTTGCCCTGGGCCGCGAGGACTTCGCGGTAGGTGGTGAGGATGAGGTTTCGCTCGAGCGACGCGGCCAAATCAGGATTGCGCCCCGTAGCCTGGATGCTGGTCTCGACGGCTTCCCCGGCTTCGATGTTCAGATACAGCGACATCGCCAGGCCGAGGGCGTCGAAGCCGGGACCAAGATTCGCGGAAGTGGCAGGGAGGCGGAGTTTGATCGGCGGTCTCAGGCGGGGTGCAACTCCATGTGGGCTTCGAGCGTGCGGAGTACGGTGCCCGGGTCGGGATCGAGCACGATCGGCGGCTTGCGGAAGGACTCCTGCTCAGCTTTTTCGGCGGACGACATCGCGGACCGCTCGGCTTCGGTGAAGAGTTCGTCGCGGTGATAGTTGATCGTGTAGTCGGAGTCTTTGAGGGTATGGCCTGTGAGGATAAGGACGACGCGCTGTTCCGCGTGGATCTTGCCCTGGGCGACAAGCTTCCTAAGACCCGCGAGCGTGACCGCTGAGGCAGGCTCGCAGCCGATCCCCTCGGCACCGATCTGGGCTTTGGCGAGCGCGATCTCCTGCTCGGAGACCTGCTCGACCCACCCGCCGGTAGAGCGGATGACCTTCACCGACTTCTGCCACGAGGCCGGCGAACCGATGCGGATGGCGGAGGCGCGGGTCTCGGCGGTGACGGAAACGAGTTCCCTGCCGTCGTTCTCCTGCATCGTGCGCCAGAGCGGGTTCGCGCCCTCTGCCTGGATGACGGAGATGGTCGGGACGCGGTTGATCAGGCCGAGGTGATGCATCTCGGCGAAGCCTTTGCCAAGCGCCGCGGAGTTGGCGAGGTTTCCGCCGGGCACGATGATGTGCTCAGGAACCTGCCAATCCATCTGCTCGGCCATCTCGAAGGCGGGAGTCTTCTGACCTTCGAGGCGGTACGGGTTGACGGAATTCAGCAGATAGATCGGAAAACGCTTGACGAGGTCGGTCAGGATGCGGACGCAGCCGTCAAAATCGGTGCGGAGCTGGACGGTGAGGGCGCCGTAGTCCATGGACTGCGAGAGCTTGCCCCAGGCGATCTTGCCCTCGGGGATGAAGACGATGGACCGGAGCCCGGCGCGGGCGGCAAAGGCGGCCATGGCGGCGGAGGTGTTGCCGGTCGAGGCGCACGCGACCCACTCGAAGCCGCGCTCGCGGGCAACGGAGAGCGCGGCGGTCATGCCGGTGTCCTTAAAGGAGCCCGTGGGGTTCATGCCCTGATGCTTGGCGAGGAGGAAGTCAAGGCCGAGCGCGCGGGCGTTGCGCGGCAGGTCGTAGAGGGGAGTGTTGCCCTCGCGCAGGGTGACGGCACGGTTGGGATCGTCGAGGATCGGAAGAAGGTCGCGAAAGCGCCAGACGCCGGATTGATCCACCGCCATCGTCGACGTGCGGCGCTCCTCCCAGAGGAAGCGCAAGGCGGACGGGTTTGGGAGGCGGGCGGCAGGATTGATCGGGCCACCGGTGTTCGGCGTCGGCGGAGTATCGTCCTTGGCGGAGGTTCCCCGGGGCGACCACGGGTAGAAGACCTCAAACAGGCCGCCGCAGTGCAGGCAGCGAAAATCGCTTGCGGCATGCTTTCCGGCGATCTCATCGCCGCAGTTGGTGCATCGTAATAGATGTGCTGAACTCATGGTGTCAGGCTCTAGGTTACCGTACCCGCCGGGCTGTTCCCAAGCTCGGGGCTGCGGTTTGTATGTTTTGCGGTCTTTTTACCGGTCTTTTGCTCGAGGGCAGGTTGCAGGCGCAGGAGAAGCCAACGGTGCACGTGGCGGCCGCAGCCGACCTCCAGCCAGTGATGCCGGCGTTCGCGTACGCGTTCGAACAGAAGACGGGGACGAAGCTGACGGTGTCCTTTGGCTCTTCGGCGACGCTCGCGCAGCAGATCATCAACGGCGCTCCGTTCGATGTCTTTCTTGGCGCGGACTTCGTCTTCCCGGAGAAGGTTGTCGCTGCAGGACTCGCGACGGCTGCCCCCCTGCAGTACGCCAAGGGGACGCTTGTGCTCTTCGCCCGCAAGGACTCTCCGCTGAACCCGCTGCACATGGAGGAACTGACCGACCCGCGCGTTACGAAGGTAGCGATCGCGGACCAGTTCCATGCGCCATTTGGCCGTGCAGGCTATGCTGCGCTCGATAAGCTGAAGATCCTGCCGCAGGTCACACCGAGGCTTGTGGTCGCGGAGAACGTCGCGCAGACGGCACAGTTCGTCGTCTCGGGTAATGCCCAACTCGGGCTCATCTCGCTGACGCTGGCGAGTTCGAAGGCGATGGCGGACGTCGGCAATTACATCCGCGTGCCGACCGTCTATCCAGAGATTCTGCAATATGGCGTCGTGATGAAGAATGGGCCGAATCGCGCGGGAGGCGAAGCGTTCCTCGAGTTCATCCGCTCGCCCGAGGTGCAGAACAAGCTGACGGACTTCGGCCTCGAACCGGTGAAGTAGCCGCGAAGTACACTCCTGCTATGGATTGGCAGACTGTTGAGCTGACGGTTCGGCTCGCCGCGACGACGACCACTCTCCTGATGCTCCTCGGGCTTCCCCTTGCATGGTGGCTGGCGCGTGGCGGCGGTTGGGCACGGGCCGGGGTGCAGGCGATCGTGGGTCTTCCACTTGTCCTCCCGCCTACGGTGCTCGGCTTCTATCTATTGGTCGATCTCGGTCCTTTGACGGGCTTAGGGAGGGCGTTGATTCACCTGATTGGCCATCCTTTGGCATTCAGTTTCACGGGACTTGTGGTTGGGTCGATGCTGTATAGCCTCCCGTTCGCGGTTCAGCCGATGGTCGCCGGCTTCAGCGCGATTGATCGTGAGTTCGGAGAGGTGGCGAGCACCCTTGGAGCCTCGCCGGTACGTGTATTTCTCGGCATCACGCTTCCGCTCGCGAAACGGTCAGTGGTGACGGCCGCGGTGCTCGCCTTCACCCACACCGTCGGAGAGTTCGGGGTCGTGCTGATGCTTGGCGGCAATATCCCCGGAGCCACCCGGACGATGTCGATCGCGCTCTACGACCAGGTGCAGGATGGTCAATACGCGGATGCGAACCGGACCGCGCTCGTCCTTCTGCTCGTCGCGTTCGCGGGTCTCGTGGCTCTCTATGCCCGGCCGCGCCGTTCAGGCGGCGAGCTTGTCTGAGATCGTTCATCGCCTGGAGGTTGCGCTGCGCCACCGAATCGGGGTGCTTGACCTCGATGTGGCCTTCACGCTCGCCAAGCCGTGGACATCTCTCTTCGCCCCATCCGGCGCGGGAAAGAGCACGGTGCTGCGCGTGATCGCAGGATTGGTCAAGCCGGATGGAGGGCGCGTGGTGAGCGCATTCGTGTCTCAAGAACCGCAGGTCAGACTGACCGATACGGCAACCGGAGTATTCGTTCCGCCTCACGAGCGCAACATTCGCTTCGTCGGTCAGCAGTCCGCGCTCTTTCCGCATAAGACAGTCTCGGAAAACGTAACGTACGGCATGACTTCCGCCGATAAGAGTGAGCTCTCAGAAATCCTGCGGATCTGCCGGATCGAGCATCTTCTGAAAAAGATGCCCGGGAACCTCTCGGGCGGTGAGCGTCAGCGTGTGTCGCTTGCGCGTGCGCTGGCGGCAGGCGGGGCTAGAGCGCTTCTGCTGGATGAACCATTTACCGGGCTCGATGTCGCCCTGCGCGACGCAATCACGTTCGACCTCAGGGCTTGGCTGCGGAGCAGAAGCATTCCTGTCCTGCACGTCACGCACGATATCGGCGAGGTCTTCTCACTTGCGGACGAGGTGATCCGGATGGAGGGCGGGCGCGTTGCGGCCCAGGGCTCGCCGCATGATGTTCTGCGGGCGGAGCGCGAGCGGCTGCTCGGGCTGTTGGACGCTGAAGCCCTGCCAAAGCGATCATCAGCCGATCGCGATTTCTGAGATCCTGCCTGGGATGCTCCAGACACTGAGAGGTTCCATGCGAACTCCAATGAAGGTCGCTTTATCGCTGCTCTTCCTCTTGCCGCAAGCGCACCCGCAGGAGACGCTTCACGCTTACGCTCTTGAGGAAGTGCACATCACGGGAAACTGCCACATCTACCACTTGAGCACGGCTGACGGGAAACCGATTTACTTCAAGAATGCGAACATCTGTCATCAGGAAAGCAAATTCGACACGATGCAGCCAGAGGAAAACCTGAAGAATGGCGTCATGACCAAGGTTGTCTACGAAATCAAAGAGAGCGAGTACCTGCTCCATGACTTCACGGACCACCCTGTCGCCTTCGTTCTCGATCAACCTCTCCCCGATGGGTGGCAAGTCGTCTCCGACCCGCAGCCACTCACGACCGATAACCATATGGCGATTTACAGAGTTCTCGCCCAACCCGGGCAAACCGTTCGCCTCCATACGGGACAAAGACGTCAGGTTGACTCCCGCGTGGATCATCCAAAGTGATGTGGCGGTTTTATCATTGGTAGGTAGTGAACGTTCCGCCCCCAACTTTCGCGGCACCCTCCCCAGAGCTTATCCGCGCGATCAACGATCTCCTGCCCGCGTACGTGGCCTACGTCGATGCCGATCTGCGCTATCTCGCCGCGAATCAGATGTACGTGGAGCGCTTTGGGCGGCCCGAGCAGCAGATCGTCGGGCAGCTCGTCTCCGACGTCACCGGCCCGGCCTTCGAAAATGTCGCCCGGCATCTTCGCGCCGCGCTCACCGGGGAGATTCAGTACCTTGAGCCGCGCATGATCTCTGTCGACGGCTACCGCACGCTTTCAGTCACCCACCTGCCGCATCGCGACGCGGACGGCACGGTTCTGGGTGTGATTGTCTATGGCTGCGACATCACCGAACAGCGCCGCGCCGAGGCTGCCTTGCTGCAGAGCGAGAAGCTTGCAGCCGTCGGACGGCTCGCCTCGAGCATCGCTCACGAGATCAACAACCCGCTCGAATCAGTCGTGAACCTCCTGTATCTCATCGAGCAGACCGTCCATCAGGATGCCGAGCAGGCCCGGCAGTTCGCTCTTCTCGCGCAGCAGGAGCTCGCACGCGTGAGCCAGATCGCCACCCAGACCCTCCGCTTCTTCAAACAATCCACATCTCGGCAACGGGTGGACATCCCGGGGCTGATGGACTCCGTACTCGCGCTCTATGCCGGCAAGCTAGTCAACTCGAACGTTGAAGTTGTGCGCGAATACCGGGATCGAGTGGAGCTGGTTTGCCTGGAGGGGGAGCTAAGGCAGGCATTGAACAATCTCGTCGGCAACGCCATCGACGTGATGCGCGTAGGCGGCCGCCTCCGTGTCCGCGTCCGGGGTGCAACAGACTTTGCCACTGGCCGCACCGGCGTCCGTCTCACCGTTGCCGACACCGGCGTCGGCATGAGTTCCGCGACGCAATCCCGCATCTTCGAGCCGTTCTTTACAACAAAGGGCATCATGGGAACAGGTCTCGGGCTCTGGATTACGCAGGAGCTGGTCGTGAAAGAAAACGGACGCCTGGGTGTGCGCAGCCGCGAGGATCAGCCCGAAAAGCCTGCGGGAACGACACACGGAACGGTATTTGCCTTGTTCCTGCCGGACGGCGCGGTTTAGCGAGCAAGGCTGACGTTACCCTAAGCGCCGGAGACGGGCTCGACGGGCTCTTGTTCCAACGTGATGTGGAAGCGATCCTTGATCGTGCCCACAATGCGTTCCCGCAGACCCGCGATGTCGGCGTAGGCTGCGCGGCCGCGATTGATCAGGGCCAACGTGTGACGGGACGAGATGCCCGCTTCACCCAGGCTGTACGACTTGTGAAAACCAGCCTGATCCAGAAGCCACGCAGCCGGAAGCTTGATGTTCCCATTCGGTGCAGGATATCGAGGGATGGTGGACTCCGCGATCGAAAGCGCGGCGGCAATGGGACCGAGGGCTTGTGGCGGCACGATCGGGTTCTTGAAGAAGCTACCGGCGCTCCGGCAGTCCTGCTCTCCCTCGACTAGAAGCATGCCCTTGCCGTGGCGAATCTCGCGGACGGCGTTGTACACCCCGAGAGCCGTCGGCGGATTTGCCATGTCGGCGAAGTAGTTACGCAGATCGGCGTAGCTGAGGTTCGGCTTCGCGGCGGGATCGAGCGCGAAAGTGGCCGATGTGACGATGTAGTGATTGCGATGCGTGGTGTTGAAGAGGCTTTCGCGATAGGCGAACCGGCAGTCGTCGCGGCTCAGGCTGACGAACTCTTTCCGCTCCCGATCCCATGCCCTCACCGCATGAATCGTCTGTGAGACCTCTTGGCCGTAGGCCCCGATATTCTGGATCGGCGAGCCTCCGACCAGTCCTGGAATCCCGGCGAGACACTCCATTCCACTGATTCCCCGCTCGCAGAGATGCAGGACAAGCGCATCCCAGTCGGTTCCGGCGGGGACGTGGAAGAGATTGCCGTCGCGCTCGATCTTGCCGGTGATGGCCAAATGAAGGATCAGGCCGTCGAAGCCGCTGTCGCGAACGAGGAGATTGCTGCCTCCTCCTAAGACGAAAATCGGGAGCCTTCCGGCTTCGGCAAAGGCAAGAGCGTCGAGCAGATCCTGCTCGGTCATGATCTCGACGAAGAAGCGCGCCGGGCCGCCGATGCGGAAGGTCGTATGCTCGGCCAGGGAGATGTTTTCCAGAATTTGCATCCGGATCCAGCCTAAGGCATCTGCGATGCATGCGTTACGGCGGGATGCGCTTCGGGACCGGAAGCGTTAGAATCGACCGAGACGAATGTCCTACCCCGGAGGGTTTGCTCAATGTATCCAGAGATTATGGTAATTCCGATGCGCGAAGAACTGACGCGCGCGGGTGTGATGGAAGCTCGGACCGCGGCTGAAGTCGATGCCGCGATCGCGCAGCCCGGCACGACGATGCTCGTCGTCAACTCGATCTGCGGTTGCGCCGCGGGCAAGATGCGTCCCGGCGTTCGCATGGCGATGCAGCACGGGACCAAGCCCGAGCACGCCGTCACCGTCTTCGCCGGCCAGGACCGCGAAGCGACCGAGAAGGCCCGCAGCTACTTCGGCGGCCATCCGCCAACCTCGCCCGCCATCGCCATCCTGCGCGACGGTCAGCTTGTCTACCTGATGCAGCGCTCGGCGATCGAGACCTCGACCGCGCCCGCAATCGCCCAGGAACTCGCCCGCGCCTTCGACACCTACTGCGCCAAGACGACCGCATAAGCTGATCCAAAGACGGCTCGAAAGCCCGGAGGTGGGGCAGATCATCGCCGCTGATCCGGGCTTCTGCTTGTTTACTGAGGAGTTCCCGCCCTCCTCATCCCGCGCCCGTCACCGCCGATAAAGGTTGTTGATGGGCCAATCGAGCGTAAGTCGCCTACATCTTTTCTCCCCCGGCCATGCTCTGCTGAATGCGGCGACGGCCCCCGGTTTTGCCGTTCCCCCACCGCCACCCGGCTAGGAGGATCACGCCGCAGCGGACATGCTGCGCCTGCCCGGCAGCGAGCCGGCGTGGGCCGCCGCAGCCTCCACCGTGGGCGACAGCGAACCGATGCAGAGGCTCCGCTCACAGGTGAGGCGCATCGCACCCTACTTCCGGACCGCCCTCATCACAGGCCCTCCCGGCTCCGGCAAGGAGGGCGTCGCACGCATGCTGCACGCCCTGAGTCCAGGTGCCGACGCAAGCTTTGCCGCCTGCGACTCGGTCACACTCGCCGAGTCGATGCTTCGCGTGGACGGCTGCGAACTCCTCGAAACGCTCGGCTCCTCGGACCAGGGCGGGACCATCTTCCTCGACGACATCGCGGACGTACCCCCGGCGCTTCAGGGTGTGCTCCTCCGCATCTGGTCCATGAAGACCCGGGGCAGAATCCGCGTCGTCGCTGGGACGTCCCGGGATCTCCGCACCCTGGGCGTGACGGGCCAGTTCCGTCAGGATCTTCTGCAGTGTCTTAGCGGCGTCGAACTCACCTTGACCCCGCTGTGCGAGCGCCGAGACGATCTGCCCGAGGTGCTCGCCGAGGTGCTTCGCGGGGTCGGCCGAGATCGCGAACTCATCCTGAGCGAGGAAGCCCGCGACCTGCTGCTGGCGCATCCCTGGCCCGGCGATCTCGCGGAGGTCGAATGCGTCCTGTGGGAGGCTGCCCGCCACGCGCAGGATTCCTTCGTGGTCACCGCCGGTGACCTTCCCGACCTCGACGGCGCGGTGGACATCTCGAATGAAGAGGGCACGGGCATGGAGCGCCTTGAAGACGTCGTCCAGCAGCACGTGCTTGCCGTCCTCACGCGGTGCGGAGGCAACAAGGTTCGCGCCGCCGAGATCCTCGGCATCAGCCGCTCGACGCTCTACCGCATGCTCGAATCCCGCGGCGGAACCGGCCTCCTCGAGTACGAAACCCCCTAGCGCCAGTCGAACGCAGTAGACTGGAACGCTACGGGAGCCCTACGTTTTGATCACCTCTGGAACCAGCAGCATCGCCGCACGCCTCGCACGACACACTGCGCTCGCACTCTGCGCGATCACCCTCACCGGCCTCGCGCCCGCCCAGCCTCCCGCGCCTGCGGCAGCGGCGTCTCCTGCCGCACGCGCCGCCGCGCTCGACAGGATCTTCTCCGACTACTGGCAGGAGAGGATGAAGCACGAGCCCGAGTTTGCCTCCACACTCGGCGACAAGCGCTACAACGACCAGCTCTCCGACCTCTCGCCCGCCGCCGTCAACGCATCGCTGCAGCGCGGGCAGGTGTTTATTCAGAGGATCTCCGAGATCGATACCGCCGGCCTGCCAGAGCAGACCCGCCTCTCAGCCGAACTTCTCCTGCGCACGCTCATCGACGACCAGGAAGGCGCACGCTTCAAAGAGTGGGAGATGCCGCTCGATCAGTTCGGCGGCTATCACCTCCAGCTCCCAATGCTCGTCGCGCAGCTCCCCTTCGACACGGTGAAGGACTACGACGACTACATCACCCGCCTGAAGAAGGTTCCCGCGCAGTTCTCGCAACTGATGACGGATCTTCAACTCGGCGTCGACGAAGGCCGCGTCCCGCCGAAGTACATCATCGAAAAGGTCGCGGTGCAGATCCAGTCCATCGCCGGTCAGACCGCCGAGGCGAGCCCCTTCTCCGGTCCACTCAAAAAGTTTCCCGCCGCAATCGGCCCCGAAGACCGCAAGCGCATCTCCGCTGACCTCTTGGACGCCGTCTCGACCTCCGTCCTGCCCAGCTATCAGCGGCTTGGAAAGTTTGTGGCCGCTGCCTACCTTCCCGCGGGCCGCAAGGATCCCGGCGTCTGGGCTCTCCCCGATGGCGATGCCTACTACGCGTTCCGCATCCGCCAGAGCACCACGATGCAGAAGAACGCCGAGCAGATCCACCAGATCGGCCTCGATGAGGTGAAGCGCGACGAGACCGAGATGCTCGCCATCGCGAAGAAGCTTGGGTTCGCAGATCTCAAGAGCTTTGGCGCGGCCCTGAAAGCCAATCCGAAGGAGCATCCTACGAGTGGCGAAGCTCTCCTGGCGACCTACCGCGCCTACCTCGGCGCGATGCAGGTGAAGCTACCCGACCTCTTCGGACGTCTTCCTAAAGCTCCGCTCGAAGTCGTTCGCGTCCCGGAGTACGCCGAGAAGGACCAGGCGCCCGCATATTACGAGCAGGGTACGCCCGACGGCAAACGGCCGGGCCGCATCAACATCAACCTCTACCATGCCACCGACCGTTCGCTTGCCTCGGTCGAGGCCATTGCCTATCACGAGGGCATCCCCGGCCACCACCTGCAGATCTCCCTCGCGCAGGAGATGACCGGCGTTCCCGAGTTCCGCAAGCAGAGCTACTACACCGCTTACACCGAGGGTTGGGGTCTCTACAGCGAGCGCCTCGGCAAGGAGATCGGGTTTTACCAGGATCCGTACAGCGACTATGGCCGCCTCGAGGCCGATATTTGGCGCGCCATCCGCCTCGTCGTCGATACCGGCGTTCACTCCAAGCATTGGACCCGCCAACAGATGGTGGACTTCTTCCACGATCACTCCTCGATCGACGAGACCAGCGTGCAATCCGAGGTTGATCGGTACGTAGTGATGCCCGGGCAGGCACTCGGCTACAAGATGGGCCAGCTTAAGATCCTCGAAGTTCGCGCCAAGGCTGAGAAAGCGCTCGGTCCGAAGTTCCGGATACAGGACTTCCATGATGTCGTCCTCGGAGACGGAGCGCTCCCGATGGACACCCTCGAACAGGTCGTCGACGCATGGATCGCGCGCGGCGGAGGCCCACGCAACCCGGCCAGCTAACCTCCCATTCTGGTAGCGTTATGGCATGAGCGAGACCGTAATTGAAGCAGCCGTGCCAGCCCCTGTAATGCCTGGTATGCGTGTAGCCGTGTTGGGCGCGGGAAAGATGGGCGGCATCCTCCTGCAGGCGTTCCTGAAGAACAATCTCCTGGCCGCCGACCAGATCGTCGCCACCGTGCAGCATCCGGAGCGGGCACAGGCCCTCTCGGCGCAATTCGGCGTCGAGGTCGGCATCGACAACCTCGCGGCGGCGGAGCAGGCGGACGTCATCCTGCTCGGCGTGAAGCCGATCCAGGTCCCGGCTCTCGTCAACCTGATTCGCCCGGCGCTGACCCCGCAGAAGCTCCTGATCTCGATTGCCGCCTCGGTCAAAACCCGCAGCATCGAAGATGCCGCCGGATGCGATCTCGGCGTCATCCGCGCCATGCCGAACACCCCTGCCATGATCTCC
Organism: Granulicella sibirica; assembly: GCF_004115155.1. Lineage (NCBI taxonomy): Bacteria > Pseudomonadati > Acidobacteriota > Terriglobia > Terriglobales > Acidobacteriaceae > Granulicella > Granulicella sibirica. The sequence continues at coordinate 1,263,910 of NZ_RDSM01000002.1, forward strand.
GCCGCGGTCACCGCGCTCTGCGCCGGACGCTTCACCACGCCCGAGCAGATGGCCATCGCGATGCGCATCTTCCAGACTGTCGGCCGCGCCGTCGTCGTCGACGAGAAGCACATGGACGCCGTTACTGGCCTCTCCGGCTCCGGCCCGGCATTCCTCTACATCATCATCGAGGCACTGGCTGAGGCGGGCGTGAACGTCGGCCTCCCGCGCGACGTCGCCACGCTCCTCGCCGCGCAGACCACCCTCGGGTCGGCACGCATGGTGCTCGAGACCGGCTATCACCCCGCGCTCCTCAAGGACGCTGTCACAACCCCGGCCGGATGCACCGTCGACGGAATCCTCGAGCTCGAAGAGGGTGGCCTCCGGGTCACGCTGATCAAGGCCGTCAAACGCGCCACGCAGCGTGCAAAGGAACTCGCAAACGGCTAAGACGACGCCATGCGGGAGCCTATAATTTCCGCATGGCGACCTCAGCAGCGGCGATCCCTCTCGGCAGACCATCGACAGGCACAGCCTCGAAGGGCCTCGTGCGCTTCGCGTGGGCCGTCGTCGGCTACAACGTCCTCGTGATTCTCTGGGGAGCGCTCGTCCGTGCCACAGGATCCGGCGCAGGCTGCGGAAACCACTGGCCGCTATGCAACGGGCAGGTCATCCCTCTCGCGCCGCGCATCGACACCGTCATCGAGTTCACCCACCGCATGATGGTCAGCGGAGCCACCTTCGCCATCCTCGGCCTCCTCGCCTGGACCTTCTACGCAACCGTCAAGGGCTCCGCCGCCCGTGTGATGGCAGTCGTCTCGACCATCCTTCTTTTCAACGAGGCCTTTCTCGGCGCGCTCCTGGTCAAGCTCGGCTACGTAACCGGCAACCAGTCCGTTGGACGCGTCGTCCTGCTCTCGATCCACCTGAGCAACACCCTTATCCTCCTGGCCGCCCTCACCGTTACCGCTGTCGTTCTCGGCACGGGCCAGATGTGGAGTTCCCTCCGCAATGGCCGCAACAGCATCATTGTCCTCTTCGGCATCCTCGCCACGCTGATCGTCGGCGTCAGCGGCTCACTCGCGGCCCTCGGCGACACACTCTTCCCCTCCACCTCGCTCAGCGCCGCCATGGCCCAGGACTTCGCCACCGGATCGCCTTGGCTCCTGCGCGTACGATGGGTTCACCCCGCAAGCGCCGTCCTCGCCGGAGCCTTCGTCATCTGGCTCGTCGCCAAAGCATGGACCACCCGTCGCATCCCTGCCCTCTGGGTCGTCGGCCTCCTGGCCTTCCAGTTCGGGCTCGGCCTCCTGGACATGCTTCTCCTCGCCCCCGTCTGGATGCAGATTATCCATCTCCTCGGAGCCGACCTTTACTGGGTCGCAATAGTCATGATGGCGACGGGCTGGGTCTGGCCTGCGTCTCCCGCGCGACAGGCAATCTGACACACATCGTCAAAGAGCCCTGTACCCTCCGTGGTCCATCGCGCTCGCTCGGTCCATCCACACGCCGTCAAACGCTACACTGAAGCTAGCGCCAGGAAAGAACGGCCGACCTCTCTGATGACCATGCCCCTACTCTTCGCCCTCGTTCTGTTGCAGGATACCGACGCAACCGCCGCACCGCCTGCCGCCGCCGCATCCTCAAACGCCCTGCTGGAGATGGTGCATAACAGCGGCCCCGTCGCGTTCGCTGTCCTGATCCTTCTGGCCTTCGCGAGCCTCTTCTCCTGGACCATCATGATCTCCAAGTGGCGCAGCTTCGGAGCCGCCCGCAGGCGCAGCTCCGGCTTCCTCCGCGCCTTCCGCAAGTCGGGCCGCCTCTCCGAGATCTCCGCCATCGCCGACCAGTTCAAGCCCAGCCCGCTTGTCTCCGTCTTCTCCGAGATTCACGACGAGTACGCCCGCCAGAACAACGGCCGTGGCCTCCCCCGCAATCCCATCGCCCTCGAACGCGCCGCCGCCACTGCCTCGAGCGAAGCCCTCACCGCGATGGAACAGCGCATGACCTGGCTTGCCACCATCGCCGCCATCGCGCCGTTCATAGGCCTCTTCGGCACCGTCTGGGGCATCATCGACGCCTTTCACGGCCTCGGTACCGCCGGAGCCGCGACCCTGCGCGCCGTCGCCCCTGGCATCTCGGAAGCCCTCATCACCACCGCCGCCGGTCTTCTCGTCGCCATCCCCGCTGTCGTCGGCTACAACCAGCTCACCGCGCAGCTTCGAGACTTCGGCTCACGTATGGACGACTTCGGCCGCGAACTCCTGAACGCCATCGAAAACGCCGCCATGCTCTCGAATCCGAACGAAGACGCACGGCCAGCCGAGCCGCGCCGCAGGGGTTTTTAGCATGGCCTTCTCCGCCAAGGGCCGCACCCAGACCGCGCTCGCCGAGATCAACATCACGCCTCTGGTGGACGTCGTGCTCGTCCTCCTGCTCATCTTCATGCTCACCGCGCCCGTGCTCCAGTCTGGCGTCGAAGTGGCCATTCCGAAGACCCGCACCGTCAACCAGCTCACCGAGGAGCGGCTCGTCGTCACCATCGACAAGGAGCAGAACGTCTTCCTGCAGGACAAGCCCGTCAACGTCCACGAGCTTCCCGCGCGCCTCCGCTCCGGCCTCAAAGCAGACGAGGACCCCGCCAAGAAGGTCATCTATCTCCGCGCCGACGAGCGTGTTCCCTTCGGCGCCTTCGCCTCCGTCATGGACGCGGTCAAGCAGGCCGGCATCACCAACATCAGCATCGTTACCCAGCCCCTGAAGCAGTAAGCATGGCGACGCAACCCTCCAACTGGTCCCGCAGCAGCCCCATCCCCCGGCCCAACACCGGCGTCGATCTCGCGTGGTCGATCGTCCTGCACGCCGCGATCGCCGGAGTGCTCGTCGGCTATGCCTACCTGCACATTCCGCACGGCAAGACATGGGGCGACTCAAGCCCCACTGCTGGTGCCATCCAGGCCACCATGGTGGCCACGCTTCCTCTCCCCCCGAAGCAGCCGGTGAAGGAAGACAACGTCCTCGCCTCCGAGACGCCGAGCCCTGCCCCGGTTGTCGAGAAGGAAAAGACGATCCCGCCGCCGAACCCGAAGGACATCCCGGTCGTCGTCAAGACGCCACCGAAGACCAAGCCCGTCAAGGTCGCCGAAAAGCAGGCTGACCCCATCAAGCATCCTGAACTGAAGCCCCCGCCGCCGACCAAGGCCACCACGGGTGAGACCTCCGGCATGCGCATCGCGCAGGCGACCATTCAACTCAAGAACGGCACCGCCAGCGTCACCGTCCAGGACCGCAGCTTCGGAGCCCGCTTCGCCTATTACGTCGAAGCCGTCAACCGCCGCGTCTCGCAGAACTGGTACACGCAGGAGGCCGACCCACGCGCCTCGCAGGGCAAACGAACCACCGTCCTGTTCGACATCGACCGCGAAGGCACCCCATCGAACGTCCGCGTCGAGAACCGCAGCGGCTCTCCGTCGCTCGATACCTCCGCCGTCCGCGCCGTGCAGCGTGTGGACGGTTTCGGTCCCCTGCCCCAGGGCGACCACATCACCGTCGAGTTCTCCTTCGACTACAAGCAGTAGCCTTCTGAACCAAGCCCGATACTCACACCAACATTGATCCCCGTGCAGCGCATCCACCACCCTTTGCGTCTACGATAGGTAAGCATGCAGAATCCGGTACGTGTCGCCTCCCCCGTGAAGTTCTTCCTGGCCATCGTCCTCACCCTAGCCGCGACCACAGCGGCCCACTCACAGGATTGGTTCAAGACCGAGACCTCGACCGGCGCCGGAAGCATCCGGCTCGCGGCAGCGAACTTCAAGCCGCAGTCCGGCGACCAGCAGACGGCAGACTACAAGCGCACCTTCGACTCGGTCCTCTACGCTGACCTGGCCAGCGCGGGCATCTTCGACCTCGTCTCGAAGTCCCTGATGCCTACCAGCACCCCAGGCGCTCCCGGTGAGATCCAGCTCGCCACGTGGGCCGCCGCGCCTGCATCCGCCGCGATGGTGGCCTTCGGCGGCATCGCCACCCAGGGCGACCACCTCGTCGTCAACGGCTTCCTCTTCGACGCCAAGAACACGCAGTACCCGCAGGTCCTCGCCAAGCAATACAACGAGGCCGCGAGCGACGACTCGGCCCGCCAGATCGCCCACCGCTTCGCCGACGAGATCATCCTGCGCCTCGGCGGAGGCATCAACGGCATCGCAGAGACCAAGATCTACTACGTCCACGTCGGCGGAGGCTCGAAGGAAATTTGGGAGATGGATTACGACGGCGCTAACCAGCACGCCGTCACAAAGCTCGGAGCCATCTCGCTCTCGCCCCGTGTCTCGCCGGACAACAGCCGCGTGGCTTTCTCCTCGCTCGGCAAAGACGGCTTCCAGATCAGGATGTACTCTCTCCTGCTTAGCCGCGTCGTCGCCTTTCCGGCAGCTGGTGGAACCAACCTCTCGCCCGCATGGAGCCCGAACGGCCACGACGTAGCCTTCTCCTCCTCGCGCTCGGGTGACCCCGAGATCTGGATCGCCGATGCAAGCGGATCGCAGCCACGCCGCATCACCAGCTTCAAGGGTCCCGACGTCTCCCCTGTATTCAACCCACGTACCGGATCGCAGATCGCCTGGATCAGTGGCCGCACCGGCCTCCCCCAGCTCTACATCATGGATGTCGACGGCTCGAACGTGCAGCGCATGACCGACGGTGGCTATGCCACGTCCCCCTCCTGGAGCCCCAACGGCCAGTTCCTCACCTTCGCCTGGAACCGCAAGTACGGTCCCGGAGCACCCGGCGGACAAGACATCTACGTGATGGAAGTCGCGACAAAGAAGTGGATCCAGCTCACCCACGATAGTGGCCGCTGCGACTTTCCGTCCTGGTCGCCCGACGGGCGCCACATTGTCTACGCCAACTCGACCGACGGCCGCGCCGAGCACTCCAAGGTCTACTCCATGCTGGCGGACGGAACCCAGCAGCGCGCCCTCAGCACCTCTGGCGGAGATATGCCTAATTGGAGCTGGAAGTAAGTCTTCCGCCCTACCGCCTTCGTGAATCAACCATTTAGAATCGTCACTGACAAGACCGCGGTCCGCCCGGTTGGATCCATGAGCCCCAGGAGACTATGAACGCCACCCATCCCTCGCACCGCACTCTGCTGAACCTCGCCGCCACCGCCGTCGCCGTCGCCGGCCTCACCTTCACCACCGGCTGCCATAAGAAGTCCACCGCACCGCCTCCCTCCTCGTATACCCCCACTGTCACGGCTCCCGCCCCCACCGCAACCATCACCGCGGATCCTGCGGCGATCGATCTCGGCCAGTCGACGGCCCTCAACTGGCGCAGCCAGAACGCCACCTCCGTCACCATCGACGGTCTTGGCCCCGTGCCCGTCAACGGCACCCAGATGGTCACGCCGTCGAACTCGACCAACTTCCATCTCACCGCCAAGAGCGATGACGGTCAGACCACCGAAGCCAACGTTCGCGTCACCGTCCGCACCGCCGCCGCACCTGCGCCCATGGGCGACAACGGAGCCGGCAACATGGGCACCGACGCTGCCTTCCACCAGAATGTGCAGGACGCCTTCTTCGACTACGACAGCTACGAGCTTCGTCCGGATGCCGTCACCGCATCGGCGCACGCTGCCTCCTACCTGACCTCTCACCCCGCCATCCGCGTCCTCGTGGCCGGCTATTCGGATGAGCGTGGATCGGCCGAGTACAACCTAGCCCTCGGCGAAAACCGCGCTAACGCCGCACGCACCGCGCTGATCAACGCCGGCGTCTCCGCAAGCCGCATCCGCATCGTCAGCTACGGCAAGGAGAAGCAGTTCTGCACCGAGTCCGACGAGAGCTGCTGGCAGCAGAACCGCCGCGCACAGTTCACCATCGACCGCTAACCGAATCTGGCACGCGCCCCGTCAAACCGTAACCTAAGTTCCGCCCGGCAGATCATCGCCGGGCGACTTTGATCGAAACCACAATTTCTGCGCATTCGGATATCGAAAGACAGGCACACGCCCATGATCCTCAAGTCCGCTCGTCTCGCCGCCGTCGCGATCCTCGGAATCGGCATCGGCCTCACCGTGCTCCCCACCCCGGCTTTCGCCGTGAACAAGGATATGGTCCAGCTCCAGACCCAGATCCAGCAGCTTCAGGACGCCGTCGCCCGCCTTCAGCAGTCGAACGACGAGCGCATGGGTGTGCTCAAGGATCTCGTCCAGCAGTCCGCCGACTCCGTCAACCGCATGAGCCTCAACATGGACGCACTCCAGAAGCAGATGCGCACCCAGGAAGAAGCCCAGGGCACGAAGCTCGACCAGGTCTCGACCCAGGTCCAGGCGCTCAATGACTCGCTGGACGAGATGAAGGCGCGCATCGCCCACCTCGATAAGGCTTTGCAGGACATCCAGAACCAGCAGCAGGCCATCTCCGCGCAGGGCGCCGCACCTGCTGGCGGATCTGCCCCGGTAACTGCGGCCCCAGCGACCCAGCCGGATAACACCACGCCGCCCCCATCCGACCTCGCTCCTCCACCTCCTAGCCGTCGCGGAGGCAAGCCAAACGCCCGCATTCCTTTGGGCGGCAACCCCGCACCCGCCGCAAGCTCGGCTCCACCCGTCTCCGACCTCTACAAAACCGCCCTCGGCGACTACATGGCCGCCAAGTACCCCCTCGCTTCGGCCGAGTTCAACGACGTGATCCACGCCTACCCGGAAGAATCCCTCTCCGGAAACTCCTGGTACTATCTCGGCGAAATCGACTATCGCGCCGGCCATTACCCCGCTGCGGTCAAGGACTATGACCATGTCCTCGAGCAGTTCCCCGGCAACCCCAAGATACCCGCCGCCCAGCTTCATAAGGGCCAGGCCCTCATCGTCCAGAAGCAGAACGAAGCCGGCATCCGCGAGTTCAAATCGCTGATTGCCCGCTACCCCAACTCGCCCGAGGCCACCCAGGCCCGGAGCAGGCTCAACGGGATGGGCGTCAGGCGCTAGTCAGAGAATCCCCGTCCGCGAAGTCATAAGTAAACTCGTACCGATGTGCCCCACCCTCGATCTGGATCGTCATCTCCCCGTAAAGCCCCTGTAACTCCCCCGTCCCCGAATCCGGCACGACGCGAATCGAAAGTCCCGGCTTCCCGCGATCCATCGTCCCGTTGTGCTGCAGCACGAACGAGCCGTGCCGCCCGCCAAGCTCACCCACAACGCGCTCCATCGCAACGTAGCCTGCCGACCCCTTCGTTTCGGTCATCGCACTCAGCATCTGGCCTTTGCTCGTCGCGGTCAGCTTCCCATGGAACTGCTTGTCCAGCGACATACGCCCAAGCGAAGGATCACCAACACCCTCCACCTCTTTCTGAGGTACGACTTTCACTTCAAAACTCCCAATCGCCTGCGGCATCCCGATCCTCTTTTCGCCCAAGAATGAGAGACGCTAGTATGGCACCCCAAGCGCCCTCTCGGCTTTGAACGCCCGCATATACCAGTCGAACTCCTTGAAGAACTTCCCGGACTTTTCGGCAAGCTCCTGCGTCAGCGGCACGCCAGCCTCGCTCAAGGCCGTTCCCACCGACGGGATCGGCTGCAGCGAGGGAATCGTCGGCATCCCCACCTCGGCAAGCAGCGACCGGAGCCCCATCGCTCCACGCACTCCGCCAAACGGCGTCGCCGAATAGCAGACGATTGCCGACGGCTTGAAGAAGTAATCCTGTAAGAAGTAGTCGATCAGGTTGATCAGCGCCGGAGGCGCCGTGTGGTTGTACTCCGCGCTCACGATACAGAACCCATCCACCCGCGCATAGAGATCCGCCAGCGGCTTCAGCTTGGCCTTCAGAGCCGAATCCTCTGCCGAGTCGCTATCCTTCACTTCCTTCCACATATTTGCCAGTAACGGAAGCTCCACCTTCGCCGGGTCCACCACCACGACCTCATGACCCGCCTTCGTCAACTCAGCCTTGACCCACTTGGCAACCCGTTCGCCCATCCGCTCCGGCCGTACCGATCCAAGCAACACCGCAACAACCATGACCTCACCTCAGGCTGGTCAGATGCGCGCCTCGCGACGAAAGCTGCTAGGTCATACAGAAGTGAGACAAAGCAAGGGCACAGGCGAAGCTGTGCCCTTGCCCGCAATCGATATTCGACTAGCGCTTCTTGGCTGGAGCCTTTGCAGCCTTCGCCGCAACCTTCACTGGAGCTTTGGCAGCAACAGCCTTTGCAGCCACTGCCTTTGCCGCTACGGCCTTCGCTGGAATGGCCTTCACCCCAACCGTTCCCTTCGAAGCCGACGCCGGCGCCTTCGCTGCAACCTTCTTTGCCGCGGCTGGAGCCACCGGCTCCTTCTTCTTCACCACAGGGACCTCAGGCTCAGGTTCCGGATCTGGAGCGGCCTTGGCCTTCCCCTTCGCCGCCGCCTTGGCAGGCTTCGCGGGTGGTGCTTCCTCTTCCTCGTCGTCGTCCTCGTCATCTGAGTCGCTATCGAGGTCGTCGTCGTCACTCATGTCGCCCAGGGCCTCGCCAACGAGATCCGGCACATCCGGAAGCTCGATAGCATCCTCAGCGTCGTCGTCATCGTCGTCATCATCCGCCCCGGAGCCCTGGTTCTCTTCGAGTTCATCGTCATCCTCATCCTCGGAGACGGCGGCTTTCTTGCCCCTGCCCTTCGCGCCCTTGGCATCCTTCTTGGTTGCGCGCGCTCGCTTCAGGTTCACCGGCGGAGGCGGCGCGGGAGGAGAATACGGCTCGAGGAATGCCTTCATCTCCTCGGCCGTACCCAGCCTGCCATCCATCAGCTCGAAGAACAGCTTTTCGACAAGTTCTTTATATTCTGGCAGTTCCGGAGTAATCCGCATCTCGAGCATGAGCGTGTACGGAATCGTCTGCCGCACCTGCTGCCACTCCCCGAAGAAGCTCTTGAACTTCGCCTGGATTGCGGTGCTCTTGCTCGTGTACGCGACGTACAGCACAACATCCGCCTTCGCCGACGTGATCAGCTTGTAAGCCGCCGAGGGAGCCGCCGAACTCTTCCCGCCAAGCTGCGTCGCAAACTCCTTGCCCTCCGCCTCAAGCCCGTCAATCTCCGCCACGAAGCCCGGACGCGGGAAGCTTGCCTTCAGCGCCTCGACTTCTTTCGCGTTCATCTTCGCTGTCAGCAGCGGAAAGTTCACGGCAGACGGATCAGGATGAACGCTCTGCAACTGCAACTGCGTCTGGATCTCCCGAACCTTGTCCAGCTCCGCGACGTTCGCTTTGGCTGAATTCCAGGCCGGAGAGACGATCTGCATCCAGCCTTCGCTTTCGAGGCGCTTCATCACGCGCAGCGGATCTTCCTCGTGAACGATCTCCTCGGCTTCATACCCGCGCGACCAGTCCTGCATCGCGCTGATGTAGCCCTCTTCCTTGCCGGTGTCGTACCGTGTCTGCGTCTTTTCCTCGAGCGTCCAGCCGAGACGCGCCGCGAACCGGGCCGCCCGGATCATCCGGACAGGATCCTCGATAAACCCATAGTTGCTAGCCAGCCGAAGCTGTTGGTTCTCGATGTCCGCCACGCCATTCAGCGGATCCATCAGGAGCCCATAGGATCCTTCGTTCAGCGACAAGGCCATCGCGTTCGCCGTGAAGTCCCGGCGACGCAGATCGTCCAGAATGGTCGACGCCTTCAGCACCGGCTTACCAGGCTTCGGGTGGGTCGCTGTCATCGTCGCCGCAACCTCGACCCGGACACCACCAGGAAACGTCAGGTAAAGTGCCTGCGCCGTGTCATGCGACCCAGTTACGACCGCTCCGGCGGTCTCAAGCTCTTTCCGCAATTTCAGCGCATTGCCCTGCACCGCGAAATCCAGGTCACGCACCGGTGACCCGCTGGTCAGATCGCGAACCGCGCCGCCAACCAGAAATAGTGTGAGCCCCTTGGCCCGCACAATTTCGCGCAGCGAGCTAAGTGCATTCTTTTGTGCTGTCGAGAGTCGATTCTCGAGCAGGTAGATATAATCGGCCATGGGTTCTGCTTCGCTCCTGCCCTTGCTTTCTGGGCTCCGCCTATCGCCTAAATGCTGACGAATCAAGCCTTTACGCGGACTTTTTCGACCGGCGCAAAACTCGAATGTATCATAGAATGCGTTGTCTGACTACTCCGCGACGCACTGTTTCTGATGCACCGAACTGCACCGCAGTCACACAACGACCCCAGTCTCATGGCCTCATCCCGCAAGAAAGTTATTGTTCGCCTCCTCTCGGGCGACCTCCTCCACGGCTACCTCCCCGCCGCCGCCTTTGTGCGTCACGAGCCGCCCGCCGCCGCGCTGCTCGACCTCCTCGATCTCGCCGGTCGCATCCTGCCTCTCGCATTGCAGGACATCAAGCTCATCCACTACGTCCGCGATTTTAATCTCGACGACACCCGCAACCCCGAGCGCCTCACCCGCACCGCCTTCCTCGCCCGCCCACGCAACGAGGGCCTCTGGCTCTGCATCACCTTCGCAGCTGGAGATCAGCTTGAGGGCCTCGCCCCCCTCGACGTTACCCTCCTCGACGGCCTCGTCGAAGACTCCGGACTCTTCCTCACCCCACCCGACGACCGCACAAACACCCACCGCGTCTTCGTCCCACGCCCGGCGATCGCAGCGCTCCAGCTCCTCGCCGTCGTCACCACCCCATCCCGCAAGGTTGCGAAGCCCTCCGCCGACCCTCAGCCCAACCTCTTCCCCGAGACTCCCTAGCCCGGCAGCTAAAATCACCCCATGAACCTGTCCGACCTGGCCCGCCACCTCGACGCCACCCTCCACGGCGACCCCACCGCCAATATCACCGGCATCGCCGGTATCGAGGACGCGGGCCCCGGCCATCTCACCTTCGTTGCCAACCCGAAGTACGCCTCCCTCGCCCGCACCACCAAAGCCTCCGCCATCCTCGTCGAGCCCGAGTTTCCCGAGATCGCCACCTCGACCCTCCGCCTCGCGAACCCCTACCTCGCCTTCGCCCGCGCCATCGAACTCTTCTACACCCCACCCGCCTACGCCCCAGGCATCCACCCCACCGCCGTCATCGACCCCACCGCCGTCATCGGGGCCAACGCCCACATCGGCCCCTACGCCGTCATCTCCGCGAACGTCATCCTCGGCGACGACGCCATCATCCTCGCCCACGCCGTCCTCTACCCCGGCGTCCGCGCAGGCTCGCACCTCTTCCTCCACGCCCACGCCATCGTCCGCGAGCACTGCGTCCTCGGCGACCACATCACCATCCAGAACGGAGCAATCGTTGGTGCCGATGGCTTCGGCTTCGCCCGCCAGCACGGCCCCAACCAGCTTCCCGGCGGTCCCTGGTACAAGATCGTCCAATCCGGCCCCGCCGTCCTCGAGGACAACGTCGAAATCCAGGCCAACGCCTGCATCGACCGCGCCAGCATCGGTGAGACCCGCATCCAGGCCGGGGCAAAGATCGACAACCTCGTCCAGGTAGGCCACGGCTCGAACGTCGGCCCCGCGACATTACTCTGCGCCCAGGTCGGCCTGGCCGGATCGACCACCATCGGAAAAAACGTTATCCTCGCCGGCCAGGTCGGCGTCGCCGGTCACTGCACCATAGGCGACGGAGCCATCGCCACCGCGCAATCCGGCATCCCCAACGACGTCGCCCCCGGCAAAACCGTCAGCGGCTACCCCGCTATTGACAACCGCCAGTGGCTCCGCTCCGTAGCCATCTTCAACAAGCTCCCCGACATCATCCGCGAGCTCAAGCGCCGCCCGACCAACGAATGAACCGGCCATCTGCTCCCCACCCCCTACTCCCTCCCTCACCCCGCCCTGCTACCCTAACCGAATGCGTCTCCTGCCCCACCTGGCCCTGGCCGCTCTCTTGCTCCCGCTCGCCGGCTGCCACTCCGCCTACATCGAAGCCGACGTGATGAACCACACCACGCAGCCCATCCAGCTCCTCGAAGTCGACTACCCGAGCGCCAGCTTCGGCACCCAGAACCTCGCGCCCGGCGCCATCTATCACTACCGCTTCAAGGTCCTCGGCTCCGGCCCCACCAAGCTCCTCTACACCGACGCTTCGCACAAGGACCACACCTCATCCGGCCCTGCCTTCAAAGAAGGCGACGAGGGCCGCCTCACCATCGACCTCACCGAATCCGGCCCCACCTGGAAGTTTCAGACCCACACAAACCCATAATTCGCGAACGTTCTTTCGGTAAACTCACCCTTATGGCACGCGGTTTCTTCATCACCTTCGAGGGCCTCGACGGCTCCGGCAAGACCACCCAGCTCCGCCGTCTTGCCACCTACCTCACCACCGCCGGTCATACGGTCGTCACCATGCGCAATCCCGGCTCAACCTCCCTCGGCGACCGCATCCGCACCATCCTGCTCGACTCCCGCTCCGAAGCCGCTCTCGGTCCCATCGACCCAATCGCCGAACTCACCCTCATGTTTGCCGACCGCGCCCAATCGATCGCCGAGGTCATCCAGCCCGCGCTCGCCGCCGGGGCCATCGTCCTCTGCGACCGCTTTACCGACTCCTCTGAGGCCTACCAGGGCGGAGGCCGCCAGCTCGGCGCCGAGCGCGTCCTCGCCCTCCACGCTGCCGTCTGCGACAACCTCCAGCCCGACCTCACCCTGCTCCTTCTGCCATCCCTCCACACCTCGCTCGCCCGGGCCCGCCGCCGCAATCAGCGCTCTCTCGCCGTCACAGGCACCGACGAAAACCGCTTCGAGCGCGAGTCAGACGAGTTCTACACCCGCATCCACACCGCCTACATGGCCATCGCCGTCCGCGCACCCGACCGCGTTCTCACCCTCACCGACGACTCCTCGATCGACATCATCGAGCTCCAGATTCGCGCCGCCGTCGAAGCCCGCCTCGAAGCCCAGGCACCCTTGCTCCAGCCCGAGGAGACCCGGTAAACCCGATGAGCCAGCAAGCCACGTTAGCCGACCGCGAACTCGTTCTCGTCCGCACCCTCAACGCCCCACGCGCCAGTGTCTACCGCGCCTGGACTGAGCCCGCTCTTCTGAAGCAGTGGTTCGCACCCCTGCCCTACACCACGCCTCTCGCCGAACTGGATGTCCGCGCCGCCGGCTCCTCTGTCATCACCATGCGCGGCCCCGACGGCACGGACTTCCCCAACCGCGGCGTCTATCTCGAGGTCATCCCCAACCAGCGCCTCGTCTTCACCGACGCTTACACCACTGCCTGGGAACCGTCCGAAAAGCCCTTCATGACGGTCACCATCACGCTCGAAGACGACGGCGACAAGACGATCTACACCGCCCGTGTTCTGCACTGGTCCACAGCCGACCGCGACATGCACGAGAAGATGGGCTTCCACAAAGGCTGGGGCCAGTGCGCCGACCAGCTCGAAGCCGTAGCCGCGAAGCTCTGACGGCAAGCGCCTCAGTTGTTGATCCCGCCATCACCCGCCCCCGTCCTCACCACGTCATGAACTGTAAGGGTTCGTCGCTTGCGTCTCCACCAGCGATCTCCCATCGTCTAAACGAGAGGCTTATCCGTACCCGCCCATGACCACTCCCCCCGTAGTCGAACTCGACCCGAAGCTCGCCCCGCCAGACGAGGCCGAGTGGAACATCCCCCCCGGCCTCCGCTACTCCCTCCCCATGTACGCCTTCAAACCGTGGGTCCGCATCGGCCACCCCATCCTGCTCTTCGAGTACCTCCATAAGACCTTCGGCAACATCGCCTGCTACCGCCTCTTCAACACCTACATCATCTTCGTCAACGAACCCGAGTACATCCGCGAGATCCTCATCAACCAGGCTCCCTCCTTCATCAAGGAGCGCACCCTCAAGCGCATGAAGATCCTCCTCGGCGAAGGCCTCATCACCTCCGACGACCCCATCCACATGCGCCAGCGTCGCATCGCCGCCCCGGCCTTCCATCGCCAGCGCATCGCCGCCTACGGAGAGCGCATCTCCGCCTCCGCCGCCGCCCAGCGTGACCGCTGGCAGCCCGGCCAGGCCCTCGACATCGCCGCCGCCATGATGGACCTCTCGCTTGAAATCGTCGCTCGCACCCTCTTCGACACCGAGGTCACCGACGAGATCCGCAGCATCAACGACGAGGTCAACACCATCATGGGCCTCTACAACTACCTCATCGGCCTCCCCGCCCTCGAGTCCTACCTGAACTGGCCAGTCCCCGGCGTCATGAAGTTCCGCCGCTCCCGCAACCGCCTCAACGCCACCGTCGACCGCCTCATCGCCGCCCACAAGAAGGCCGGCGTCGATAAGGGCGATCTCCTCTCCATGCTCCTCAGCAGCCGCGACGAAGAAGCCGACGCATCCGGCGAGCACACCGGCATGTCCGACACCCAGGTCCGCGACGAAGTCCTCACCATCTTCCTCGCAGGCTACGAGACCGTGGCCAACGCCCTCACCTGGACCTTTTACCTCCTCAGCCAAAACCCCGAAGCCGAAGCCCGCCTCCACGCCGAACTCGACGCCGTGCTCGGCACAGCCGACGGCACCCATCGCCTCCCCACCCTCGCCGACTACCCGCAACTCCGCTACACCGAGCAGGTCTTCGCCGAAGCCATGCGCCTCTACCCCCCCGCCTGGGCCATGGGCCGCATGTCGACCAAGCCGGTCACCCTCGGCCCCTGGCGCATCCCACCCGGAGCCCACTTCTTCTTCTCCCAGTACATCGTCCACCGCAGCGCCGAGTTCTTCCCCGACCCCCTCCGCTTCGACCCCGACCGCCACTCCCCCGAGAACAAGGCCGGCCGCCATAAATTCGCCTACTTCCCCTTCGGCGGAGGAGGCCGCCAATGCATCGGCGAAGCCTTCGCCTGGATGGAGGGCATCTTCTCCATCGCCACCCTCGCCAGCCGCTGGCGCATGACCTACCTCGGCACCGAACCGCCCATCCCTCAGGCCAAGATCACCCTCCGCCCCCGCGACCCCCTCATGATGCGCCTCATCCCACGCACTTAGGTTCTTACTACCACTATCCTTACCCCCTGAACCGAACCCGTCGCCCGAAATTGCCGAGAATTAAGCCTTTCGGGAAACGTCGGTGCCTATGTTCGATAAGCAGAGGTATGGTGGGCCTAAACGGCCAAACAAGCAAAGAAACCCAACACCAACATGGGTATCGAAACCTAACCTGTCTGCTGATCGCAACTCCCGAGTGACAATAGAAGCCTCTGGCCACGCAGGCACCGAGCATGTTATTTACGATGGCGATCGACGACGAAAGACTCGTCCCTAGTAACTTGGAGACTGGAGCGGCAATGACATCAAAGCGAATTTGGATAGGCCTGTTGGCCGGAATTCTACTTAGCCACATATTGCACGCGCAGTCAGTGGACAAAATCGATGCCGGCCTGAAGAGCCAAATCGACCGCATCGCCGAAGGTGTGCTGAAGCAGCGCGGCGTTCCCTCAGCCTCGGTCGCGGTAGTAAAGGGCGGCAAACTCGTCTACACGCACGCCTACGGTCTGGCCCACATCGATCCCAACACACCCGCGACACCGGACATGCGCTACTCCATCGGGTCCGTCTCGAAGCAGTTCACGGCGGCGGCGATCCTGCTGTTACAGGAACAGGGAAAACTGAAGCTCGACGACGCAGTAGGCAAGTACGTCCCGTCCCTGACGCGAGGAAACGAAGTAACGGTCCGCCAGATCCTCAGCCATACCTCGGGATACCAGGACTACTGGCCGGAAGACTACCTGATGACCCCGATGATGAAGCCGGAGACAGCGCAGCAGATTCTCGACACCTGGGCGAAGAAGCCGCTGGACTTCGATCCGGGGACAAAGTGGCAGTATTCCAACACCAACTATGTGATCGCCGGTCTCATCGTGGAGAAGGTGAGCGGCCAGCGGCTCATGGAGTTTCTTGGCCGGCATATCTTTCATCCACTCGGCATGAAATCCGTATGGGATTCGGATGAAGCAAAGCTGACCTCGACCGACGCCACGCCCTATATCCGCCACGCACTCGGTCCTCTTCGCCTGGCCCCTAAGGAAGGCCGCGGATGGATGTTTGCCGCGGGAGAGCTCGCAATGACGGCCCATGATCTGGCCCTGTGGGACGAGAGCCTGATCGCCCAATCGCTGCTGAAGCCGGAGAGCTACAAGCAGATGTTTACCGAGGTCAAACTCAAGGATGGCAGCGGCACGCAGTACGGACTTGGTGTGGACGTCAAG
Organism: Granulicella sibirica; assembly: GCF_004115155.1. Lineage (NCBI taxonomy): Bacteria > Pseudomonadati > Acidobacteriota > Terriglobia > Terriglobales > Acidobacteriaceae > Granulicella > Granulicella sibirica. Next base: position 1,280,055 of record NZ_RDSM01000002.1, read on the forward strand.
ATGCGGGACGGGCATCGCTCCATCGAGCATGGTGGCGAGGTAACCGGCTTTGTCTCGGATAACGAGGTCCTCGTCGATGACGGTGTCGCCGTCGTCGTACTCACCAACCACATGGCCGGTGGAGCGGAGACGATTGCGCAGCTTACGGCGGCGACGGTTGCCGGGACTGGGGTGCAGTCCGACGCGGAAAAGCAGACCCTGGCGATCTATCGCGGGCTGCAACAGGGAAAGATCGATCGCTCCCTGCTCGCTCCAAATCTGAACGACTACTTCTCCGAGCAGACCGTGGCGGACTTCAAAGACAGCCTCGGGCCCTTGGGAGAGTCGCTGACGTTCAGGAAACAAGGCGAGCAACTGCGCGGCGGGATGACGTTTCGCTCGTTCCAACTGGTGTATCCGGACAGGCGGCTCTACTTGTCGACCTACACCTATCCGGATGGGAAGCTGGAGCAGTTCCTGGTCGATCCCGCCAACTAAGGCAACCTTGCTTACGGGCGGTTTCCTCCCGTCGCTATCGTCTCGATTGCGGAATGCGACCCAGCCGCGGATCGTGGCTCAGGATGAGGTCACATGCGCGAAGAGCTTCCTTCTCGAAGTCCGCGCCATCAGCCGGAATGAGAAGCCAGTGACCTATCTTGCCGCCCAGACCCTGGATAGCGCGAAGCGAAGGTAAATCTTGGCGAAGCTTCTTGTCCATTGGGTCGGTGCCTTCGGAAAGGACGAGCCACACGCCGTTGTCCAAAGGATGTTTCGCACGATCCAGCAGCATCAGGAAGAGGTGGTCGCCGACATAGACCGCCCATCCCGAAAACATCCGGCGCACCTCGGGATGCAACGCCTCAAGGGCCTCCAGAACAAACGGATGTGGCGGTCTCTGCTTGGGCTTGGGCTCGGAAAGACGCGGCATCTTGGTCCTCATACAGCGATTCTTACATTGCTCTATCCCGGGCGGTAGGTCGGGAAAAGCAGGCAATGGTGCCGAAACAACCTCGGAGATGTTCGATACTAAGAGGGTCATGGTTACAGTCGCGGCTTTTTATCGGTTCATCGCAATAGAGGATCCTGCGGCATTGCAGGCGGAGCTGAGGTCGGCTTTCACTGAGGAGGAGCTGCGTGGCACCCTGCTGATCGCTCCGGAGGGAATCAACGGAACCCTCGCTGCTTCTTCCGAAGTGATCGAGCGTCTGCTGACCCTGCTCGCGGAACGCACTGGCTTGGAGCGGCCAGCGGTCAAGTTTTCAAGGGCGGCGGAGAATCCATTCGGCCGGCTCAAGTTCAAGGTCAAACAGGAGATCCTGGCATTCCGCCGCGCGGTGGTGGACCCGTCGAAGGCGGGAACGTATGTCGCGCCGAAGGACTGGAACGCGCTCATCGCCGACCCGGAGGTCCTTGTACTCGATACGCGCAACACGTACGAGACGGAAGTTGGCACATTTCGTGGTGCCGTCGACCCGAAGATCGAGACGTTCTCCGAGTTTGCAACCTACGCCCGGAACGAACTCGACCCGGCCAGGCATACGAAAGTAGCAATGTTCTGCACGGGCGGAATCCGCTGTGAGAAGGCCTCGGCGTTCCTGTTACAGGAGGGATTCGCCGAGGTGTACCACCTGGAGGGCGGAATCCTGCGCTACCTGGAAGAGATTCCAGTCGAAGAGAGTACGTGGATCGGGGAGTGTTTCGTCTTCGATCGGCGTCGCGAGGTCGGGAGCGAAGATCTGGGCCTGGACCAGGCCGACGCGCATCTGGCTAGCCCTACCGATCCGTCCGCATCCGTTCCTTCACACTCTTAGCCAGAAGCTCCACCGCCTCGGCTTTCCGCACCACATCCAGCGACAGCTCATTCTTATTGCTCTTCTCGACGCTGACCTTCAACTCCGCCGCCATCTTCACCAGCTTCTCAGTGTCCTCCAGGAGCTTCTTCTGCTTCTCGGACATCGGAGGCTTCTCCCCAACCGCCCGCGTCGCCAGCCCCGCCGCCGGAGCCTGCACGCCCGCCGGCGCAGCCGCCTGCCCCAATCCGGCAGCCGCCAACCCCGCCATCATCAGCCCCACCAGCCACGCATGCCGAATCATCGCGACCCCTTCATCCGGTCCTTCACATTCCGCGCCAGCTTCTCAATCGATTCCGCCTTGCGAAACGTATCCTCCCGCGATGGGTCTGCGCTCCCGCTGACGCTCGCCTGCAGCTCCGCCGCCGACTGCAGAATCTGATCCGCCTCCTTCATCATCATCTTCTGCCGCTCCGAAATGATCATCTTCGCGCGTTTCTCTTCCATCGCCTGACGCCCCGCCGTATCGAACCCATAATCGGATGAAGACGCGCCCCCGCGGCCGGAGGCGTCCGAAGCCGAGGGCAACGAGCTTCCCGGCATAATGGATCCGGAAGAAGCGCCTCCACCGTTATTCCTCTGCAGACCAAACCCCGCCCGCCCAACCCCCACCCCAAGCAGGCAAACGAGCAACCCCAAGCAAGACCCCAGACCGACCCGACCCGACCGTCCCATGCCCCTTACCCTCGCCTTCGTGTTCCCTTCCGTCCCCCATCCAACACAACCGTCGACCACATCCCAGACACCCGGTGCCAAGGCATCCTGCTACCCTTTAGGCCTACTCACGCATCCATCAGGAAGCACCTAAAACAAGATTCGAGCTCCGCTCGGACAGATCGAGATACGTCATGATGCTCCTTTCCCTATTTATCCCGCAAGATGAACCCGTCATTCGCACCATTGAACGCGACTGGCACCAGGACATTCTCGTCATGCTCCGCGACCGCCTCCCCAAGGTGGTCGTCGCCCTCATCTTCCTCTTCATCCTTCAGCGCGTCGTGCATTTCTTCGTCAAGCGCATGCAGCATCTCGCCGACCGCAACACCAGCAACCTCCATCGCGCCGCCCAGCTCCGCACCGTGGCCTCCATCGTCCGAGCCACCTCCTACGGCATCCTTGGAGTCTTTGCCTTCCTGCAGATTCTCGTCCTCTTCAACATCTCCTATACCGGCCTTCTCGCTCCCGCAGCCACCCTCGGTGTCGGCATCGGCCTCGGTGCGCAAAGCCTCTTCAAGGACATCATCAACGGCGTATTCATCCTCATCGAAGACCAGTACAACGTCGGCGAAGTCGTTAAGATCGCCGCCCTCCAAGGCACCGTCGAAAGCCTCACCCTCCGTGCCACCACCCTCCGCGACGGCGACGGAACCGTCTACATCGTCCCCAACTCCCAGGTCGCCACCGTCGCCAACCTCTCCCGCGACTACTCCGTCGCCACTCTCAGCATCTCCGTCGACGCCTCCGCCAACCCCGACAACGTCATGGAGGTCCTCAACCGCCTCGCCGAAGCCATCAAATCCGACGCCGCCTTCGCCAGCGTCATCCTCTCCAATCCGGCCGTCCTCGGCGTCAACGACATCAAGGGCCGCGAGGTCATCTACCCCATCAACTTCCGCGTACGCGCCAACCAGAAAGACGGCGTCCTCCGCGAACTACGCCGTCGCATCATCCTCGAGTTCGAAAAGCAAGGCATCCCTCTCGGTGTCTCCGCCGACATGCTCGTCATGCAGCGCAAGGTCGACCCCACCGCCCCACCCGCACCCCCATCCATCGGTGTCTGATGAACAAACATCGATGCCTCCCGAAACCACCAGGAGGCATCGATGCTAAACCGCAAGCCTACTGCTCCAGCGGTGCAGAAGCCCCCCAAAGCGCAGTCGACCCAGCCACCGCGCTCGAAGCCCCCCACAGCGCCGTCGACCCGTTGACGTCTGAAGCGCCCCAGAGCGCGGTCGCCGCCTCAGGCGTCCCGGCGCCCCATAGAGCCGTCGCGCCCCAGAGAGCCGTGAAGGCCTCCGGATCGTCCGCGCCCCAAAGTGCAGTCGCCCCCCACAGGGCCGTCGAAGCCCCGTTGGGCACATCGAACGCGTCCGCTCCATAGACATTGCTCGCACCCCAAAGAGCTGTAGCCCCCCAAAGCGCCGTCTGGTCCGTCACCAGCGTCACCCCGTTCGAGGGGTCATACGTCGCGACAGGAGACATCGCCGTCCCCGCCGGCACGGTCGCCGCATTCGCCAACGCATCCGTCAGCGTAGCCGCCACATCCAGGTACCCCGCGCCAATCGTGAACGGATCGTAGTGCGCGTTGTACGTCGTCCCCGACGCCGGATCGGTCACGCTGCTGCTCTGCGGAAAGTAGCTCTTGTTCGAGTCCCGCATCAGCAATGCCTTCACCTGGTCAGGATGCAGCGATGGCTGCGCCTGCAGCAGAAGCGCCACCGCCCCACTCGCAACCCCCGTCGCCATGCTCGTGCCGCTCAACGGAAAGTAAGTCGTGGATGCCTTCTTCACATCTCCATTCGTCATGTAAAACGAGTTCAGCGTGACGAACGTCGGGTTATTCACCGCAAGCGGATCGTTCGGGAATTGAAGACTCGTCACCAGATTCCCCGGCGCGACGATATCCGGCTTCGTGAAGTGATCGATGAACGTCGGCCCCTTCGAGCTGTAGCTCGCGATCAGGTCGTCGGTCATCGCCGCCGTCGCCATCGTCCGCATCGCCCCAACCGTCAGCACGTAAGGATCGTTGCCCGGGGCCTCGACTGTCCCATAGCCCTCTGGATTGAGCGCAAGATCGCGGCCGTTGTTCCCCGCGGCCGCGACAACCACAATCCCCGCCTTCCACGCCTGCTCGACAGCCAGGCAAAGTGGGTCCTGCGCATAGCTCTCCCAGATCGGACGTCCCAGCGAGAGATTGATCACCCGGATATTGAACATGTTCTTCAACGCAATCGCCCGCTCGATCGCCGCAATCACCGACGAGTCGCTTCCCGAGCCCGTCGCATCCAGCACCTTCAGGTTGATCAGGTTGGCATTCGGGGCCGCCCCGGAGAACGTGCGGTAATACTTCTTCCCCGTCGAGTCCGTCCCGTTCCCCGCGATCAGCCCGGCGACATGCGTCCCGTGGCCATATTCATCGAACACGCTCGAATCACCCGGCACAAAGCTCTGGCTGTAAAGGATGCGGTACCCCACCGTCAGCCCGCCGACCTTCCCGGTCAGATCGTCCACCGGGTTGATCCCGCTGTCGATCACCGCGACGCCGATGCCCGTTCCGTCATACCCCTTCGCCCACACCAGCGGAGCATTGATCGGCTCGGTCGTATACTCAGCGGCTGTCACCGACACCTGCCGCGCACTCAGGCGTCGATCACGCGACACGTAGGCGACGTTTGGGTCGTTCGTTAGATCCTCAAGAGCGGTGGCCGGTACATTGGCACTGACGGCATGGATGGAGTGCAACGTCTTGCTGAGCAGTCCGCCTCGGGCCGTGATCGCACTGCCTTGCGTCGTAGTGGGATCCTGCACATAGCGGATGATGACGGGAACCGTCGAACCTGGCGCGGATTCGGTCAGATCCTTGGAGAGTTTCGGGTTATGCGGGGCCGGGGGAGCAGCAAAAGCGTGGACCTGCAGGCAGGCGAAAAGACCCAGCGTAGGGCTGAGGAAGCGAAACAAGTGCTTCATGGGGTGAGACTCCCGAATGTTGGTAAACGCACGTCTCTGCGTGCTTCCTGAACATCATGCAGGCTAACGAACGCGCCCACCATCTCTCCAGATCTCCTCCTGACCTTCTCAGGGGGCTATGCCTCTTGTCTGGCATAGCCTACTCCCGCGGAGGAATCTCTGCGTCTGGAAACACCACCCTATTCCCCGAATTAAAAAATAACTACGCATCAAAAGTTGTACTGAACACACCGGACCTCCTGCCGATACACGGCAATTCGACCTTGTTCGATCGAGATAGGTCCGAAGCACAACGCAATCTATCCCCGGGGTCCACTACCGGACACCATCCTCCGTATCCGGACAGACGCCCCGCCCAACGAAGGAAGCCGGAACGGCTTTGCTTGAACTTGAGTACGTTTCATTGGCCAACAACATGCAAAGGATGTGCCATGACCGCTCTGTTTCGTGACCTGAGAATCGCCGTCCGTCACCTCCTCAAAGCTCCGGGCTTTACCGCGACCGCCGTCCTCATGCTCGCGTTCGGTATCGGCGCCACCACGGCCATCTTCTCGATCGTCGAAGGCGTTCTCCTCCGTCCGCTTCCCTTCGCCGAACCCGGCCGGCTCATGGTCCTCTCCGACATCATCGAAGGGACCCATGTCAGCGCATCCAATGAGGTCGGCGTCACCGCGCCCGACATTGTCGACTATGCCGGAGGTACCCATAGCTTTGCCGCGCTTGGCGGTTACAACGAAACCACCTTCGAGCTCTCCGCTGGAGCTGACCCAGCCGTCGTCCACGGAGCCTGGCTCACTCCCGGCGTCTTCCCCACCCTCGCCGTCCAGCCCATCCTGGGCCGCGTCTTTACCCAACAGGAGGACGAGCAGCACCAGCAGGTCGCCGTCCTCAGTTACTCCACCTGGCAGAGCCGCTTCCACGCCAGTACAAACATCATCGGCCAGAAGATCCTCCTCGACCGTAAGCCCTACGTCGTCATCGGCGTCATGCCTCGCACCTTCGAGTTTCCCCTCGCCACCGGCCACCTCAACCGCACCGAAGTCTGGGTTCCCACCAGCTTCACCGCCCAGCAGCTTAAGAACAACATCGGCAACTGGAGCTACCACATGGTCGGCCGGCTCAAACCCGGTGTCACCCCGGCGCAAGCCACTACCGACGCCACCGCGACCGCAGCCGAAATCATGCGGAGCTATCCCGCCTTCCTGTCCAGCTTCCACATCCACCCGGTCGTCCGTCCTCTTCAGGAGGAGACCATCGAAGAGGCCCGCCCGCTCATCCGCACGCTCTTCTTCGCCGTAGCCGTCGTCCTCCTCATCGCCTGCGCCAACCTCGCCGGTCTTCTCCTCGTCCGCGCCATCCGCCGCCGCCGCGAGATGGCCGTCCGCCTCGCCCTCGGAGCCACGGCCGCAACCCTCCTCCGCCAGGCCATGCTCGAAAGCCTTGTCCTCAGCATCGCCGGAGGTCTTCTCGGTCTCACCCTCGCCTCGGCGGCCCTGCGCGCCGGCATAGCTTTCCTCCCCGAATCCCTGCCCCGTATCGGTGAAATTGCCCTTGACGGCCATGTGGTCGCGTTCGCCCTCACGCTCGCCATCCTGACCGGCATCCTCTGTGGGATCGCCCCCGCCTTCTCCGCGGCAAACGCAAGCGTCAATGAAGCTCTGAAGGAAGGTGGTCGCACCGGAACCTCCGGGGGCAGCCATGCCCGCCTCCGCTCCACCCTCGTGGTCGCCGAGATCGCTATCGCCATGGTCCTCTTGGCCGCCTCCGGGCTCCTCCTCCGCAGCTTTGAGCGCATGCGCGCCAGGTAGACCTCGGCTTCCGTCCCGACCATACGCTCACTGCCTCGTTCAACCTCCCGGAAAAGCAGTACGCCACCCAGGCAGCCGTCGACTCTTTCAACCGCGAACTCCAGCGCCGCCTCCTCGCAACTCCCGGAGTCACCAACGCCGGCATCTCCAACTACCTGCCCGCCTCAGGCGACGGAGGAAGCACTCAGGGCTTTCTGCCCGAAGGCTACGTAGCTCCCCAGGGCACAACCCTCGACCTCGCCACGAGCGTCCGCGTCGAGGGCGACTACTTCCGAGCCATGGGTATCCCGCTCCTTCGCGGACGCTTCCTCAACCAGGACGACCGCCTCGACTCTCAGCTCGTGGTCGTCATCAACCATCGCATCGCCGAGCAGTCCTGGCCGGGGCAGAACCCTGTCGGCAAGCGTCTCCGCATTGGCTCCGAGAGCATGAAGACCCCATGGCTGACCGTGGTCGGCGAAGTCGCCGACGCGAAAAACGCGGGCCCCGACGAGCCAACGAAACAGCAGTTCTACATTCCCCTCTCGCAGGAAGAGCCCAGCAAAGGACAGCGGAAGACCGCCGGCGACGTAGACGGAAACTTTGGCTACATCGCGATCCGCACCTCCATCCCACCCGAGCAAATGGAGAACGTCCTCCGCGCCGCCGTCCGCGAGATCGACCCGCAGCTTCCCCTCGACCAGGTCCAGACCATGGAGCATGTCGTAGCCGCCAGCGAAGCCCCCCGCTCCTTCAACACGGCCCTCATCTCCGCCTTCGCCGCCGCCGCCGTGCTCCTCGCCATCCTCGGCATCTACAGCGTCATCGCCTTCTCGGTAGCCCTCCGCATGCAGGAGATCGCGATCCGCATGGCGCTCGGTTCCCAACGAGTCGGCATCGTCCGGCTCATCCTCAGCTCCGGAGCAAAGCTGGCCGTCATCGGCTGCGCCATCGGCCTCGTCGGAGCCCTCTTCGCCTCCCGCCTCTTAGGCTCGATGCTCTTCGAAGTAAGCGCCTTCGACCCCCTCGTCCTCACCGCCGCCACCCTCTCCGTTCTCCTCCTCGCTCTGGGCGCAACCTTCCTCCCCGCCCGCCGCGCCGCCGCCATGGACCCAATCACCACCCTCCGAGCCGAATAGCCGGCCCATCGCGGGTAGCAGTCACGGCTGCCGTGGCACCTAAGGCTGAGGTCGCAGTTGTCCTTGCCGTTCTGCTTGTAATTCCCGAAGGGAATCTGCGTCTGCCGTTGCCGTACTGGTTGTCATTCCCGAAGGGAATCTGCGTTTGCCGTTGCCGTTCTGGTTGTCATTCCCGAAGGGAATCTGCGTTTGTCTTTGCTTTTGCTGTTGCTTCCCTCCCACCATCACCCCAAAAAAGCTGTCAAGCCCCTAAACCCCGTATCCCAAACAAAACAAAGCGAAAAGTCGGTGTCCTTTTAGTTATGGCCAATCCGCTACAATTAAAGCCAGAGGAAAGAAAACAAACCGGAGCCCAATCCGCTCACGGTCTTTCCTACCCTCCGGAGCCGCTAAGTCCTTTATCAACTAATATTTAGGACTTAACCTCTTTGGAATGAGAGACTTACAGCAGGCAATCTGCCGCATCTCGTTGACAACAATCGACTTACACCCCGGCAGTGGGGAGGGGGGGGGGCACCCGTCCAAACACCTACTTCTTGACGCCCGGAGCACCACTCAAACTCTCAAGCTTTCGCAACCCCGGAAAAACCCCCATCCAGATCAGCGCGATCACGATACTCCCGACTCCACCAACAATCGTCGCCGGAACGATCCCGAACCACGAAGCCGTTACGCCAGACTCGAACTCGCCAAGCTGATTCGAGGTCCCGATAAACAGCGAATTCACCGCGCTCACCCGCCCACGCATCTCGTCCGGAGTCTCAAGCTGCACCAGCGACGACCGCACCACAACGCTCACAACATCAGCCGCTCCAAGCACCGCAAGAATCCCCATCGAGAGCCAGACCGACCGCGAGAGCGCAAACGAGATAGTCGCCAGCCCAAAGACAATCACAGCGGCAAACATCCTCTTCCCCGCCTGCCGCCGAATAGGATGATGAGCAAGAATCACGGAAGTAGTCAGCGCCCCAAGCGCAGGCGAAAGCCGCAAAAGTCCGAGTCCCCACGGTCCCGTGTGCAGAATATCGCGCGCATAAGCCGGAAGAAGCGCTGTCGCTCCACCAAGTAAAACGACGAAGAGATCCAGCGAAATCGCTCCAAGAATATTCTTCCGCGCACGAATGTAATGGATCCCCGAGAACAGCGAGTTCGCCGTCACCGGACCTTTCCCCGACGCTCTTCGCTTAGTCCGAATCGTCGACGACAGAACCGAAGCTGTCCCGAACAGGCAAGCGCAAAGCGCGTACGGCACATGCGCTCCAAGCGCATAAAGCAGCCCACCAAGCGCCGGTCCAACGATCGAAGCCGTCTGATTCGCCGAAGCCGACCACGCGATCGCCGTAGGAACCATCGACTCATCCACCAGCCCCGGAACCATCGCCTGTGTCGAAGGACTCTCAAACGCTCTCGAAGCCCCGATCGCCGCAACCGCGCAGTAGATCCCAACCGGATGCAGCCACCCAAAGTAGCTCGTCACAGCCAGCGTAGCGACGGTTGTCCCCTCGATCACCTGGCAGATGCTGACGATCGTCTTCCGGTCGAACCGATCCGCGACATGTCCCACCACAAGCGTCAGCAGGAGCATCGGCGTGAACTGCACCAACCCAACCATTCCAAGCGCGAACGTACTATGCGTTAGAGCGTAGAGCTGCCACCCAACTGCGACCGCCACCATCTGGAACGACAATGTCGAACAGATCCGCGCGAACCAGAACCGCGCGTACGATTTCTCTTTGAAGATAGATCTCGGACCCAACTGCCGCGGCGATTCAGCCATCTCTCTAGGCTACCGGATCGATCGGGCTAAAGCGTGCGATTGAGCTGCTCCATCAGTTCCTCAGCGCCAGAAACCGGAGGCTGACAAACGTTTCCACTGCAGACCACAGCGAAGCTTCCAGCCATCGGTGGCAGAAACGGCAATGTCTGGGCGAGCGCAGGAGGCAGTGCATCAAGCTGATCCTTCCGCAGTCGGACAACGCTCTTGTTCACTGCGAACCGAGAAAGCGCAACTGACTCCAGCCGTCGCGCATCCTCGTCATCCCCGATCACGCAGACTTGAATCGGATCCTGTACCAACCTCTGCAACGCAAGTCCATAGCTCGCGGCGAACAGCCCAAAGTGCTCGACAACCCCTGCGAAGTTCTCGATCGTAGCCTGAGCCTTCGCCGCATACTCTTCCTTGCCGGTAAGAGACTCCATGCGAAGCAGAAGCGCAGCCGCAACCGAATTGCCCGCTGGAGTCGGCGAATCCTGCAAAGGCTTCCTCCGCGTCGAAAGCGCTCCAAGCACGCGCTCGCCATCCTTCGGAGCCTGGGTATCGAAGAACGCGTCTCCGCTGTGGTCATAGAAGCGATCCAGAGCAGCGCGCAGGATCGCCTCCGAGACATCGAAGTACCGCATCTCCCCAGTCAATTCCCAAGCATCAAGCGCCGCGTGGCCAAGGAACACATAGTCCTCAAGGGTCCCGGCAACACGCTTCGAGCCTTCCACGCCCTCTCCATAAGCCACAACATGTGCCATCGCGCCATCCACCCAGGCCGAAGCAAGCACACGATCGAGCGTCTTAAGCGCGAACGCAGTCGCCTCATCCGCGTGCAGCACTCGACCCACAAGTAGGTAAGCCGAGATGCACATCCCGTTCCAGCCGACGTAAACCGTCTTATCGACGTACGGAGTCGGACGAAGCTTCCTAGCCGCGTACATCTTCGCCTTCGCTGATGCCAGCAGCGTCTCCGCATCTCCAACAGTCACGCCAGCGGCCCTCGCCGCAGCCGCAAGTGTCTCGGTGACATGAAGCACATTCTTGGCAACATTATGGTGCATGTCGCCAATCTCACCAATGTCATAGAACGACGCAGCGACGGCAAGCTCTCCTGCAGTCAGGACCTCGGCAGCCTCATCCCGTGTCCAGGTAAAGTAATCGCCGTCGTCGTCCAGGGAGAAGTCCGCATCCTGCGAAGCATAGAAGCCGCCAAGATCCCGATCGGTCAGCCACTCGTCCATCCATCGCATGATGTCACGCGCCACGCGATCACATTCAGGCTCTGCGAAGGTTTGGAAGCCATGAACGTAGTTCTTCAGGAGTTCGCTGTTGTCGTACGCCATCTTTTCGAAGTGCGGCACGATCCACTGCTCATCGACCGAGTAGCGGTGAAATCCACCCGCGAGGTGGTCGTAGATACCGCCCTTGGACATCTTGTCCAAGGTAACCATCACGGCAGTCTTCGCCCGCGCAACTAATCCCGCGTTCGCCGAAGTGCGCGAGGATAGGTCAATCAGGAGATCGATGGCTCCGGAATGCGGGAACTTCGGTTGCGAGCCAAATCCCCCGCTGCGTCCATCGAACTGCTGCAGGGCCGAGAGAACAAGCTTCTCGACCAACTCAAGTCCCGGATCTCCGGATCTACCCGAGAACGATTCGTTGTGCTCAATCGCCGACACCGCGCTTCCAGCAGACTCCTCCACCTCGCTCCGGCGATTCTGGAACGCCTCCGCCATCGTGAGCAGTACACGCCGAAAGCTCGGCCGTCCGTGACGATCCTGCGGAGGAAAGTACGTTCCACCAAAGAACGGCTTACCCTCAGAAGTGAGAAATGCCGTAAGCGGCCAACCACCCTGCCCGCTGATCGCCGCGACCGCAGCCTGATAACGTGTGTCCACATCCGGCCGTTCGTCCCGGTCCACCTTTACCGCGACAAAGTGCTCATTGATGAGTTCGGCGGTCGCTGCATCCTCGTAGCTCTCGCGGTCCATGACGTGGCACCAGTGACACCAGACAGCACCAATGTCGAGCAGAATCGCCTTATCCTCGCGCAGCGCACGGTCGAAGGCTTTCTCGCCCCACTCCATCCAATCCACGGGCTGGTGCATCGCGGACCGAAGATACGCCGACGCTGCCCCGGACAGCAGATTCTTCCTTGATCCAAGGGGACCAGTCACTACCTCTACGTCATCGTGCCGCTGCTTATTGCTCATCCATACAAGTTTAGATCACGGCGAAGGGATCGCCCTGCCACAAAAGGGGAACGGACGAGAGCCGTCGGGCACCATCGTGTGGACAAAATAGAAAAGGAGCCCGTCTGGGCTCCTCGGAAACAGCGCGGTTGGAGCTGTCTATCTGGAAACGTTTATGATGCCTGACTCAGAGGCCAGAGACGTTCCCATCGAAGGTGTAGGAGAGACGAGAGCTTCGGGGCTTGGAGGCGCGCCGCCGGGTCCGAGCCCGAGCTTGATAATCGCCCGTGAATCTGGAACAAGTTTGGTCTGCCAGCCGTTGTCTCCCTGCATCTTCTCGAGCGCGGCCTGCGTATTCGAATCCCACTTACCAGAGGGTTCCCCGGTCATGTAACCCTGCTTGATCAGGGCGGTCTGGATCTGGGTCGTACGCTCCGGATCAATCGCCCGCTGGCTCACGGGCTTCGCCGTCGGACGAGCGGCTGCCGCGCGCTTTCGGAAAAGACGCGGAGAGGTCGGACCCCGGCGCAGATGCGACGCGGCGAAAGACGGAAGAGCAGAGATTAGGAGCAAGGCGGAGAAGATGAGGGTACGACCAAACCGCATAGATGAGGGCCTCGAGAAGTGGTTCCTCTTTAATCTAGGACGCCGCTCATGACAGACTACGCCGGAAAAATATCGCAGACAAGCAACCCCAGTGCCAGAAGAGTAACACTTTTGTCGGACACGAACTCGAAAGAGGAATGGACATTTCTGGAAATTTGGCCTTACCATGTTCCCGTCGCAAGCCAACTCACGAATGCCAGCGAGATTACAAAGGCGCGGACAATGTCCGCGCCTTTGTCTGCTTGTACAGCGAGCGTTACGGCAGCGTTCCACCGACGAAGCTACTTCCACGGCTCGGGCTGTTGGCGTATCGGACTACAAATACTACGTCCGCACCAGACTGGAGTCCGTTGACGACGTTCCTGTACGACGTCTCGTCGGTGATTGGCTTACGGTTGATCTCCGTGATGACGGCACCCTTACCCAAACCGTTCTCGTCCGCAAACGAACCTGGACGTACATCGGTCACGATCACGCCGCCTGAGATGCCGAGCTTCTTTGCCATGGGCGCAGGAACTGCAGCAACTTTGATCCCCAGTTTGTTCTGCCCGGCATCGGACTCCTGCGGTGAGCCGCCATTGTCATCGTCGGCAGAAGCGACATCGGAGGTTAGTTTGGCTCGATCACCGATCTGCACGCCTGCCGTGCGCTCTTTGCCATCGCGCAGGTAGCCAAGCTGTACGGTCGACCCAACCCTGCGGCTGGAGATATCGGCTACGAGGTCGTCACCATCCTTGATGCTACGCCCGTCAACCGAAACGATCACGTCCTGAGGCTGGAGGCCTGCCTTCGCCGCTCCGCCTCCAGGCGTGATGACCGAGACCATAACGCCATTCTTGAACCCGTACACACGACCGACCGCTGAGGATTGCCCAGCCTGGAACTGGATGCCGATCGATCCGCGAATGACCTTGTGTTCCGGCCCAATGAGCATGTTGTACACACTGGCGACGGTGTTCGAGGGCATCGCAAAGCCAACCCCTTGAGATCCCATCGATTGCGTATAGATTGCGGTGTTCATACCAACGACATTGCCTGTCATATCGACCAGAGGTCCGCCCGAGTTACCAGGGTTAATCGCCGCATCGGTCTGGATGAAGCGCTGGAACTGATTCGTCGCAACGCCCGAAGCGCTTGGGCCTTCATCGATGCTGCGGTTCTTCGCGGAGACAATGCCGGCGGACACGGTCTGCGATAGGCCGAACGGGCTGCCAATCGCCAGCACCCAATCGCCGACCTGGGCTCCGTCGGAGTTGCCGAGCTTGACCGTCGGAAGGCTTTCCTTCGATTCGATCTTGATGACTGCTATGTCGGTCTCTTTATCGGTGCCGATCACCTTCGCCGGACGCCCAGGTTCGTTCTCCGGATCACCTGCGAGCTTGACGAAGATCTTATCGGCTTTATCGACGACGTGATTATTCGTAATGATGTAACCGCGCGAATCAACGATGTACCCGGAACCTAGGGCACGACGCTCACCGCCGCCAGGACCGTCGGAGTCATCATCTCCTCCGCCGCCGCCCTGCCCGCCAAAAAAGCGGTTGAAGAAGTCCTGCATGTCGCCCTGCTGCTGGCTGTCATCGTCACCGCCGCCTGGCTGTCCGCGCCGACGGCCCTTCTTTGGAGTAGCGCTCTGCTTCGGCAGCGACTCCGTGTTGATGTTCACGACGGCAGGGCCAACCTGCTTCACAATCTGCGAGAAACCGTTTGAGAGCGTAACCGGAGAAGGGATCACCAGGGCACGGGCGTCGGATGAATCGACGTTCTGCTGCTCCTTGCCGCTTACGTTCCGCGTCAGGACAGAACCCGCGAGGATACCGACAGAGAGAGTCACCAGCAGCGTAAAGCTGGTCGTGAGGGGATGGTTGCGGGTCCGTTCAAGGAATCCCGGCTTATCGGAGTTCGATCTTTCCATGAATATCAGTCTAACCTCGTTGAATCGATACGATATGCGCGCAGGCTGCAGGCGGGTGATTCCACACGCGACCCCAGTGGCTGAACATTCGTTCTTGCCATCTGATTAGACGCGTTCTGCCAGCAAAAGTGGTATGAAATACGCGGCTTTGCGGATCAGAGGCGGCCTGCGGTCAGCGGCCGGGTCCGGTGTTGGTGGCATCGAAGACGACCTCTCCGTTGACGACCGTCTTGAGGACACGCGTCCCAAGAAGATCGCGGGGCATCACCGCAGTGATGTCGCGGTCGAGCACGATGAAGTCGGCGAAATATCCGGGTTCGAGCCTTCCGCGCACCCTCTCCGCGAAGTCCGCGTAGGCTGAAGCCTGGGTGTAGGCGTAAAGAGCCTGGTTGAGCGTCAATGCCTGTTCCGGGTGAAAGGTCTTTGTGCCGGCTTCGTTCTTGCGCGTGACCGCCGAGTAGAGTCCCCGAAATGGGTTGATCGATTCCACGGGGTAGTCCGTCCCGAACGCCAGGGTCACTCCTTGGTCGAGAAAGCTCTTCCACGCGTAGGCGTAGGCCGACCGCTTCGGACCAAGTCGCGCCGATGCCCAGTTCATATCGGTCAGCAGGTGCGACGGCTGCATCGAGGCGATCACGTGCTCAGTTGCAAAGCGGGCGAAGTCCCCCGGCAGAAGCACCTGCGCGTGCTCGATACGAAAGCGGGGAGCGTAGGGGGTGCTTGGGCTGGGGGCTACGACCATCGAGGAGGCGGGATCGGACCCAGGTTTGCCCGAGCGAGAGGTGTCCGGCGCAACTGCCACCTGTTCCGAGGTTCCGAGTGCATCTAGCGCGATCCCGTTGGCACGGTCGCCAATGGCATGAAATCCAAGCTGAAAACCGGCGGCGGCACGTTCGGAGGACATTTGGTTCAGCTTCGTCTGGTCGAAACGTGGAATACCTGAGTTCCCAGGATCGTCAGCATACGGCTCTACCATCGCCGCCGTACGGGACCCCAGCGAGCCATCCATAAAGCCCTTCAGCATACCAAGATGGAGCAGAGGGTCGTTCGCTGGGTGGCTGGCCCTGCGGCTTTCGAGCGTTGCAAGCGGAAGGGTGAAGTCCAGCCACTCGGAGAACCGTATCTTCAGCGTTCCGGACCGCTCCATCGATTCGAGGACGAGGAAGTCTTCCCACTCGGAAAAATCCTGAACGCTCGTTACCCCGTGGGAAAGTACGTCGACGATGGCGACGTCAAGAGCCTTGTGCCTCTCCTCGGAAGACGGAGGCGGGATCTTCGTCAGGACAAGATTCGTGGCTGCCGTCTCACGCAGGATTCCGGTTGGCTCACCCTTCGCGTCGCGGTCGATCTTCGCGCCCTTTGGGTCGGCCGTTTCGGCAGTAATCCCAGCCGCCGCAAGCGCGGCTGTATTCGCCACGGCCATGTGTCCGTCCGTACGCCAGAGAAAGCATGGCCGACCACCGGTGACACGATCCAGAGCCTGACGAGTTGGCAACTGCTTCCCCGGCCACAGGGTGTGGTCCCAACCTCCGCCCCGAAGCCAAGATCCCGCCGTCCTGGTCGCCGCATACTTTTCCACAACCTGCAGCATGGCCGCGAGCGATGGCACGGCATCCAGATCGATCGAAAGTTTCTGCTGTCCGGCGTCTGCCATGTGAACGTGAGCGTCGTTGAAGCCCGGCATCACGAACGCTCCATGTAGATCCATGACCCGGGTGTTCGGGCCCTTCCACTGCAGGACCTCGACGTCGTTCCCAATCGCCACGAGCTTCCCCCCGGAAATCGCAAGGGCGGTCACCTGACCCGGAGTCGACGCAGGATCGTCTGGGTGGAGGTGCGCTCCCGTCAGAACCATTCCATCCATATAAATGGTGTCGGCGGAACGCTGCTGCGAGAACGCAGGGATCGAAATGAGAGCGGGAAAAAGCACTGCAAGGAGCTTGGAGGTCACGGGTTGGAGTGTACCAAGATGCGCCTGCCGGATCCGCTAATCGTCGACACCAATCGTCGTCAGCGTGTCGAGCAGGGTAAGCAGAATTCTGCGAAGAGCTGTCTCCCTCCCCGAGGGGTCATACCACTCGGCAAGCGTGTGGATTCCCCCACCTGTCCCGCCCGTTCCAATGGCGATCGCGGGGATTCCCAGGGAGAGGGGAATATTCGCATCGGTAGATCCGATGCGATGCTCGGTTCGAAGAGCAAGATGCCGGTCGACAGCATGGAGCGTACGCAGCATCGGTGCACCATCCGGGAGAGCCGCGGCCGGACGATCTCCGATGATCTCGATCAGGATGGACGATGGCGCTCCACGAGCCTGCTCTTCGCCGAGTTGCAGCCTCATCGCCGTCTCAGTCGCGATCAGTTGAGCGGGATCGATCGAGCGAAGGTCCACGAGCGCTGTCGCCAATTCGGGAATGGAGTTGATACTTGTTCCACCGGAGATGTGACCGACGTTCAAGGTTGTGCGTGGCACATCTGGCAGAACCACCTTCGAGAGCCCGGTCAGCGCGCGTGCGAGATCGAGAATTGGGTTAGATACCCCGGCGTCGTTCCAGCTGTGGCCTCCTGGTCCGGAAGCGGTCAGGCGGAATCTCCGACTCCCGAGCGCCCGAGTAACGACCGCAGCCGTTCCCGCTCCTTCAAGCGCCACGGCCGCCCGGATTCTGTTCCGGTACGCGCCATCCAGGAAGAGATGGCGCATACCCCTGAGGTCCCCTTCGCCTTCTTCGCCCACATTTGCCGCGAAGAGAATTCCTGATGGCGGGTCGATTCCCGCATAGCGGAGCGCCGCAATCAACCCGAGAAGGGCCGTTAGCCCCGCCCCGTTATCGCAGACTCCAGGCGCCAATACTCGATTTCCGTCTACAGACGGCTCCGTCAGTGTTCCCCCCGGAAATACGGTGTCAAGGTGAGCCGAGACTAGAAGAAGTGGTCCGGACGGATTTACCGTCGCCGGCTCGAGTTCGCCAAGCGCATTGCCCGCCTCGTCCAGATGAACGTTCGTCAAGCCCAAGTCGCGGAAGCGCTCCAGAAACCACGACGCGCGCTCCCCCTCTCCAAAGGGCGGCGCTGGGATAGCGACGATCTCCATCAGCCATTTGCGGAGCTGGGGCTGGTGCAGATGCAGCCAGTGAAATGCCCGGTGAACGGCGAGGGTCGAAGCAAGGCGGCTGATCCGAAGCTGCGCGTGAGCGGCGGTTGGCATCGTCAGTAGTCGACCTCAACGAGAAACAACCCGCGAGCCGGAGCGGTCGGGCCGGCGGTTCGGCGATCGCGTGCGGCGAGGATAGAAGGCATTTCACTCGCACGGAGCCGTCCCACCCCGATCTCGACAAACGTCCCTACCAAATTTCGTACCATGTGATGCAAAAATCCCGACCCTGTCACGCGGTAGCGAAGGAGGGGTTCATCCGCATGGAGCGTCCATTCCGATGCTAGGACTGTCCTGATATTGGGTGTCGGCAGACAAGATCCCTTCCGATTCAGCCTCCCCTGCTCACCCTCTTGCGGTTCTGATTCTCGCGCCGTTCGGCAGCTTTCGTCCGGATCGACCGCCGCAAAGCTGGTGAAGTCATGCGTGCCGAGCACGTGCGCCGCCGCTTCGCTCATCGCCCCGACGTCCAGCCGATAAGGACAAGCCCAGACGTACGGAGCAAGCATGGGAGAGCAGATCGTCTCCGCCGCCGATATACGCGGCACGATGCGGTACTCGTAGGTCTTTCGAACCGCGCTGTGCCGGGCATGAAATCGAGGCGGTGCCGCCTCGAGCGAAAGCAGACGAATCGAGGGAGGGAGTGCGCGGTTCAGAGCATGATGCAGGTTCGGAGCCGGAATGGGCGCCGTAAGTTCAAAGCTCGCGACCTGCCCAAGCGCGTGAACGCCCGCGTCAGTACGGCCTGAGCCCTGCGGGAGGACGATCTCTCCGCTGATCCTCTGAAGCGCGGCGGCGAGCGTTCCTTGGACCGTATGCCGCCCCGGTTGCACCTGCCAGCCGTGAAAGGGCGTTCCGTCGTAACTGATCGTGGCTTTCCAGAGTGTCATGGAGAATTTCAAACGTGCCGAACCCGAATCAATCGACCACGTTGGTTGATATACTCCAGTATCCACGAAAGAGGATACGAATCGGCAGGACAAGAGGACAGGTCCAAGTCTGACTGCTGAAGCCTAGCCTTCAGAAAGACTCACAAAGACCGGTGCGCGGTTTCAGGGAACGAAGCGTGAGATGGATGCGTATGCCTATCCATCGGGAAGCTGGAAGCGGCACTGGACCGGCCACCGGTGAGCTAAGTGCCGGATTTGCGACACTTGGAGTCCTTTCGGCTCATCCAGTCGTCTAGTGGGCATACCCGCAGGATGGCAGGAGTGGCGACGTCTGTATATCGCACGAAGTTTTGCGAACGAAGCACATGAAGCAGGAGAGAGCGCAAGTGAGATTAAGGGATTTGCAGGCGGCGGCGAGTGTATCGGTGATTCTGATGGGTTCAGTGACGCAGCCGGGCCTCGCCCAGGTCCAGAAGCAAACGATCAAGGCGCCTGCGGGCGACGCGGTTGCCGCAGGGCAGCAGGACCTCCCCACAGCACCCACGCCAAAGCAGACCGAGCCGCTCTATATGCGCGATACACCGAATGACTATACCCAGCCGCGCCACCAGAGTCTCCTGCATCCCTTAAACGCGTATAAGCCCGAGGATTTCCCTCTTCCGCGGCTGAGCAACACCCCGCGACTCGGCGACCTTCTGAGAGATGGCACTCTTTACCTAAGCCTCTCCGACGCGGTCACGCTCTCACTCGAAAATAACTTCGATATTGCCATCGCACGGATCAACCTTGACATCGCCGATACCGACGTTCTGAGAACCCGGGCCGGAGGCACCTTCCGCGGCGTCTCAACCGGACTCGTAACGGGCACACTTGGAGGTACTACGACCACCATCACCGGTGGCGGCGGCCCGGGCGGGACAACAAGCGCATCCGGCGGCAGCGGCACCGGCTCTTCGGGGTTGGTCCTGAGCGAAAACGGAAACGGCCCGGCACCAGAGCTTCTTGATCCAGCCCTCACCGGCACCGTCGGTTATGAGTCCTCAAAGACTGTTCAGAGTACGACCTTTATTACCGGCACGAGCACCCTCAACCAGAACACGAGCACATATAACGTCGGCTACCAGCAGGGTTTTCAGACCGGCACTCTGCTTAATGTCACCTTTAACAACAGCCGCGTGACCACGAACAGCGAGCGTTCAAGCTACAGCCCGCTGCTCCAGACCAACTTCCGTGCCCAGGCGACCCAGCATCTGCTTCAGGGCTTCGGTACGTGGATCAATGGGCGCTTCATGATTCAGGCGAAGAATAATCGCCGCATCACCGACTCTGCCTTCCGCCAACAGATCATCTACACCGTCACCCAGGTAGAAAGCATCTACTGGGCGCTCGTCAGTGCCTATGAAGACGTTCAGGCCAAGGAGCGAGCCCTTGACCAGTCCACGAAGCTGACCGCCGATAACAGGCGCCAGCTTGAGATTGGCACCCTAGCCCCGCTCGATGTCGTGAACTCCGACAGCGCCGTGGCAACTGACAAGCAAGCCCTCATTGCTTCCAAGTCAAACCTTCAGTACCAGCAACTTCTGATGAAGCAGGCCATCGCTCGGAATCTCGACGATAAGATCATCGCCGCCGCCCCGGTCATTCCTACCGACCGTGTCGGACTCGATCGCCTGGCCGAAGAGGATATGACGGTCGAGGATTTGGTGCAGCAGGCCTATGTCAACAATCCCCAGATCGAGCAAGCGGTGCTCACCATGAAGAATAACGAGATCACGATCCGCGCTCTCAAAAACGGTCTTCTTCCCACCGTGGACGCCGTCGCCTTCTATGCGAGCTCGGGCCTTGGTGGAAGCCAAAGCGCCTTGCTCAATTGCGGAACGACCACCGGCCCGTTCGTCGCCTGCCCTCCGGGAACTGTGCCAAACTCGAACTACGGCGGCGTGTTCCAAAACACCTTCAACAATAGCTCGCCCGACTACGGGGCCTCGGTCAATATCAACATCCCCCTCCGTAACCGTATCGCCCAGGCCGATCAAGCCCGCTCGCAAATGGAATATCGTCAAACCCAGATGCGTCTGCAGCAGCTTTACACGCAGATTCGCATCCAGGTAATTAACGGTCAATACGCCCTGACCAATGACCGCGCCCAGGTCGTGGCAGCACAGTCGACTCGTGACTTCAACGCTCAAAGCCTCGACGCTGAGCAAAAGAAGTACAAGCTCGGCGCTTCGACCACAGCGAACGTGTTGCAGCAGGAGCGTAATCTCGCCGCCGCCGAAAATAACCTTATCTCGGCAACGGCGGCCTACGCTCGTGACCGCTCGAACCTGCGTCAGATCCTCTCGAACACCCTCGACGAATACGGCATCGACCTCGTCGACACTGCGAAGGGTGAAGTCAACAAAAACCCAAGCATTCCAGGCCTCACCGCACCCAAGCCTCCGGCGGCACCAAAGCCTATCTCGGTAACGCCAGACACGGCTGCTCCGGGCGTCCCTGCCACGACCGCACCAGCCCCTCGGTAATATGCGCACTTACAAGAGCCCGGACCTCGCGTCCGGGCTCTTCGCTTTTCGGACGAGTCTCTAATTCTGTAGTCCGACCGTGAAGATCGTGTCGAAAACATCTTCGCTACTCGCCGGAACCATACCCACCCTACTCTGCGCGCCAGCTTCGAGCCATGTTCTCAGCCAGTAGTACCGATGTAAACGTACAAGGCGCGAAGCCACGGGTTGATGATCGATTAGTATTTCAGCGATCTTCTGGCTCATCTCATCCGTATCCCTCATCGTCTCCCGGGTAGCCTCGATGAACTCGCAATCGAGCAGCCGCTCATGAGCATGGGTGAACATCTCGGTTCCCATGATGCCACTCTCCACATGAAGTTCGCTCATTTGCTCCAGCGAGAAGGCCGCCGAAGCATCGAGACGATCCCGGAAACCAAGGTAAAGCCTGCGCGATCCTTCAGCCCGAAGCGGCAGAAGACCGAACTCTTCGACCAGTAATCGCGGCATTACGAGAGCCATGCTCCGCGGCGTGAAGCCATCCAGCGACAACACCCGGCAGTTCCATTGCAGACCAAGCCCTCTCGTTATCGTCTCGAGAGAGACTCCGCATTCATGCTGCAGCCACTCACCGATCTTTCCAGCGCCCGCGCTCTTCTGCGCATCGATTGCTCTGCGAAGCTGCGGATGCGTGATCCAGCCTTGCTCGAGCATCACCAACCCAAGGGGCAGCCTATGCCGATGCGGTGATTCCTGCGGCGTCGCCGCGACGCCACTTCCAAGTTCGCGTCCCGTGGCATTTCGAACCAGAGCCTCAAGGCAGCCTGCCCCACACGCCCACTGCCCTTCGAAGATCGGACGGCGCTTGTTCCTCCAGGGCTTCGTCCAACCCGAGGCACACATTGGGTTCGCACATCCCTTTCGAGGAGTCTCGGTGGCCGGAACAGAAGAAAAGCCGACGAAGTTCCTGCTCAATGAAGGAGGGTACAAGTCCTCAAACCACGCACTTTCATCCTGTGACACAACCTCCACCATTCGCTTTTCCAATCCAAGCCGAGCCCCTAGGAACGACATGCCACACTCTCCAGCCGCAGTTGCGGCGCTGCCACTTCTGTAACCCTCAGCGCAAAATTTCCGTTCGACACTACCACCTGCCCGCGCGCGACGATCCTATTTCCGACCACAAGGTCCACCGGCTGCGATTCGTGTCGATCTAACTCCACCACGTCACCGCAGGCATGTTGCAGCACCTCCCGTAGCGTCATCTCTCGGGACCCGAACTGCAATATTGCCTCCAGCTCAATGTCCGCAAGCAACCCAGATCCTGTATCGGCGCCCATGCCATAACCTCCGCCCATCAGCGCCTCTTCCTCTTCAACTTAGTCATGACTGCGCCCGGTCCCGCCAGCTCAGCGAGTTGCGACCGAAGCCGGAGTACAGCTGAAGAATGAATTTGCGACACGCGCGACTCCACCACACCCAACGTCAGACCGATCTCCTTCATCGTCAGCTCTTCATAGTAGTAAAGCGTCAGAACCATGCGCTCCTTCTCGGGAAGCTCGTCGATGCCATCGGCGAGTCTCTGCTTCATCTCCCCTTGGAGGCAGCGGAACAGTGGACCATCCTCCGGCGCGCCAGGAATGTAGGCCAGTTCTTCGTCACCCGAGTCCTCCGACCGCTCCATGTGCAAGCTGCCGATCTCCAGCCCTTTCAACTCGCCGAGAAGCTGTTGGTACTCATTCAACGAGAGTGACATCGCACCAGCGATCTCCGCTTCCTGTGGCGCGCGTCCAAGCCGGTGCGTGGCCTCGCGAATTGCCTCTTCCACTGCCCTTCCCTTGCGGCGCAGCTCTCGCGGACTCCAATCCAGTGTGCGCAACGAATCCAGAATTGCACCGCGAATGCGGAACTGCGCATAGCTCTTAAACTGCACCTTCTTCGTGTGATCGAACTTCGAAAACGCATCGATCAATCCAACGACTCCGGCCGAGATCAGGTCCTCAAGTTCCACATGCTGTGGCAGACGCTCATGTATCCTCCGGGCGAGGAAGCGAACCGTCGGAAGATGCTCCATGAGCATCTGATCGCGCTCTGCGCTGGACATACGCTCCGCGCCGCCTTGATCTTCGTAGCCCGATCCAAAGCCCGCAAGTGGCAGAGTCGTCGCCGTAAGATCCAGCACATCTTCCGCAAACAGTGGACCGCCCGGCATGCTGCTCTCCGCGGAATCCGGAACACCGTGCATCTGCGCTCCATGTACAACGTCCATCGTCGACTCTCCTTTGCCCGCAGCCGCACGTTTACGGACCTGCTATCCGACCGTGCCGATACTCCGTACCCGGACCTCGGGGGGAATCTCGATCGGAGCCAATACCGTCACCTTTGGCAGGTATGGCTCCAGCCATCGGCGCACGTGATAGCGTGCTGGACTTGGGCAAAGAAGCACGGGCATCGCCGTGGCGGAACCACCGCCGGTTAGCCGTTTCACAGAATCAACCAGCCTCCGAAGGAAGTCCGCCGGCATCCCTCCTGAACGCGCACCTTCACCCAGGAGCAGAGCCGCGCCCGCAGGGTCGAAGGTAGTCATTAGATCTGCCTCGAGCCCTTGTTCGAGCGTGAACACGCGCAGCCCTCCCTCGGCGTCGAGCAGCGGATGAACCAAGGCGCGGCCAAGTGACTGCCTCACCCGCTCCACCAGGTGAATGACGTTCTTCGACTCGGCAGCGGCCTCCACTAGAACCTCAAGCACCGAGCCCAGGTCCCGGATCGATACCTGCTCCCGTAGCAACTGCTGCAGAACCTTCTGCACTTCACCGAGCGACATCAGCTTCGGCACAAGCTCTTCGACAAGCTTCGGGTACCCCTCGCTCATGCTGTCGAGTAGCCTCTTCGTCTCCTGCCGCGCAAGTAACTCATGCGCGTGCCTTCTGATCAGCTCGCCGAGATGTGTCCCAATCACCGTAGTCTGATCGACCACGGAATACCCCGCGGCCAGAGCCTGTTCCTCCAGCCCCGGCTGAATCCATCGCGCCATGACGCCAAAGGCCGGTTCCTTTGTCTCCACACCCGGCATCGGTCTCGCCTTCGGGTCCGCGTTTACCGCGAGTAGGCAGTTCCCCTCGGTCTGCCAACGCGCAATTTCGACTCCCCGCAGGCTCACGCAGTACTCTCGCGGCTTCAGCCGAAGATTATCCGTGATATGCACGGGAGGCACGATGAACCCAAGCTCTGTTGCCAGGTGTCTGCGTAGCGAGCGCACGCGATTCAACATCTGCCCGCCCTGTTTCTCATCCACCAGCGGAATCAACTGAAAGCCTATCTCAAGCGTCAGCTCATCCATCTTCAGGAGGCTCGCGAGATTCTCTCCTTTGGCCGCCTCTTCTACCTTCCCCTTGGCGCTTAGTCCAAGCGGTATTTCTACGTCTGAATGAATCGCGTCCGCAGGCAGACGCCTCGCAATCAAAGCCACGCCTCCGGCCATCAGAATGAAGGAAAGCTTCGGTAGACCAGGAATCAACGCCAGCGTGAGCAGCACGCCACAAGCGATCCAAAGCGTGTTCCGTCCCTTGAGGAGTTGCGTCCCCAACTCCGAATCGAGCGTGCCCGCCGACGACGCGCGAGTCAGTACCATGCCACCCGCAATCGATACCAGCAGACTCGGAATCATCGTCACCAGTCCGTCACCAACGGTCAGGATCGTGTACGTCTTTACCGCCGTCATCAGGTCGGTGCCCTGTTGCAATGTACCAATCGCAAGCCCTGCAACGATATTGATGACGGTGATGAGGATCGTCGCCATCGAATCGCGCTGATTGAATCGAGCCGCGCCATCCATCGCGCCGTAGAACTCAGCCTCCCGTGCAATTGCCTCTCGTCGTTTCCTCGCGCCCTGCTCATCGATCAGCCCCGCATTCATATCCGCGTCGATCGCCATCTGCTTACCCGGCAGTGCATCGAGCGTGAATCGCGCCGTCACCTCGGCAGTTCTCACCGCGCCATGACTCACCACAAGAAACTGGATCGCGATCAGCGCGAGGAACAAGACAAATCCGACAACGTAATTCCCACCCACGACGAATTGCCCAAAGGCCTCAATCACCGATCCAGCAGCATGCGTCCCCTCATGACCATGCAGGAGAATCCTGCGGCTCGAAGCAAGGTTCAACGAAAGCCGGAACATCGTCAGTAGGAGCAGAAGCGTCGGAAATACTGAGAAATCCACCGCCTTACGAATCTGCACCGCCGTCAGGAACACAATGACAGATGCCGTGATCGATGCGGCCAGAAGCAGATCCAGCACGAAGCTCGGCACCGGAATCAACATCACAAATACCATCGCGATGGCCGCGACAGGCAGGAGGAATACCTGCAGCTTTCCGGACCCCGATTTACTCTTCGCACCCAATGTCATCGTCGCTGCTGCACTCACATGCCACCCCCAAAGTCACGCATCGCCACCGCCGTCTTGTATTGCGCTCTCTGCTCCCTCTCCCGCTGCTCGTCCCGTTCGCGCCGTTCGCGATCCTGCCGAATCCGGTCTTCCACCTTTTGCCGGTAGAGGTAAGCCAGAATCCCCGCGACGGCCGAGTACAACTCAAATGGAATTGACTGCCCAGGCTCGACCATCTTGTACAGACTTCTCGCCAGTGGCGGATTCTCGATCAATGGAATACCCGCCCAAAGAGCCTCCTCGCGAATCTCTTTCGCATGCAGGTCTCTGCCCTTCGCAAGCACCGTAGGCGCGGACAAGGTATCGAACGAAAACTCCAACGCCACGGCGTAATGCGTCGGGTTCGTAATCACTACGCTCGCCCGCGAGATATCCGCTTTCACTCGACGCTTTCGCATCGCATGTTGAAGCTGACGGACACGGTTCTTCACCTGCGGATTGCCCATCGCCTCCTTCATCTCTTCGCGCGTCTCCTGCTTGCTCATCATGAGACGCTTGTTCCACGCCAGGTACTCCACGATGAAGTCCAAGCCACTCCACGCAAGCGTCACCCATGCCGCATCGACAGCGAGTCCGTAGGCCGCCGCGAACGTCGACGGCAAACGCATCACGGCCATGACGGGCATCGGTAAAATCAACGACTTCAGCACACCCCAACCAAAGACCACCATCACTGCAGCAGGAACAAGCGATTTCACCAGTCGTGTAAAAGACCGCAAGCTGAATAGGTTCACGATGTTCGTAACCGGGTTCAACCGATCGAACTTCAACTCGAGCGCATTTGGATGAATGCTTAGCCCCCCGCTTTGCGCAACTCCCACACCAAGCGCCCCAAGAAAGCTAGCAGCCATCACCATTCCAACAGGCAGGAGCGCGGGTGCGAGCATCGTCCGCATGGCATGCGTCCACTTCTGCTCATCACTTGCAGCCATTGAACCTGTCCTGAGACACTCCTGAAAAACCGAACCCCATCTCGCGACGAAGCCTTTTGCCATCGCACCTAGCACAAGCACACCGCCAAGCAGGGATACGGCCGACAGCAGTTCGCGGCTTCGGACCCGATCGCCTTTCTCCCGCGCCTTCTGCTTTCGTTGTGGCGTTGCTTTCTCTGTTTGCTGATCGCTCAAGCTCGCACCAACATCCTTCCGGCCGCATCCAGAAGCGAGGTAAAGTGCCGTTCGATCCAGCCTGGCCAGACCGCGAGCGATCCGATCAGCACGCCATACGAGATCAGTGTTTTCACAGGAATACCCACCACCTGCGTTGGCAACTGCGGAGCAAGCTTCCCAATCAATCCAATCGTCACCTCAACCGACAGGGCCGCTGCGATCACAGGCGACGCAAGCTGCATACCTGCTAGAAAGATTCCACCCCCCATCCTGACCATTGCGACGCCTGTAGCCGCTTCGATAACGCCTCGTCCCACAGGCACGACCACAAAGCTCCTGACGACTGCGGCAAGCAGTGTACGATCGAGCCCGGCGCCCACAATCACCAGAATTCCAAGCCAGTCGAGCATCTGCCCAAGCACCGGCGTCTCGATTCTCGTATTCGGATCGAGGAGATTGACTAGCGAAAAGCTGAACTCCATCCCAAGCATGGTCCCGGCAAACATCAGGCTCTCGTTCAAGAGCGACAGCGAAAGCCCAAAGACCAACCCAACCCCAAGCTCACCAAGTAGCGCTCCCACATCGAGCATCGCATGTGCATCCGGGACGGACGCTACAGCAGGGGCCAGCAGAATCGTGATCGCGAAAGCCAGGCCGGCCTTCACCCTCGTCGGGATCGCCGCCGAATTGAAGATTGGGGCAAAGACAAACAACCCGCTGATTCGAACCATCACAAGCACACCTGCGGCGAGAAACTGCGGCCAATCCTGAATGACATTCGCCCCGTTCGGCGTGGGATAGACGAGCGTCATCGCGTCAGCCCATGTACCGGTGAAGGTCAGTCCAGAGCCGCGAAGTGTAGCTCACGAGTCGGTGCATACTCCAGGGCATCACCATCATGGCGACGGCGAATACGGCCACAAGTCGTGGGACTGCAGTGAGTGTCTGCTCCTGCACACCGGTGAGCGTCTGCACAAGACTGACGGTTAGACTAACCAATGCAGCCGAGATCAGGAGAGGCGCGCTGAGCATTAGCGCTTCCACCAGAAGTCTCCGCATAATCTCAACCGCCTGGTCTGGTCCCATAATCTCCTCAGAAGCTCTTCAGTAACTGATCCGCGAGTAAGTTCCATCCGTCTACCATCACGAACAAAAGAATCTTGACCGGTGTTGAAATGACCACCGGCGGCAGTTGCATCATTCCGATCGAGGTTGTAACGCTCGCGATCACAAAATCAATCAGTAGAAAGGGAAGAAACAAGACGGCGCCTATCTCGAACCCTGCTTTCAATTCGCTCAGCATGTAGGCCGGAACAACGACTTGGAACGGAAGCTCTTCCTTCGTCCTCGGTCTCTCCGCCATGCCCGCCGAAGCAAAGATGGCAAGATCCTTCTCGCGTGCATACTTCAGCAGGTATTTCTTGACCGGAGCGATCCCTCGTTCAAGCGCGACTTCGCCCGAAATCTCTCCCGCTCGATAGGGAGCCGTGGCAGTCTTCTCCACCTCGACGAGCACAGGCTGCATCAGGAACCATGTCATCATCAACGCGAGGCCCATCAATACCTGATTGGAGGGAGCCGTCTGCGTGCCAAGCGCCTGGCGCAGAAAGTGAAAGACAACGAGCAGCCGAACCATCGGCGTCATGGCCAAAAGCAACGCCGGAATCATCGTCAACAGAGTGAGCCCGATCACAATCGACCAAGGGACACTGCCGTTCACTCCCATAGCTTGCGCAATAGAAGACTGCAGACCCGCGACACCATTACCCATCGGGGCACTACCCCCGATGGCATGTCTTACTAGCGGCGCGGCAACATCGTAGGTAGAAGCATGCGCAACACCACAAGACCCGGAAAGACCGATGCCGAGCATCATGACTGCTGGTAGGCCTGAACTCGGCACAGAACTCGGACTAGATCTTAGAGACACACATCCTCCAGCGCCGTCTTCGAGCTGTCTCCAACGCACACGATCGTCTCAACCGAATCGGACCCCATGCCGACCAGATACCGTTCTCCAGCGCAGGAGATCAACGCCACCTGCCTCCCGCCGCCGAGATTAAGTGTCTCCAAAACCTTGAGCGACCTCCGCTCGCTGCCCGCGATCCGATGATGGATCAATCCAAGCAGCCAGCCAGCGACTCCTTCGATCCTGCGTCCCGTGAGAGGAAGAGCAGCCTGGCTAACATGCTCAGCGTTCTCAAGCGGTCCATCGTCCTGACGGCGATCCCGTTGTCCTCCTCGCACCAGTTCCATGGTCCCGCCCTCTGGTCTCCCCATCTGCATCTCCGTCCGAATTGGTAACGCACTCCACAGCACGCTCAACGTTGCACGAGGAATTCTGAGAAAAACAGATCTGTCACCTTGAGCGTAGGATTGTGCGCCGCCAACGCGACCCGGAGTTTGTCCTTAAGAGCCTCTTTCCCTTCGGGTTCCAGCAGGCCATCCGCAGTTTGCTGTCCGAGCACCGTCAGTACGGTATCTCGCACCGCCGTCTCAGCCTCGGATGGCCCCTTGGGCACGCCCTTCTCCACTTTCTCCTCCTTTGGCTTCTCACCTTTCACGGGCTCGTCATCCATCACACGAAGCGTCAGACCTAACCTCAGGTAGGCCCGACCTCCAGGATCGGCAAGATTGACTAGAATTGGTTCCAGGGCAATCGCATGAGTCTTGGGAGCGACCGCCTCGTGCGCTTCTACCTTCGTGATCGCCGCGGAACCGCCGCCGATCTTTCCGGTCTTCAGCATGTAGAACATGGCGCCACCCACAGTGCCTGCCCCGATCACAACCGACACGACCATCGCGGCGATCAAGGGTACAAGCGGAAGCTTCGCTGCCGCAGGTGCCTCTACCGTCGCCTCACCCGCACCTACATCCGTTGAAGAAGCCATAGTGTCCTAAATCAGTGCACCCTTGCTGCCATAAAAAAAAAAGATGGATTAGGCAATCTTCATCTCGCGTGCATGCAAAAGACCGAAGCCGGCGGATAGACATCCTCTCGCTGAGCTTCGGTCTCCTAAAAGCGATCACATCACTTTGAACTAGCGAACCATCGAGATCGCGTCCTCGGTAACTTGATCGAAGGTAGTCACAGTCTTCGAGTTAGCCTGGAACGCCCTCTGCGCCACGATAAGATCGGAGAACTCGGTCGAGATATCCACATTCGACTCCTCCAAGGTCTCATCCTCGATCGTTCCTCGACTTCCCACACCTGCAGCCGCGAAGGTTGCGACACCTGAAGCGGCTGACGTCTGGAAGTTGTTGTCTCCGACCCTAGTCAGTCCATCCTCATTGGGAACCGCCGCAATTGCTAGTTGACCTACCTGCTGGACTTGCCCGTTGCTGAAGGTGGCCGAGATGGCTCCGGCGCTATCAACCGAGAAGCTCTGATAAGTTCCACTCGAATATCCGTCCTGCGAGCTCGAAGTCGCCGTGGAAGTGGACGCCGACTCCGAGATCAGCGGGGCTCCCGTCGAGCCGTAGAGCTGCCAGTTAAAGCTTAGAT
Organism: Granulicella sibirica; assembly: GCF_004115155.1. NCBI lineage: Bacteria > Pseudomonadati > Acidobacteriota > Terriglobia > Terriglobales > Acidobacteriaceae > Granulicella > Granulicella sibirica. The sequence continues at coordinate 1,310,578 of NZ_RDSM01000002.1, forward strand.
TCGACGCGCCGTCCGTCAATCCCGGGAAGGTGATCCCTGAGATATTGGTCGTCGGACTCGTCAGGACGCCGGATGAGTCAAAGGTCAATGTCCCAGTGTTATTCGTCGGCGTGCCAGTGGCATCTCCTGACGGCAACGTCACACTATAGCCCCAGGTATTCGCGGAGTTCTTCGTAAAACTTACAGACGCAATATGGCTCTGTCCGAGCGAATCATACATCGTCACCGTCGTATTGAAGGAAGTCCCAACCGCAGCCGATGAGTTGAGATTGGTATCCACCGAGAAAGTCGAAGTCGCCTTTGCCGTCCCGGTTCCATTGATCGGAAGAGAGATCGGCGTGAGGCTCCCACTCGCGTTGACCGTACCATTCGACGCCGCGAATCCCATCACGGACTGCCCATCAGTGGTGATCAGGTTGCCAGCCTTATCGAGTTGAAAGTTGCCGGCCCTCGTGAGCGACTGGATCTGCCCGTCCTGCACGACAAAGAAGCCATCTCCAGCCAACGCCATATCCGCTGCGTCGCTCGTCGTCTCGAGGCTTCCCTGCAGAAAGCTGCTTTGCGTCCCGGAGACCTTGACGCCAGCACCAACCTGCAACTGATCGTTCGCACCGTTGCTGCCAATTTGTTGATAGAACAAGTCCTCGAAGGTCGTCGTCTGCTTCTTGAAAGCAGTCGTGTTGAGGTTCGCAAGATTATTGCCGATCGTATTGAGCGCTGTGGAGTCTGCCTCTAGACCGGTAAGTGGGATGGAAAACGATGGCATGTCATTTCTCCTGGAACGTGGTGCCGGTTAGTGGATCAAAAAAGGTTCAGGCCAAGCGACCTCATAGAAAGCAGAAGGAAGAAATCACATGGTTTCAGGTGGCTGCGTGTTCTGAATCTGGGAGACCGGAGCCGCCTGCACTGATCCCGTCGTAGTTGTAGTTCCCGATGTGATCGAAGTGATTCCCTGGTTGATCGAAATCAGTTGCTGCAGGCTGTTCACACCCACGAGTTGCTCGATGTACGCATTAGGATCAGTTGGTTGGGTTGGATCCTGATTCTGCAGCTCGGTCACGAGAAGCGTGAGAAAGTCGTTCGCGGTAATGGTCGCGTCACCCGTGGTAGCAGTACTGGTGGAACTGCTTGTTGCACTGTGAGCCTTTACGCTATTGGATCCCTCGGCCATTATGGTCTGGGCGGCCGTCGCATGCCGCTTCGGTGCAAGCGCGGTCGCGACGACCGAGGCGGAGTCTTGAAAGGCTGTACTCTGTGCGTTCCCAATATCGAAAACACTCATCTTCGTTTCCTCCTCGTGATAGGAACTAAATCGCCCGGAAACGGGCACCGTTGCTGCGGTCTGTAGCTCTCAAGCCATCACATTTAACCAGTTGCCGCCATCGACAAGACCTCCCGTCGCATAGCCATCCCCCGGGGACCAGCCCGCATCGTCAAGTTCCTGATTCGCTTGCCCCACGCGTGCTTCGCGTCCCCCGTCAGGAAGTATGCGTTCTGGGTAAGCCGCTGGATGCTCCCGTTGGCTCTGGTGCTGTGCCCCGGCGCCCGTCATGGCTCCGCTACTATCCCCCAGGGCCTGCGCAATCGTTCCACCTGGCGCCAGCTTCACGGAATCCGGATTTCCGCCTATCCCCTGGATGTGCCCAAGCTGCACGCTTACAGGAACATGCTCACCCTCGAGATAGGCGGACAGGTCAGGCAGGTCCCGGCGTAGCGCTTCCTGGCCGCTAGCTGTTGGAGAGGAGATGGAAGCCCTTATCGCCCCTCCTTCACCCACTTCTGCACGAATCTTTACCCAGCCGTGGCTCCCTCCCGGGACTCCGACCTCGAGCACCGTCGGCGTAGCTTGTAACGTCCTGTGTTGCATGCTGGATAAGTTTCCACTTGATACCACCGCATCATTCCGAACGACACTCGCGGACGGCGCCGCTGTCAGAGAAGTGGATCCACTCCCAGGAAGTACCGGCGCCGATGAGGCTGGCGTTTGATTCGCGGTTTCCCCCCAGGTCACGGGGGCACGGCTCTCGAAGTCGTCCACGTCGACTGCCTTCTTCTCCTCTGTCGAGGCCTGCATAGCGTGCATCGGAGCTACTCGCCCCTCCTTCCCAATGGATGACGCGTCATCTAGGACGCCGGTCCCGACGGCAGCCGGCATGCTCGCACCCAAGGTCGCTCCTGTGATCTTCCGAGCGCTGCTCACTCCCGAGACAAGTGGCCCCTTGATGAGCTTTGTGGCGAAATTTGCGATCCTACTAGACATATCCGAGGAAACAGACGCCTCAGTCGTTGACTCAGTCAATTGCGCAACCTTGCTCCTCCCCTTAGATAGAGGCACGTCTTCCGCCTCACCCAGGGAACCTGGTGCGAGGGCATCGCTGGGAACGGAAGTCGATGACGAAGTTCCATCTCCGACCACATTCCCACGCTCCCCGCCCTTTCCTACGATTTGCGTAATCGCCGTCGAAGAACTGGCCTTGCTCAGAGACCTCTCGTGTTGATCCACCTCAGGAATCGCTGAGGCCGTGGCAAGTGCTACAGTTTGCTGAGCAGTATTCAACACGTTCGTAGAGGAGAGGGTCCGATTGGCGGCTCCTACCTCGACGCTCCCAGCCACCATGGCGCTTGCATCGATGCTCCCGGCTTTGCTCTTCGTCTCCTTGCTATCCGTGCTCTCACCATGTCTCGTCCCAGCTTTGCTTGCGTTTCCATTCAGCCCGTTCGTTCCCTCCTGCTTCGCAGCTAAAGCCTCAGGCCCAAGAATCGCCGTAGTTATGCCACTCTTCATCCCACCGATCTGATGGAGACCTACAGGACTCGTAGCCGCGGCAGCATGGCTGACACTCTGCTGGTCGACTGCGATCTCGGTTCGTTCCCTCGTGGTCTCGTCCATCGCGGAACCGCTTGGACGGTTGAACGCAGTACTGACCAACGGATCAATTGAAGGAGGAGAAAGAAGCGCGTCTGCGACAGGCCCCGCTCTTCTGGCAGGCGTATTTACAGATCCAGCGGCCTTACTTTTCTCCAAAGTAGAGGCCTTCTTGTCGCTTCCATAATCTACTCCTGTGACCGCACGAGCCTCCGATTTCCGCGAGGTCATCCTGGACTCAACGATCGAGAATTCCTCTGGGGACGAGGCGAAAGGAACGTCTGGGGAGTTGGAGGATAGAGGCTCGGAAGTAACCTCAGCGGGCTTCTCCGAAGGAAGAGCCAAACTAACTATCTTGTTCGCGCTACCGCTCACACGGGAATCGATGGAAAAGCCATTCCGCCCTTTAGTCCGTGCGATGTTAGCTTCGTTCAGGAACTCGGATACATCCCTCTTCGTTGGCGAGAGAGGCGCAGTTGCTCTCGAGGAAAACGTGAGAACGCCCTCCGCTGCCGAGGCGACGTCGTCAGTCGCAACCCCCGCAAACTCCTTTCTTCCAGGCGGAGGAGATAGCGGCTTCTTCATACCCATAGCTTCGTTGTCTGTTCGAGCCTCACCATCATCGCGTCGTGCGTTTGGAGTCAGTCCGGACTCCGACCTCGCCGACACACCTGCATGCTCAAGGGAGTCAGAGAACAAGAGCTCTCTCGACACATCTCTCGTTGCTCCTGAGGACGATGCTGTCTCAAGGCTAACCGGCAGGCGCATCGCTATACTCAGCATTCGCATCCTCGTCCTCTACTGGGAGAGAGGCACACACCCTGCCAAACGGTGCTCTCCAAAACACCCTTTACATTAGGAGACCTTTACCTGGCAGCGACCTATCGAACATCTCGCACCATCCTCCAGCGCATTCTCGCTAAGTATCGATCGTCGGCTTCCGCCTGCGTCCTCCGCATCTCTGCCGCTTCCGCCTGTTGCCTCATGGCGTCGACGAGCTGCTCTATCTGCTCCGTTTTGACACGGCTCTCAAGGAACTCTGTTAGGGCCGCGTCCCTAGAGGTTGTCCGCGCAACCCGCAAACCTTCCACCTTGTTCATCCGGGAGGTGGCTACAGTCGCTTGGGTCGTGATCAACATCCACTCCGCACGATCGCCTGCTGCAATCGCCTCCCGTCCCGCGTCACGTGCAGCGGCGGCAATCGCTCGTTGAACGGAGAGGGCGTTCTCTGCTTGACTCAGCGCCTCGCTTGCCTGCTTCAGGGAAATGGAGCGCATCTGCTCCACTGCATCGTAGAGATTTGCAATTCTCTTAAGTGAGCCGATCCGCCTCGCCTTCATCACAGTGGCATCCCTAACAGGCCGGCTACACTCTCGCTCATCGTCATACGCTCACCCGTTCTCTGCTGAAGATAAGTGCGAAGCAACGGCATGGCGCGTATCGCACGATCGAGGTCGAGATCCATACCTGGCTTGTAAGCACCTATCCTCACGAGGTCTTCTGAACGAGCATGCACTGCGAGTAGCCTCCGCGCAGCAGCCGCCTTATTGCTGTGCTCCCGCGTGGTGACTGAAGGCATCAGACGGCTTAGAGAATCCAGAACATTGACAGGCGGATACCAGCCTTCCGAAGCGAGCGCTCGGGATAGAACGATATGTCCATCGAGCAGAGATCTCACCGAATCAACGATTGGGTCTTGTTGATCGTCACCTTCCATCAGCACGGTATAGAAGGCGGTAATACTTCCACGCTGAAAGTTGCCAGCGCGCTCCACCAGCTTCGCGAGCCGAGTGAACACGCTGGGCGTGTAGCCTTTGCTTGCAGGGGGCTCGCCGGCAGCAAGTCCGAGCTCGCGAGCTGCCATCGCATAGCGGGTCAAGGAGTCCAACACAAGCAGCACGTGCTTGCCTTGCGCCGCAAAGGACTCCGCCACCGACGTAGCCGCCATCGCTGCCCTCATCCTCAGCAATGGGCTCTCGTCGGACGTCGCGCACAGCACCACGGACCGACGCATTCCATCCACGCCAAGGGAGTCTTCAACAAACTCCCGCACTTCGCGTCCGCGTTCTCCAACCAGCCCGACCACGGTGATGTCCGCCTCCGTGTTCCGCGTCATCATGCCGATCAAAGTGCTCTTGCCCACTCCGGAGCCGCCAAAGATGCCCACGCGCTGGCCCCGTCCGACCGTCAACAATCCATCTAGGACGCGCAACCCAGTGGCGAGGGGTGCCTGGATCGGAACTCTCTGCATGGGGCGTGGAACCGAACCATCGAGTGGCCACGTACCTTCAACCCGCGGTGCCGCAAGAGCATCGAGTGGCTGCCCAAGCGCGTTCAAGATGCGACCTTGCATCTGTTCGCCCACCCCGATTGAAGGAGGAACGCCCAGTGCAAGCACGGCGTCACCGTATTGCACACCGCTGGTCGCGGCCAGAGGCATCGACAGCACACGGCGGCCACGAAAGCCGATAACTTCTGCACGATGGCGCGATCCACTTGCATCCATGATCTCGCAACACTCCCCCACGGAGCACATCGGGCCCTCCGACTCGACGGTCTGTCCATTCGCCTCTACAACGCGTCCCGTCCAACGCCACGCAGGTCGCGCCGCAAGTTGTTCGAAGTAAGCGCCAAGCTTACCGCGCTCCGCTGAGATTTCACCTAAGGCTGAGCTCAAGCTGGCCTCTTCTGCAGCAGATCGAAGAATCCTTTCTCTATCTCCTCCAACTGAACTGCCATCCCAAGTTCGATCTTGCCGACCCGTGTCTCGATCGCGCACTCGAGCCCCACCAGGTGCTCGTCGCCCACCACCGCGACAGTACGATCGGGACTTTCTCCGAAGAGTTCCCGCCATGCGCTCGCCGTTCCCATTGGCACTCGGAGTACCGTGCCCGACTCACCTGCCAGTTTCTCGAGTGCCAGACGCACCGAAGCCGCGAGCAAAAGCGGATCCATACGGGCTTCGCGATGCAGCACCCTTTCCGCTATTCCCAATGCCAGCCGTACTACCTCTCCCTCAACTTCGCCAAAGTAGCGTTCCCGTTCAAGGCCGAACTGAAGGCAGCTCTGTACGACGGCCTCTCGCTCCATCGAAATCTGTTCCCGTAGCTCCTCCTCCCACTCGAGCCTGGCTGCGGCCCTAGCCTCTGCGCGCGCAGACTCCATTTGCGAGGGAACGCCGCGAAGCTGATTCCGCAGACTATCGAGCTGAGCCATCTCTTCCTGCACTCTAGCCGTCTCTCGCAGCACATCGACGCCGGCTTTCTCAAGGTGCTCGCGCCTGCGCTCAACCGACTCAAAGACAAGCGGCGTCACCCCCCTGCGCTCGACAAATTCCGTCGATGGCTTCGCGCCATCGGGCAGGGGCATCTTCCCGTCTGGCCCGGACTGCTGTGTGTTAAACATCTTCCACCTCCAACCGCAAGACCATCCTGCCTTCGCTCTCGAGCTTCCGAGCGAGGTTCAGGAACTCCTGCTGCGCCGCGTTTACATCCTTGCTGCGAACAGGCCCCATGACTTCCATGTCTTCCTTCAGCATTTCCACGGCGCGGGAGCTCATCGCCTTGAAGAGATGTGCCTGGATGTTGTCTTTGGCGCCCTTCAGCGATAGCGCAAGTACCTTCTTGTCCGCCGCACCAACCAACTCGCGAATACTCTGTGGGGGAACGGTCAATAGGTCATCGAATGTAAACATCAGCGTTCTAATCCCGATTGCCACCTGAGGTTCGCTCGTCTCGATCTCTTCGAGGATCACCTTGCTTGCATCCTGATCCAGGAGGTTCAGAAGGTCCGCCACCACCTTAAAGCCTGAGTACGATCGCTTCGGAGTAGTCCCAAGCGCCTCCATCCTGCGGTGCAGCACAAGCGCAACCTGCTGAGCCATCTCCGGCGAGAACTGCCTCATCTCCGCAAGCCGCCTCACCGCATCCACACGCATCTCGTTTCGAAGATGCATCAACACCTTCGACCCGCGCTTCGCGTCGAGATGCGCCAGCACGAGCGCCACTGTCTGAGGATGCTCATTCTCAAGAAACTTACTCAACTGCTGGGGGTCCATCTTCTGAAGGATTTTAAGATCACCTGCGGACCGATCCTTGATCAGGCGAACTTGGTCGAGCAGTTCGTCCGCACGCTTTTGCCCGAATGCCTCGGTCAGCAGCTTCTTCGCATAATCCGGTCCACCCTTGCCGATATACTGTTGCGTTTCGAGCAGCCCATAGAACTCGGTGATAACTTGCGTCGTCTCGACAGAAGACACTTCGTGCAAACGCATGATCTCGTCCGTCACGCGCTGTACATTACTTTCCGAGAGGCTCTGAAACATCTTCTTCGCCAACTCATCCCCAAGCGTCACCATGAGGATCGCAGCCTTGCGCAATCCCGGGATGTTCGCCGGCGCAAAGCCTGCCTCCTGCGGCAGAAGCATCGGACCCGGTACCGCACTTTGAGCTGTCGCCATTACTCGCTCCCATCCGGTGCGCCGATCCATGCTTCGAGCAGACGTGTGCTCTGCGCCGGCTCTCGCGCAATCTGATCCGACACGTGATCGAACATCGCCTGCGCCTGCTTCGACGATCGTTTCCGTTCCGGCAGAAGCGACTCATTCGAGCCCGCGGGCAATTCCCCGCCTCCGGTCGGCACGCCAAGTCCACCCACGCCCTGGGCACTCGTGCCCGTCTGCCCCGCCGTGCCAAGACTAGACCCCGACGCCAGCAGCACCGGCGCACGAATTGCCGCCGTAACTTCCTTTGCCACCGGCCGCAATACAAACATCACCACGCCGAACGCAACCAGCCCCATCATTCCTGTCCGCAACAACGCGGGCTCTGTGTGCAGGAAGCCAGTTGCCCCATCCATGAAGCGCGTCATGATCGGTGGCGTCGCCTCTGGAGAATTGGAGCTAAAGCTCACGTTCGACATCACGACATCATCCCCGCGCTTCTCATCGAAACCCACCGCAGCTTGAGCCAGCCCTTCGAAACGCTTCATCTCTTCAGCCGTCCGAGGCTTCCAGACCGGGTGCTCCGCCTTGCCCGTCCCATCCATCACCTGCCGGTCATTCACCACCACCGCTGCCGTTACCCGACGCACACGCCCCGGTCCAAGCTCCGAATGCACCACGTGCCGCGTGACTCCGTACGTCCCTTGCTCTTCCTTCGAACTCTGATTGCCTCCACCAGCCTGCGGATACACCGGCAACTGCTCCTTCAACAACGGCGGAGTCCCCGCTGCCGTGGCAGCGCCCGCAGCCTGCAGCGACCCCGGGGCCGATGCCGCGGGCGTGTTACTCGCCGTACCAGGAACTCCAGCAGCAGGAGCCTTTCCCGTCGCGATCTGCTCGCTCTTTCGCATCGTCAGTGTCGCGGACTGCGTCGGGTCATAGACCTCATCCGTCCGATCCATGCTTCCTTCGTCATAACTCACATTGACGGTCGCACGCACATTGTCCCTCCCGGCAATCGGCTCGAGCATCGCTACAAGCTTCGCTTCGAGCGCCTGCTCCACATCCGCCTCGGCCGCACTTCCCCTCCCCTTGGCTTGCAGGTTCACCCGACCCTCAGCGTCCACCAGCGTCACCCCATCTGGATTCAGATTTTCGACCGCTCCGGCTACAAGGCTGCGGATTGCATCCGCCTGATCCTGACTCAACGAAGCCTTCCTAAGCCTGAGCACCACCGACGCCTTCGCACCCTTGTCCTGCGCCGTGAACAACGACGCCTGGGGCAGCACCAAATGCACCCGGGCCGATCGCACCACGCCAAGCGACCCGATCGTATGCTCCAACTCCCCCTCGAGCGCTCGCTGGTAGTTCACATGCTCATCAAACTCACTGCCCACCCAGTTCGGCTTATCGAATAACTCAAAGCCCAGCCGCCCCGTCTGCGGCATACCTTTCGCCGCCACCTCCATCCGTGCCTTGTCCAGCATGTCCGAAGGAACCTGGACGCCACTTCCATCCGGCGTCGTCTCAAACGGAATCCCCGCCGCTCCGAGTTCCTGTGACACCGTCTGCACATCTCTCGGATCCAGACCTGAAAAGAGCACACGCCAGTCCGCTCGCTGAAAGTACCACGCCAGTCCCGCACATCCTGCGGCAACGAAGAGCAGCCCACCCAACAGCCACGTTCGCCTCTTCTGCGGGATCGCCGCAACGTGCCCTTGCAGTTGCGTCATCACCGAACGCGCCTGCGCTACGATTCCCGCCCCAGGCACCCCAGCATCGGTCTTCACCAGCCCGGTGCGGTTACCCTCTCCCGCCGATCCGGCTTGCTTCGCATCCGCCATAGCCCCTCATCCAAAATCCGGCTCACACGTTAGAACTGCATCGTCATCATCTGCTGATAGGCAGCCACCGCCTTGTTTCTCACCTGGAGCGCAAGCTGGAAAGCCATGTCCGCTTTCTGCCCGGCAATCATCGCGTCATGGACCTCGACACCGCTGCCGTTCAGCAGTCCAGTGATCGCATCGCTCGCCTTCTGATCCAGCGTGGCCGTCTGGTCGACCATCGACCGCAACATCCCGCCAAACGGCGGGCCGCCCGCCGCCCCTGACGTCGCAGACGCCATCCCCGCCGCACTCGCCACGCTCTTGAGCGCATCCGAAACACCAGCCGCTCCAACCACCATCACACCCTCCTAGATCGCTTCGTGCGCCTTACTTCAGAAGATCCAGCGAAGCGGTGATCATGCCCTTCTCCGCCTGCACTGCCGTGGCATTCATCCCATACGACCTTGTAGCCCCCATCAGATCCACCATCTCCGTCAGCGGATTGATGTCGGGATACGCCACATAGCCGTCCGGCCCTGCGTCCGGATGACCCGGGTCATATCTCTGGAGCGGAACGCTCTCATCCTGCATCACCCCTGCCACCGAAACCCCACCAGCTGCCGCGTTCGAGCTCATGATCGAAGGAAAACCCGAACCAACATGACTCCCAAGAACACTCCCAAAACTCCCATTTCCATCTGCGGCAAAGACAACGTGATGCCGCCGATACGGTCCGCCATCCTCGGTTCGCGTCGTCTCCGCGTTTGCCATGTTTGAAGCGACCACCTCGGCACGAACCCGCTCCGCCTTCAACGCCGAACCACTCACGTCCATCAAGCCAAAAAGATTCATATCCTGTCCTGTACCTACCGGCTGTTAGCATCCGCATGGATAGCTGCCATCACGTTGGCGTACTCGCGCTTCAACAACGCCACCCCCGTCTTGAATTGCAATTGTGACTTCGCCAGTTGCATGGATTCCCGGTCCATCGACACATTGTTTCCATCCGGCCGGGCCACCAGCCCATCCACATCCGCGGCCTTCTCCAGGGCTGTCGTTGCTCCCGTCGGATCCTGCGCACTCAACTCCCGCGCAAACTCCGCGTCGAAGTCGAAGCCCTGGGTCTTATATCCCGGCGTATCGACGTTCGCCATGTTGCCTGCCGTCAGCTTGAGCTGGTCGCTCGCCAGGTCAAGGTACAGTCCAAGCGCATCACTCAAAGGCGTCGTAACCTGCATCTGCTGTCCTCCGTGCAACAGGACTCAAGCATTCCTTTAACCAAGAAAGAGCGCCCTCGGATGAGAGCGCTCTTATCGACTTCGTCCACGTATCAAAGCTACCGTCGTCGCCTGATCCGAATATCCGCCTCGTCGATCACTTGCCGATCCCCCGCAAGGATCGCCCCGCGCTCCAGCACATGCATCAATTCCCTTACGTTTCCCGGCCACGCATACTCCACGAGCATCTCTATCGCTCTCGCGGAGATACGTTTTCGTGGCGCATCCTTCCCCATAGCATCGAGAAAGAACTCCACCAGGGCCGGGATATCTTCCGCTCTCTCCCGCAGCGCAGGAACAGTCAGCGGAAACACCGCGAGCCGGTGGTAGAGGTCGAGCCGAAATGTTCCCTCATCAGCCCTCTTCTCCAGCATCTGGTGCGTCGCCGCGATCACCCGCACATCGACCCGCATCACCTCGTTATCTCCGACCCTCTGAAGCTCCCCACACTCCAGAAACCGCAGCATCTTCGCCTGCAGACCAAGTGGCATCTCGCCGATCTCATCCAAGAATAGCGTCCCCCCATGCGCCGCCTCAATCCGGCCGGTTCGCGACTGCACCGCACCCGTAAACGCACCACGAGTATGCCCAAACAGCTCCGCCTCCAGCAGCGACTCCGGAATCGCCGCGCAATTCAAAACCGTAAAACTCTTCAACGCCCGCGCACTCATCCGATGGACAGCCTTCGCAACGACCTCTTTCCCCGTCCCCGTCTCTCCTTCAATCAAAACCGTCGCAGTACGCGGAGCCACGAGTCGGATCATCATCCCTAAGTCCTGCATCACCATGCTTTCCCCCACCAGCTCCGGCAGCCCGGCAGTCGCCCCACCGCCAGACACTCGCGTCTCCCTTATAGGAGGGACGACAGTCAGCCCATGCGCTTCCTCGAGCTCTACCCGCTCAACCACTCCACCAGTGTCCCGCGCCTCGCGCAGGGCATGCAGCAGTTCATTGCGCCTCGGGCTTCTTACGCCTCCAGGCTCCGCCGCGCCATCCACCCGCAGCAGATCGACCGCTGGGAACATCGATCGCACCAGCCCGGCGAACTCGCCCGCCTCAAGATCCGGCAGCCAGGTATCCATCAACAGTGCCTCCGGCCTGGCCATGTCCATCTGCGCCATGGCCTCAGCCCCCCCATTCGCCTCCCGCACCTGCCATCGCAGCCCGGTGAGGCTCACCCGCAACCTCGCACGCAATGAAGAATCCGCGCTCGCTACCACAACTGTCCGCACTCCGCCCGGAGCCCCGCTGGCATTCGTACCTGCGTTCATCCGTGTTTCTCCCTCCAGCCCTCATCAGGCCGGATCATTCCCTGCGACTCAGCGTTCCAACGCGCTTCGCACAAGCTCACGCATGGCGCTCACGCCACGCAGCAGCCGTCCACACTCCCTCAACCCCTCTCGAACGGCCTCTTGGTAAGCCGCAGGCGTCCCTTGCAACTCGCCGATCTCCAACCTGCAGTGCAGAGCTGTCAGCGGCTGGCATAGCTCATGCAGCACCTCAGCGATCTCCAAAAGCTCCCCAGACCGGCCTGGCGCACCAACATCCCGGCCCACGTCACTCCGCACGCTCTCCTGCCCGAGCCGCTCAGGCAACAATGCGCACCCCTGGAAGCCATGGGGACGGCCTACCGACTGTATCGATCGCAGGAGACGCGCGTCGTTCGCCCATCTCGTCTCGTGCCGGTTCCTTCTTCCCCACACTTCCGGGCCGGAGGTCCACTCCGGACCCGATCTGGTACCCCTCACCGCGTACCGTCTCGATCACCGTCACCGTCGCCGCATCCGAGAGCGCCGGGCATGCTGCAGAAAGCTTCTTGCGCAAGTAGTTCACATACACATCCACCACATTCGTCCCCGCATCCGGAGACATCTGCCAGACCTCACGCAGCAACTCGCTCCGTCCGCAACACCTGCCCTGCCGTTGCATCAGAAATTCGAGCAGCGCAAACTCCTTCGTCGTCAGCTCCACCACCGCCCCAGCCCTCGTTACCTTCCGCTCCATGCGATTCAAGACAAGGTCGCCGGACCGCAGAAGCGGATCGGCAAACTGTTCTCTCCGTCGCAGCAGAGCCCTGCAACGAGCCGTCAGTTCGTGCAGCGAGAAAGGCTTCATCAGCAGGTCGTCCGCCCCGAGGTTCAGGCATTGAACCCGCTCCTCCACTTGCGCCCGCCCCGTGAGCACAATCACCGCCATGGCCGTATACAACCCCTGCATGCCTCGAAGCACATCCATGCCATCTCTTTTCGGCAGCCCAAGGTCCAGAACCATCAAATCCGGCCTCTCGGATGCCACGTGTTCGAGCGCCGCATCTCCATCTCCAACCCGGGCCACCTCATGCCCATCCATCGCAAGACCCTTTTGCAGAAACAGCCCCAAAGCAGCATCATCTTCGACCACAAGTACCCGCATCTGTCTCACTTCTTGGCCTCATTTCTCTGTATCCCGCTCTGCCCATCGAAACGTCCGGCAACGACAAAAGGCGACTTCCACCTTGGAGATCAGAATCTATTCGGAAAGACTTCGGTCATCCATACAATCTGGTTATTACGATTACTCCCTGGCAGATAGAGAGCAAGGAACGATTACCTTGGTTCCGATAAACCAGGGACCGAAACAGAACAACGATCGGCCAATCCCAAAATGGGCTGCGGGCCTGTATGCAACTTTGGTCCCGCCTAACGCAAGAAAGTTCTCTGGTTCGCTTTTTATTCGCTACAATCATTCGCATGGCGATCACGCGGCGGCAAAAAGAGGTCATCGACTTTCTCTCCGGATTCACCCAGAAGAACGGCTACTCCCCGTCATACGAGGAGATCGCTTCCGGCCTCGGCCTGAACTCGCTCGCAACCGTGCATAAACACGTCACCAACCTCCAGAACAAGGGCCTCCTGCAGCGAGCCCACAACCGCTCCCGATCCATCGACGTCCTCCCCACCCGCACCAGCAAGAAAGGCTTTGAGCGCCTCCCGCTCCTCGGGCGCATCGCTGCGGGCCGACCCGTCGAAGCCATCGAAACCGCCGAATCTATCTCCCTCGGCGACATCATCGGTAACCGCGAAGTCTTCGCCCTCGAGGTCCGTGGAGACTCTATGCGCGACGAACACATCGTCAGCGGCGACTACGTCCTCGTCGAGCGCACCCGCACCGCACGGGAAGGTGAGATCATCGTCGCTCTGATCGACGGTGCCGACGCCACCCTCAAGCGCTTCTATCGTGAAGGCAGCATGATCCGTCTCCAGCCCTCGAACAATGAGATGGCCCCCATTTACGCCCCCGCCGCCAGCGTCAGCATCCAGGGCAAGGTCCTCGGAGTACTCCGCAAGTACGCCTGAGTTTTCACGGAACTGCCTGGCCATACTCTGCGTATCACCCCTTGTCGCCACTCGAAGGGGTAAACGCACCATGAACAACAAGAAGCGCTCGAAGCTCTGGATTTGGATTCCGGTCGTCGTCGTCGCCGTAGGCGGCCTCGCGGTCACTGCCATCGCTCGCGGCAGCAAGACCAAGCTCGAGCCCTCCCAGATCGCCAAGGTCGAGCGCGGAGACGTTGCCCACTCCGTCGTCGCGACCGGCAAGGTGCAGCCCGTCACCAAGGTTGAGGTCAAATCCAAGGCATCAGGCATCGTAACCAAGCTCTTCGTCGACGTTAACGCCCACGTCACCAAGGGCCAGGTGCTCGCCCAGCTCGACCAGCAGGAGATACTCGATCAGGTCGCCGCCCAGAAGGCCCAGCTCGCCGCCGCTGAGTCGAATGCCCACGCCGCCGATGCAGCCATCACCTTCGACCGGGTCAATGCCGAAGCCCCCGACCTTCCGATGTTCAAGCACACTTACGATCGCGCCCGGGAGATGTCCTCCGCCGGCGTTGTCTCCCAGCAGGCCCTGGACGACGCTCAGCAGAAGTACCTCTCCGCCGCCAACACCCGCGACAAAGCCCTCGCACAAATCACGGTCGACATCGCCAAGCTCCGCCAGGCTCAGGCGCAGGTCGCCCAGGCGCAGGCCTCCCTCAAGCAGCTCGAAGAGCAGCTCGGCTACACCACCATCATCTCCCCCATGGACGGCACCGTGCTCTCCCGTGACGTGGAGGTCGGCGACGCCGTCAGCTCCATCCTGGTCCTCGGCTCGACCGCTACCCTCGTCATGACTGTCGGTGACACCAGCCAGGTCTACGTTCAGGGCAAAGTCGACGAGGCCGGCATCGGCAAGATCTACCTCAACCAGCCGGCCCGCATCAAGGTGGAAAGCTTCCGTGACCACACCTTCCTCGGTCGCGTCACTCAGATCACGCCGCTCGGTGTGGAAAAGGACAACGTCACCACCTTCGACACTCGCATCTCCATCGAGAACCCCGGCGGCGAACTCAAGGCCAACATGACCGCGAACGCGGAAATCCTCCTTGAAGAACATAAGGGCGTCCTCACCGTCCCCGAGCAGGCTGTCCTCTACGATAAGGACCGCAAAGCCACCATCGAAGTCCCGGATCCCAACGAGAAAACCGGCCGCCGCAAGCTCCCCGTCATCGCCGGCCTCTCCAACGGCACCCGCACCGAGATCATCTCCGGCCTCAAGCAGGACGACCCCGTCGTCCTCCAGCAATAACAGCAGTAATCTGAAAAGCACGACGCATCCAACGAATCACACATCGAGGCCGCACGAAGGAGCATCATGAAAATCCAGACCATCGCCCTGACCCTAACCCTGGCCTCCACCAGCGCCTTCGCTGCAGACCGCAACTTCGACCGCACCGTCCCCACCGGCAACGCACCCAACGTCTCCGTATCCACCGGCTCCGGCTACGTTCACATCCATCCCGGCAACGACAACCAGGTCCACGTCACCGGCCACATCCACTCCAGCAATGGCGGCTGGTTTTCAAGTTCGAATGACATCGATCACCGTCTGCAAGAGATCGCCGACAACCCACCCATCCACCAGAACGGCAACGACCTCATCATCGGCGAGCGCCAGACCCGCGATCTCTTCCGCAACATCTCCATCGACTATGAGATCACCCTCCCCCGCAACTCCATCCTCAGCACCTTCACTGGCTCCGGCGACATTGAAACCCAGGACGTAGCCCAGAGCGTCCGCGCCGAAACCGGCTCCGGCTCCCTCCGCATCCGCGGCGTCCACGGCTCCGCCAGCCTCCACTCCGGTTCCGGCGACATCGAGCTCGAGCAGTCCGCCCAGGGCGACACGAAGCTTGAAACCGGCTCTGGCAGCATCCGCGCTCACGGTGTCAATGGCGGCCTCCAGGCCGAATCCGGCTCCGGCGACATCGAGATCTACGGCCGCCCCGCCACCGACTGGCGTCTCCAGACCGGCTCCGGCTCCATCCGCCTCACCCTCGGCAACGATGCCCGCTTCAACGTCAACGCCAGCACCGGCTCCGGAAGCATCCGCGTCCAGCAGTCGGTCAGCCAGATGGCGAACAATAACGGCCACCACCTGACCGCCTCCGTCAACGGCGGAGGCCCCAACCTACGCGCCAGCACCGGCTCCGGCGATATCGAAATCAAGTAACACCCGGTACCTTCCTCTCAGGATCCGATCAACTCTCGTATCCTGAGAGGAATGACTGTTACGGCCAATCCCCGCCTCCTGATCTTCGACCTCGATGGCACCCTGATCGACTCCCGTCAGGATCTCTGCAACTCGGTCAACGCCACCCTCGCTCACCTCGGCCGCTCCGCCCTCCCCGACGCCGTCATAGCCAGCTACATCGGCGACGGAGCTTCGATGCTCATCCGCCGCGCCCTCGGCGATCCGGATCAGGTAGAAGAATCTCATCTCAACCAGGCGATCTCCTTCTTTCTCGACTACTATCGCATCCACAAGCTCGACTTCACCTACGTCTACCCCGGCGTCCTCGAAGCCCTCGCATCGATCCGTGGCGCCCACCCCACGGTCCCCATGGCCGTCCTCACGAACAAGCCCGTCCACCCCTCGCGAGACATCTGCGCCCACTTCGGCCTCGATCGTTTCTTCTTCCAGAATTACGGCGGGAACTCCTTCCACACCAAGAAGCCCGACCCACACGGCATTCAAACCTTGATCGCCGAAGCCAACGCTTTAGCCCCCAATGCCGAACCCATCACCCCGGCGCAGACTGTTATGATCGGCGACTCGGACGTCGACATTCTCACCGCCCGCAATGCCGGCGCTCGCTCCCTTGGCTGCACCTTCGGACTCTCGCCACACGCCCTGGCCGCCGCTCAACCTGAAGCAACAGTCGATTCACCCACCGAGTGGCCCGCCACCCTCTTCGCCTAGGCAGTCGCTGTCTTCAGCAGGCGCATCGGCTGCCGTCGCCAGTACGTGAGCGACCGCCACGCCCACTCCATCGGCCCGTACTGAAAGTACTGCAGCCAAAGTGTACTCCACGTCAGGTTCAACGCCCACACACCAAGTACTACGAAGTAAAGCTGGTAGTACTCCAGTCTCGAATACCACTTCAACGGACTCCAGACGAACAGGATCTGGCAGCACGTACTCGTCAGCAGGTAGTTACTCAGCGCCATCTGCCCAACCGCCGCGATCCGCCGCGTCAGCCATCCCATCGCGCCAGACTTAACCACTAGGAGCACGAGAGCCGCAGTCCCAAGCGTCCCACCTGCACGACCGATGTCGTACGGCAGAAAGAGCCCATACTCTGTCTCGAAGAGATCGAAGTGGCTCTTCCACGCAATCCAACACCCCGCAAATACGAGCGGCCATGCGATCCCAAGCCCGACAACCGCGAACGTCACATACGTCTTCGTCTTCAGCTTGGCCGTCAGGAAGCCATTCCGAAACATCCCCATTCCAAGCAGCATGAACCCAAGCACATCACCAAACCCGAGATAGTAATCCCGCGTCTGCGTATCGAATACCTCTCTCGCCTTGTACCTCTGCTCCGACAGGTATCCTCCCCAGACCCGTCTCTCATCCTTCAGCAACTTTTCTTTCGGCGGCCGCACTGAGTCATGCCAGTTATGCCAGGCTGTGATCGCCTCGGCCTGATCCGGTGTCAGCCCTTTCCCGGCTCGGTAAGCCGCATCCGCTTGCTGCGCTCTCTTTTCGAGAAGCCGCGCATCGACGATTCGTCCAGACCCGATGATCCCGTTCACCAGGAGCACGATCGCTGCCGTCCAGATCAGCGTCTTCGCCTTGAGCTTTCGGCAGGGATAAAGAAACAGGAGCGCCGTCATCCCGTAGAAATAAAGAATGTCCCCATCCCAGATGAGGTAAGCGTGCAGCACGCCGAAGACGACCAGCCACATGTTCCGCCTGAGGTAGATATCTGCCACGCGATCCCCGCCGCCACGTGCCTCCGCCCGCGAAGTCAACAGGATCACCCCCGCCCCGAACAGCATGGAGAACAACCCACGCATCTTTCCTTCCGCGAGCACCCAGCGCAGGAACCAGATGATCGTGTTCACGCGCCAATGTGGTCCATCGAACACAGGCAGTGCAGTGGAAACTGGGATTGTGTAAGCCCAGCCGGGAAGACCGAAACTCGTAATGTTCATCACGAGGATGCCCATGAGAGCGAAGCCCCGGAGGACATCCATGCTGCTGATGCGCTCCTGCTGCGTCACTGGCCGAAGCGTATCGACGTGAGGCGGACCCGCAAGCTCTTCCTCGGCACCTAACCCGACCACCCTTCGGTCGAACTCGAGGCTACTTTCACTTTCAGCTACAGCCAATGCCATCTCCATCCGTCAACCCCAGCGAAACAGTGTTCAAACAATCGGGCCCAGATCCTGGAAAGTGCAACATAGGTGCCTTTGGAGATCGCATCGTTCTCGTATCGTTCGGTCGCACATCACATATCAACGGTCAATCCCGTCACGGAAACATAGCACCTCTTCGCCATCTCAGCTAAATAAAAATTCCTTGGTCCTAAGTTCTCTTACCGTGTCTCTTAACTTGGCTGCCTTCTCAAACTCGAACTTCTTAGCCGCCTCGCGCATATCCGATTCCAGCTTCGAGATGTAAGCATCTAATTCAGCTTGGGTTGAGAATTCCGGCATACCTTCCGCCTCATCCGTCAGGTCGGCATAGTCCGCCTTGAGGATCCCCGCAAGCCCCATCTCAAGTGGACGAATGATCGAGGCAGGTGTAATCCCATTCTCTTCGTTGTACGCAATCTGCTTCTCTCGCCGACGGTCCGTCTCGTTGATCGCCCGCTGCATCGAGTCCGTCATCTTGTCCGCATAGAGAATCGCCCGGCCCTCGACATGACGCGCTGCACGGCCGATCGTCTGAATCAACGATCCCTGGGAGCGCAGGAAGCCTTCCTTATCCGCATCTAGAATCGCGACAAGCGAAACCTCAGGCAGATCTAGCCCCTCGCGCAACAGGTTGATCCCGATCAGCACGTCGTACTCACCCTTTCGCAGGTCACGAAGCAGCTTGATTCTCTCAAGCGTCTCGATCTCTGAGTGCATATATCTGCAGCGCACTCCAACTTCGGTGTAATAATTCGCGAGATCTTCGGACATTCTCTTGGTCAATGTGGTTACCAATACGCGCTGATCTTTGCTCGTGCGATCCCTTATCTCGGCAAGCAGGTCATCGATCTGTCCCTTAACCGGACGTATCTCTACCTGTGGATCGATCAACCCGGTAGGCCGGATAATCTGCTCAACGACAACACCCGCTGACTTAGTCAGCTCATACGGACCAGGTGTAGCCGAGACATAGATAATCTGCCCCGTTCTTCCTTCAAACTCCTCAAAACGAAGGGGTCTATTGTCCATCGCGCTCGGCAGCCTAAACCCATAATCGACTAAGTTCTGCTTACGGCTTCTATCTCCATGCCACATGCCATGTAACTGTGGAACCGTCACGTGCGACTCGTCGATGAACAAGAGAAAGTCCCGTGGAAAGTAGTCAAGCAACGTCGGCGGCGGCTCTCCCGCAAGCCGTCCGGAGAAGTGCCGGGAGTAATTCTCAATCCCATGGCAGTAACCAACCGACTTGATCATCTCGAGGTCATACCGGGTCCTCTGATGGATCCTCTGGCTCTCAACAAGCCTTCCCTGCCCCTCGAGTTCCTTCTCCCACCACTCCATCTCGGCCAGGATCGAATCGCTCGCCGTCTTCTTCCTCTCCGGCTGCACCACGTAGTGCGACTTCGGGTAGATCGGCAGACGCGAGTACTTCTGCTTCACCGTCCCGAACAGCGGATCGATCTGCGACAGCGAGTCGATCTCATCCCCGAACAGCTCGATCCGGTAAGCGGACTCGTCATACGTCGGATACACCTCGATGATGTCGCCACGCACCCGAAACGTCCCGCGCCGAAAGTCCACATCATTCCGTTCGTAAAGAATCTCGACCAGCCGCCGCGTAATATCTTCCCGCTTGATCTTCTGCCCACGCTCCAGCAGGAGGAGCATGCCGTAGTAAGCCTCCGGCGACCCTAGACCATAAATACAGCTCACCGAGCTGACAATGATCGCGTCCCGCCGTTCGAACAGGCTGCGCGTAGCCGAGAGCCTCAGCTTATCCAGCTCTTCATTGATCGTCGCTTCCTTCTCAATGAAGAGATCGCCCGAAGGGATGTAAGCTTCCGGCTGGTAGTAGTCGTAGTACGAGACGAAGTACTCCACCGCGTTGTTCGGAAAGAATGTCTTGAACTCGTGATAAAGCTGCGCCGCCAGCGTCTTGTTGTGCGCCAGGATCAGCGCCGGACGGTTCAACTCCTCGATAATCTTCGCCATGGTGAACGTCTTGCCCGAGCCCGTTACCCCGAGGAGCACCTGTTCCTTCTCCCCTGCATTGATCCCCGAAACCAGTTCCCCGATCGCCCGCGGCTGATCGCCCTGCGGTTTGTACGTGGTCGTTAGCTGAAAGTCCATCCTTATAGGATAGTTTATTCACGGAGGAAACAAGCGATGAGTGCAGGAACCCAACTCTGGCTGATGCGTCACGGCGAAACCGAGTGGAGTCTCAGCGGCGCCCACACCAGCCGGACCGACATCCCCCTGACCGAGAACGGACGCGAGAAGGCCAAGGAACTCGGAGCCTTCCTCAGAGACACCAAGTTCGTCGCCGTCTTCACCAGCCCCATGGCCCGCGCCAAGGAGACCTGCCGCATCGCCGGCCTCATCGAAAACGCCCACGTCGACGAGGGCCTCATGGAATGGGACTACGGCGTCTACGAAGGCAAGAGCACGCCCGAGATTCGAAAAACCGAGCCCGATTTCTCCATCTGGACAGCCCACATCACGGACGGAGAGCCTGTCGACCACGTGGGCGAGCGCGCCGACGGCGTCATCGCCCGCGCCCTCGAGGCCGCAGGAACCGCCGGAGGCGGCAATGTCGCCCTCTTCGCCCACGGACACATCCTTCGCATCCTTGCCGCCCGCTGGATCGGCCTTTCCGCCGGCGGAGGCGAGTTCCTCGGCCTCGGAACCGGAAGCGTCAGCGTTCTCGGATACGAGCGCACCACCCGCGTCATCCAGCACTGGAACCGCGGCTTCGGCGGCTAACCCGAATCCCCCTACCTCCGCGGCTTCTTACCCCGTTCCCACGGCCGCGGAGTCACAGGGTCATCCTGCCACTTCACCCGCCGCCCCACCAGGAACATCCCCAGCCCGAACAGAAACATCACCGCGCCCCACGTCATGTTGAGGTTCACCCCGAGCGACTTCCCATAAATCTCGCTCCCGCGCGTGAAAAGCCCGTAGAGCCCCATGATCCCGCCCGTCAGCAGGAAGAGCAGCCCAAGCGGAATCCGTATATCCAGTCCCATCCCAATCTCCTAAGCGAACACCAGGTTGAGCGCCGCAAGCAGCGCCAGCACCCCGATGCCGAGCGTTACCGGCTTCTCATACCACTCCAGATGCCCCTCGACCGGCCTCGGTGTCAGCGAATAAACCAGCCCAACCAGCTCCGACTCTGGCCTCGGCTCCGTCACCAGGCTCACCGCAATCGTCACGATCATGTTCACCGAAAAGGCAAAGATAGCCGTCCAGAAGTTCTGCGCCATATCACTCGGGTAGATATGCACCAGGTGCAGCCACGCTCCATGCAAACCCGGCGCATCCTCCACAGGTAGCGTCAACCCATGGTGGGCCAGGGCCGCAGCAGTCCCCGCCAGCAACCCGGCAAACGCCCCGTGCCCCGTCGTCCTCTTCCAGAACATCCCCAGCAGAAACGTGGCAAATAGCGGCGCATTCACCAGTGAAAAGATCAACTGCAGCGCATCCATGATGTTATTGAAGCTCGTTGCCGCATAGGCCGCTCCAATCGACAGCACAATGCCCCCGATGGTCGCCATCCGTCCCATCCACAGGTAGTGCGCATCCGTCCCTCGCTTGTTGATGTATGACTGATAAATGTCGTAAGTCCAGACCGTATTGAACGCCGTGACATTCCCCGCCATCCCCGACATGAAGCTGGCAAGTAAAGCCGTCAATCCAAGCCCCAGGATCCCCGTAGGAAAGTAGTGCAGCAGCATCGCCGGAATCGCCAGGTCGTAGTTATAGATCGGCTGCCCTTTCCCATCGACCACCGGCTTCCCGCTCACCGGATCCATCTTCTCCGGAATCAGCCCCAGGTAGTGCTTCTCCGGCACCGCCCCCGCATCCACTCCCGCCGTCATCGGCGAAGTTGTCTCATGCAGCCCCGGCGTCGCATGCGACGTCACCGTCACCGCGATCAGCCCCGGCAAAATCACGAGAAATGGAAAGAACATTTTAGGAATCGCCGCAATCAGCGGAACCCGTCGCGCCGACTCTTCCGAATCCGCAGCCATCGCCCGCTGCACCACCAGGAAGTCCGTGCACCAGTATCCGAAGCTCAGGACAAACCCGAGCCCCATCACCATGCTCACCCACTCCACCCCAAGCGAGTTCGTCGAAGCATGCCGCATCCCCCGCCACGAGTGCGTCATCGTCGCCGGAAGCTTCTGTTGAATCCCATGCCACCCACCCACGTTCCGCAGCCCGATCCAAACCAATGGCGCAAACCCTGCCACGATCAAGAAGAACTGCAGAACCTCGTTATAGATCGCGCTCGTCAACCCGCCCAGGAAGATGTACGCCAGCACGATCACCGCCGACAGCACAACAGACACATGGAAGATGTATTTATCCGGCATCAACCCATGAAAGAGCCCAAGCGTCTGGATCAGCAGCGCCATCGCATACATGGAGATGCCCGAGCTGAACACCGTCATCACCGCAAACGAGAACGCATTCACCGCCCGCGTCTTTTCATCGAATCGCATTCTTAGGAACTCAGGCACCGACCGCGCCTTCGAACCGTAATAAAACGGCATCATGAAGATCCCGACGAACACCATCGCCGGAACCGCGCCGATCCAGTAAAAGTGGCTCGTGATGATCCCGTACTTCGCCCCCGACGCGCCCATCCCGATGACTTCCTGCGCCCCCAGGTTCGCCGACAGGAACGCAAGCCCACACACCCACGCCGGAATCGACCGGCCCGCGAGAAAAAAGTCGTGGCTGGTCCTCATATAGCGTTTCAGGGCAAAACCAATTCCCAAAACGAACACGAAGTACACCAGCATGATCAGCCAATCGATAAAGCCAAGATTCACGTCTGCCTGCTAAATCATAGAGTTACGAGAGCACTGCGGCTCCCATCCTGCGAGTGAGACTACTTGAGTTGACCCAGCCAGTCCAGAACGAACCAACCATCCACTGTGCGTTCCGGACAAGCAGCCAGAAAGCACCTTTCTGCATCAGAGTTACAAAGCCGAACTTTAGGTGTATTCCTTCCGCAGTCGCGGCACTCGAACCAGAGATGTGAAAGGCACGATGAGCGCAGCCGTACTGCTAATTGATGACAACGCCATTCAGGCCGCCACGCGGCAGACCATTCTGAAGCGGGCTGACTACTTTGTCATCGCTGCCCTGAACCCAGTCCGGGCGCTCGAGCAATTTCAGCGAAACGAATTCCCCGAGGAGATCCGCCTCGTGATCACTGACCACATCATGCCGGGCATGAGCGGTGCCGAGTTCGTCCGTGAACTTCGCAAGAGCCATCCCGACCTGCCTGTGTTGGTCATCAGCGGTCTCGAGGAAGCGGAAGATGCCTACGAAGGCCTCAACATCACCTTCCGCCTCAAGCCTCTTGTTCCCGATCTCCTCCTCGCCACCGTGCATGACCTCCTCAAAAAAAACTAGGCTCCATCTGTGCGGTAAGCAGCGGAACATTGCCCTTTATCTCTCTCGTTGAGAGAATAGGGTGCGAGTGAACCCATGCCAACGCATCCCATGCCGGAGTTCGGCAGCTTTTCTCTCCTTCTTGCTCTTACTCTGAGCGTCTACACCCTCGCCGCTGGCGCCCTGGCCCTGCGACGCCCGTCTCTCGCCACAGGCGACCAGACCTCAAGCCGCCTAGGCGAAACCGCGCGCCGCGCCGGGATCAGCACCTTCGTCGTGATGACCTGCGCCGCCTTCGCTCTCGCCTGGGCCGCCTTCACAAACGACTTCTCTGTCTCCTACATCCTCGCCCACACCAACCGAGACCTGCACCCGGCCTATAAGTTCTCCGCCCTCTGGTCCGGTCAGGAAGGCTCCTTGCTCCTCTGGGCCTGGCTCCTCAGCGCCTACGGCTTCGTCCTTCGCATCCGTCATCGCGTCGACGTCCGCCTCTCCGCCTATGCCTCAACCATCCTCTCCGGCGTCCAGGTCTTCTTCCTTCTCCTCCTGAACTTCGCCGCACCACCCTTCGCTATTCAGCCCGGCCCCTTGGCCCAGGACGGCCACGGCCTCAATCCCCTTCTCCAGTACCCCGAGATGGTCATCCATCCGCCGATGCTCTATCTCGGCTACGTCGGCTTCTCGGTTCCCTTCGCCTTCGCCCTCGGCGCATTGATGATGCGCTACCCCGGCGAAAAGTGGATCCACATCACCCGCCGCTGGACCATGGTCACCTGGCTCTTCCTCACCTGCGGTATCTTCCTCGGAGCCCACTGGGCCTACTCCGTCCTCGGCTGGGGAGGCTACTGGGGCTGGGACCCCGTCGAAAACGCCTCCCTCATGCCCTGGCTCACCGGAACCGCCTTCCTGCACTCCGTCATGATGCAGGAGAAGCGCGGCATGATGAAGAACTGGAACGTCTGGCTCATCTTCTCGACCTTCCTCCTCACCATCCTCGGAACCCTCCTCACCCGCTCCGGTCTAGTCAGTTCTGTCCACGCCTTCGCCCAGTCCTCCATCGGCGAGTGGTTCTACGGCTTCATCCTGATCGTCCTAGCCGTCTGCCTCTTCACCTTCTTCAAGAACCGCGACCATCTCGTCAGCGAGAACCGCCTCGAATCCCTCGTCTCCCGCGAGTCCAGCTTCCTCTTCAACAACCTCATCCTCCTCGTCGCCTGCTTCACCGTCCTCTGGGGAACCCTCTTCCCTGTTCTCTCCGAGTACGTTAAGGGTGAAAAAGCAACCGTCGGCGCGCCCTTCTATAACCGCGTCAACATCCCCATCGGTCTATTCCTTCTCTTCCTCACCGGTCTCGGCCCCCTGCTCGCTTGGCGTTCGACCTCTATCCGCGCAATCCGCCGCAACTTCGTCCTCCCCGGCATCGCCATGGCCGTCACCCTCGTCGGCCTCATGATCGCCGGCATCCGCCCCTGGAACGATGGCGACGACATGCACGCGACGATCTTCTCGCTCATGGCCTTCACCCTCAGCGCCGGTGTCGTCACCGCCATCTCGTCCGAGTTCCTCCGCGGCATGGCCGTGGTCCGCACCCAGACCGGCAAGAACCTCTTCGCCTCAGCCGTAACCCTTACCCATCGCAACACCCGTCGTTACGGCGGCTATCTCGTCCACTTCGGCATCGTGGTCATGTTCATCGGGATCGCCGGCGGAGCCTTCAACCAGTCGAAGGAGCAGGAGATGGGCTTTGGCGACACCATGCTCATCGGTCCTTACCGCATTGTCTGCCAGAGCTTCACCCAGGATTCGAACCCCAACTACGACACCGAGTTCGCCATCCTCGACGCCTACAAAGGCAAGTCCCACATCACCCGCCTCAACCCCGAGAAGCGTTTCTACAACGCCAGCCAGACCTACGCGACGATGGTGGCCAACCACTCCACCCTCGAAAATGACCTCTACGTCATCTACGAGGGCAAGAACCCCGACACCGACAAGCCCATCATCAAGGTCTTCATCAACCCCCTCATCGCCTGGATCTGGATCGGCGTCGCCATCGTAGTCGCCGGAACCTTCCTCGCCCTCGTCCCCGCCCTCAAGCCCGGTGCCACCCGCACCCGCCAAGTCCCTGAGTCCCAAACCCCCGAGGTCCTCCATGCTTAGTACGTCCGCTGGAGCTCGCCTCACAGCCCTGCTCGCCAACGCCAAGCCGTTCGTCTCAAGCGACAAGCCGTCAGAACGCGGCACTTTGGTTGTCATTCCCGAAGGGAATCTGCGTCTTCCGTTGCGGTTGTCGTTGCCTGTTCTCACCAAACGTCGCTGGACCAGTGTCGCCGTTTTGCTGACCCTGACCATAGCCCTCCTCGGAGCAGCCGCCACCCCGGAAGCCCGCTTTAACAAACTCGGCCACGAGATGATCTGCACCTGCGGCTGCACCCAGATCCTACTCGAGTGCAATCACGTGGGCTGCCCCGTCTCCCCGGTGATGATCGACGAGCTCCACACCCAGCTCAACCCCGGCGGCCCTGACAACCTGATCCTCAACTGGTTCGCCGCAAAATACGGGGCCACCGTTCTCGCCGCCCCCATGCGCGGAGGCTTCGACGACGTAGCCTGGATCACCCCCCTCGCCGTCTTCTTCTTCGCCACGGTCGGCGTCGCCTTCCTCATCCGCGTCTGGAAGCTTCGCGGCGGAACTCCCGCTACCCCCGCCGGGACCCAGCCACTCAACGACGCCCTCCGCGCCCAGATTCGCCGGGAGACTGAATACTAATGGGCATCATCGCCGGCATCATCCTCACCCTCCTCCTCTTCGCCTTCATCTTCTGGCCCGACAAGAACCCCTTCCGTCAGGCCGACAAGACTCGCCTCGACTACCTCCGCGAGCGCAAAGACGTCATCTACGAGAACCTCCGCGACCTGAACTTCGAGTACCTCGCCGGTAAATACCCCGAACAGGACTACGCTGAGCAGCGCGCCTCTCTCGAAGACGAAGCCGCCCGCGTCATCGCCGAGATGGACCACCTCTCGACCCGCCTCCCCGTCCGCGCCTAAAACCCCATCGAGCCCTTCTGTCATCCCCGAGGGGATTCTCTGTCGGCACTTGCCTTACTCCGCTTCCCGACCACAAAACAGGGGTGCCCCATCTTCGCCGACAGTCTCATCGTCGGCTAAGGTGGGAACGCAAGCAGCCAAACATCCGCACCCTTGAAGCTGTCCTCCTGGTGTCATTCCCGAAGCGCGTCCCCCAAAAAATACACTTGCCCCGTCACCCGCGCCCTTATACTCTGGCCGCGGCCAAATAGGCCGGAAAGACAATACGCTGAGCCCGGCTGATTTTTGAAGAGGATTCGGAAACCAAACCTGCCTTCGCGAGAGTCTTTCGCAAGTCCAATCCAAAAGGAGAACGACAATGGCAGATCCGAAAGTACCGGCAGAAGACCCGACAACCTCACCCGAAGAGATCGAACTCACCGACGAAGAACTCAGCAAGGTCGCCGGCGGCAGGACGAGCGACCCATGTGAGGGCGGGCAGTTCCACTCGAAGTAAACGAAGCGACTTCTCCAACCTGTGCGCGGCGAGTGGTTGCGCGGAACCTGAGAATCCTCGCCACCCTCCCGCGACCATCCTTTGCAAAGGGAAGGCTCATGAAACTCTACGACTGGACTCAGGTCGAAGAAGAGCAGGTGAATCCACTGGCCACACGCCAGATGATCCACAGCGACACCATGACCGTTATCCGTCGCCGTCTTCTCAAAGGCTCCGTCAGCGGCCTCCACCGGCATCTCGACGAGCAGATCAGCATGATCGAGCATGGGAGCATCCTCTTCCTCGTCGAAGACAGTCCCCAGGCAGTCCACGCGGGACAAACCTTCATTATTCCCTCGAACGCCCTCCACTCCGTCGAAGCCCTCGAGGATTCGATCGTTCTCGATCTCTTCGCCGCCCCCCAGCCTGTTACGACATCACCGGCGAAAGTCTGATCCGCCTTGCAGTAAAATCAGGCGTGCGCCTCTTACCCTCAATAGCCCTCCTCTGCCTCACCACCTCTGCGTTTGCCGCCTCCACCCTCTCCGGCGTCGTCACCAACAAGACGACCAACAAGCCCTCGCCCGGCGACGAAGTCACCCTCATCCGTCTCCAGCAGGGCATGCAGGAAGCCGCTCACACCAAGACCGATGCCAAGGGCCAGTTCAAGCTCGACGTAGCCGACGACGGCGTCCATCTCGTCCGCGTCACCCACGATAAGGCCAATTACTTCCGCCCCGTCCAGCCCGGGGCCGACTCTGTCGAGGTCGAGGTCTACAACGCCGCCGCCAAGGTTGAAGGCGTAACCGGCGAGGCCGACGTCCTACGCATCCAGTCCGACCCCGGCGGCTCCGGCCTCCGCATCGTAGAAAACTTCTTCGTCAAGAACGACTCCACCCCCCCGCGCACCCAGTTCAGCGACCGCCCCTTCGAGTTCTACCTCCCCGCCGGAGCCGTCGTGCAGGGCTCAGCCGCCCTCGGCCCCGGAGGCATGCCCGTCCAGGCCGCCCCCGTCCCCCTCGGCGACACCCCCAACCACTACGCCTTCGTCTTCCCCGTCCGCCCCGGCGAGACCCGCTTTCAGATCACCTACAGCCTCCCCTACTCCGGCTCCTTCCAGTTCTCGCCGAGGCCCACCCTCCCCACCGACACCGTCGCCATCATGATGCCCAAGAGCATGTCCTTCAAGGGCGGCACCCCCAATCCCTACACCGCCGTCACCGAGGAGACCGAGGCCCAGACCTACGTCGCCCGCAACGTCCAGCCCTCGCAGCCCCTTGAGTTCACCATCTCCGGCACCGGCCAGCTCCCTCGCGACACTGCCGCCGCGACCCCCGGAGCCAACGGTGGCGCAGCCGAACCCGGCAGCGCAGCCGCCAACGCCGCCCAGAGCGGAAACACCACCGCCACCGACACCCGCCCCGGCGGCGGCCTCGGCGTTCCCGTCGACCCCGAAGGCACCAACGATCCCTGGGCCAAGTACAAGTGGTGGATCCTCGGAGGCCTAGCCCTTCTCCTCGCAGGCGGCGCAGGCGTCATGCTGAAAGGTTCGTCAAACACACCCGCAGCCCCCACGACCCCGCAGCAGCCTGCCTACGTCCCACCCGCCGCGGCCCCCACCACCGGCGGAAGCCTGCTTGCGGCCTTGAAAGAAGAACTCTTCGCGCTCGAAACCGACCACGTCCAGGGCCGCCTCACGGACACGCAGTACGGCGAACAGAAAGCCGCCCTCGAAGTAGTCCTCAAGCGCGCTCTCACCCGCACCGAAGCCGCCTGAACGCACCCGGGGTGCGGACCTAGTTCCGCATCCCGGCCATCAAACGATCAATCTCTGCCTTCTCCGCCCCGCTGATCATCGCAAACGGCAGCCTCGGGCGTCCCCCAAAGTATCCATTCAAATCACACGCGTACTTCAGCCCCGGCACACCCAGCCCTTCGACATACTGCGCCGCAAGCACCAACCTCTCCTGCTTCTCCTCCGCGAGCCCCTGGTCCCCATCCTTCCACCCCGCCAGCACCTCGAAGCAGGCCTGCGGGGCGCAAGCAGCCAGCCTCGGCACCGCCCCCACCGCCCCCGCTCTCAGCCCTTCTAAAATCCCCAAAGTCTCCCCACCCAGCACCTGGAACCCCGTCTCCCGCGTCCTCGTCTTCAACGCCGGCCCGCTCACCGGGGCCGCCACGGCAACCGCAGTCCCCCCCTGCAAGCTCTCGACCCCCACAAACGTTGCCGACCCCAAAACCGGAGCCGCCGCTTTAGCCACCATACGCCCGGTAACCGCCGCAAACACCGCCGTCACCGTAGACGCATGCTTCACTCCAGCCGTAGCCGTCCTAATCTCCGCAACCCGGCCACCCCCATCCACAATCCCGATCACCCTCGGATGCCGCGCAACCTCAGCAATCACTCCAAGCCCCAACTCCCTTCCCTCAGCCGAAGTTAGCACCACCGGCAACGCCGCCCGATCCGCGATCGCCTGAAAATAAGTCAGCGTCTCCCGCTCCCGCCCTACCAGCAAGCCCGGCAGCCCGATCACCACGCCGTCATAACCAAGCCCCGCCGCCGTGTCGATCACTTCCAGCGCCCCAAAAACGCTGTCCCGAGCCACACCAGCCAGCATCACCTTCTCCGCCGCCGCGACGTCCACAGCCGCGGCCAGCGCCTCCTGCGTCTCCGCATCGCTCAGCGAGGTAGCCTCGCCATTCACCCCAACCACAATCATCCCGGCCGCAGGTGTCCTCGAGTAGCGGTCTACATTGTGCTCGAGCTTACGCAGGTTAAGTCGTCCATCCGGGTAGAACGGGGTGGTCAGCGGTACATGAATTCCATCAAGCAGCATCCCTCCATTCTAAGCCGACGCTCTTCAAGTACTGGCGAAATCCTCTCCCCGCAGCGATACTCTAAGGATCATGAAGAGCGCCTTGATGAACGATGAAGTCGACCTCTCGCAGGGCAAATCCGTCGGCGACCTCGGCCACGAAGCTCTCTGGCTCATCCTGCACACGCTCATCGCCATAGCGATCTTTGCCGTCGTCATCGGCATCATGACCCTCTTCCAGCCCAATCCCGACTCCTCTTCGCCCAAGCTCCTCGCGACGCTCCTCTGCTTCCTCGTCCCCATGATCGGCGGCTACATCGTAGCCCGCATCCGCAAGGACGTCGTAGCATCCTGGGTCTGGCTATCGGCTCTCTTCCTCTTCGCCGTCGTCTGTGTGTGGGTCCTCGACCTGCCCACCGGCATTGGCCTCTGCGAAAAATGCGGTCCCGTCCGCAAACTCACCCGAACCTTCTTCGAATTCAATAACGGCTCCGGCCTCATGGGCGGAGACGGCGTCCTCGTCGGCACCTGGCTGCCCCTCTCGATCATCGCCTACTCCCTCGGTGCCCGGTTCGCCCTTCGGCCGAACAACTAAGCCAGCAGACCGCCACAGTAAACTGGCCGCATGATCCGGCCTGTAACCCTTCTGCCCTTCCTCCTGCTCACTGTCTGCGCCCACGGCCAGACGAGTCCCGCACCGGAAGCTGCCGCCTATTCGAACTGCCCCCGAAGCTCGGTCACCTCACTCGCCCAGTGCATCCTCACACAGGTCACCTTCGCCTCAGCCCCAGGCATCGACGGCCGCACACCGAATCTCCTCCGCTATAACGAGATGAACACCTTCGGCCCCGGCGTCAGCCTCGGCAACAATGGGGGCTGGCGCGTCGATAAACTCCAGTACGACATCTTCAACGTCGGCAACCGCGGCATCAGCCAGGCCCGCAGCCTCTTCCTCAGGAAGCACGCCGCCGGTGACGTCATGGGAACCTACGATTACGTCTACTCCGACGGCGGCTCGACCGCCCTCTCCGACGAGGCCATCAAGGGCGAAGCCGTCGACATGGGCGAGATCACCGGCTACTTCCACGGCTCCATCGCCGCCACCACCGGAACCGGCGACACCCAGCCGAAACTCTCCTTCATCTCCGGCAACAACTGGACCACCGACGGCGCGCCCCTCCTCGATATCACCAAAGGCACAACGGCCGGACGCATCACCGGCCCCAGCACCCCCTTAGCCGGAAGCCTTTACCTCAACACCTTCCCCGTCGACAATCCGCTCCCCCTCACCACTGCCTGGGGAGTCTGCAACCAGCCCATTCCCCAGAACCACCTCGTGCAGGTCAACACCCCGTTCACCTGCAACCTCACCCTGAAAAAGGGGCAGTTCCAGCCCGGCGGACAGGTTTGTATCACCGGCCCAAACTATCCCGAACTCGCCCCCATCATCAGCGTCGGAACCGTCCTTGAGGGCTTCCAAAGCATCACCATAGCAGCCCGAAACCCGAACCCTAGGGGCGCGAACATCTTCCAGGGCGGCATCTGCGGCCAATACATCAGCTTCGACGCGAATCTGGCGGCCAGTGGATACCGCTCCTCCTACTACGCATTCGGCGCCCTCGACGCCAAACACCTCATCTACGGGATGAACATCCGCGGCAACCTGCTCGGGAATACCCTGCCCATGTCTGGAAGCGAGGCGGAACAGTTCGGCGTCGAGGGCCTCAATGGCTATCACCTTTACCCCGGCTGCGAGGTCATCACCAATCAAAGCCTCGGCGCCAACCCAATCTGCGAACCCAACTCAATCCCGTGGTCAGTCGGCGACCTCGTCGAGGCTCCCCACAACGTCGCCGTGAACGTCGTCGGCCGATCGCTCGATGTTCAGCAACACACGCCGTCGAACGGGACCCTCAGCTCGGGAGATCTCCTTGAATTTCACGGTCTCGGAACAGTCGGCCAAACCTTCATGGCGCACGTAACCTTCAACGGCAATCCACCAACCTTCTACAAGCCATACGGCGGCCTCTTCATGGCCTCGGATCTTCATCGCATCCAGGGCTACTTCGACACCGGACTCCACTTCGGCTACGCCCCCGGAGCCGTCGTACGCATCGGCGGAAACGCGGACGGATCGAAGTCGATCATGACCCTCTTTGCCCTTCCCGGCGGAGACATCCGCTGGGACCCAGCGACCAGCACCCTTCTCGTCGACAACATCAAGGCGACCAACCTGTCCACACGCAGCGCCCCTCTACCCCGCACACCCGAAAAGCCACCCATGAGCCTGCGCGGAACAACGAACCGGATCGGCGGCATCCCACTCGCAACCGGCAACTGCTCCGTAGGAACCGCAACAATCTCCGGCGCAACCACCTCGATGGTTCCCGTAACAGTCGCCTCCGAAACCGGAGCTCCTGGCTTCAGCCCATCCGGAGCCTTCCAGGTCAACGCGCAGGTAACAGCCCCCAACACGGTAAGCGTCCACGTCTGCGCCCTGATCTCAGGCACCCCAAGGCCATCAACCTACATCGTGGCCCTTCAATAGCAACGAACCAAGGTGCCCCACCTTCGCCGAAGCCTTACCGTCGGCGAAAGCGGGAATCCAGAAATCCCTGGAGGCTCGGCCGCCACGGCCGTTGCCCCTTTGGTTGTCATTCCCGAAGGGAATCTGCGTTTACCTTTGCGAGCCGAAACAAGGCAGATAACTACTGCAACCGCCGAATCCAGATATTCCGGAAGCTAATTGGCTCACTCTTATCTCCATGCGCCTGCAGCTTGATCGGGGCCGTATCGTACTTCTTGTAGAACGGATGGCCCACGTAGAGCGTCTCCCCCAGCAACTGGAAGTGGTTCTCGACAATAATCCCGTTGAAGAGCACCGTAGCAAACGCCGGAGTCTTCACCGACCCATCCTCGTTAAACGTAGGCGCGGTCCAGACAATATCGTATGTCTGCCACTCCCCCGGCTTGCGATTCGGGTTCGCCAGCGGAATCGCCTGCTTGTAGATGCTTCCCGCCTGCCCGTTCACATAGGTCTTGTTGTTGTAGTTGTCCAAGACTTGCAGCTCGTACCCCGCATCTCCCGGCCCGGTCGAAGCGAGGAACACGCCGCTGTTCCCTCTCGCCTGGTCGCTCCCCGTGATGTTCGTCGGAATCTTCCACTCGACATGAAGCTGGTAGTTCTTGAACGTCTCCTTCGTCTCGATATTGCCAACTCCCGGTGCCTTGCTTACAGTCATCGCGCCATCGGCAACGGTCCATTGCGCCGGAGCCTTGTCCTTGGCCGATACCCAGTGATCCAGGTTCGTCCCATCGAACAGAACGATCGCATCAGACGGAGGAGCCGAATCCGTGGCGCCCGGAGTCACAACCGGCGGAACCGGCTCATAGACCTCCGTATCCTGGTGCTTCATGGCCGGAGCCCCGGAAGCCACAGGCTGTTGCGCGGTGAGAGAAGAAGTGGTCAACCCAACCAGGGTCACGAACGGTAGAAGAGCGGAAGAGAGTGTCCTCATGATTGCGATGAGGATACACCGAAGCACCCCGGTCCGGACAAGATGGGGCACCACACCGCCCCGGAAGCGGCACACCACCTCACGCCCCTGGTACAGGCTATGCCCCCGTCGAGGTATCACAGATCGTACGGAACAGACGATGAAGTCTATGTAGCAGAAAGCAGGACAGCACGCAGAGGCTGCCTGCCAGGATTCACCCTGAACCACTCCATTGCTCCACCTAAAAGGCGACCCGCAAGGGTCGCCTTTCCTTCATGAGAAGCAGTGCGGTTGCCGTGGTCGTTTGGTTGGGAATCCGCGTCTATCATCGCTGTTGTCCTGATCGTCCCAGCCCGGACAATCGGGTGCCCATCTTCGGCGCAGCTTCACCGCGCCTAAGGTGGGACCGTTAGAAACTCAAGCACCACACCCTTGTCGTTGCCTCCCCCTGGTTGTCAATCCCGAAGGGAATCTGCGTCTGTCGTTGCCTTTCGGTCGGAGCACACCCTACCGCCCAACCTTCACATAGCTCCAGCCCATCTCCTGCTTCCGAACGAGTTCAACCACCCCAGAAGGCACGCTCGTCACCCCCGGCATCAGATCCGCCTTGGCGATATGGTGCATCCGCATGGCGTTCTCACAAGCTACAAAGTGAACCCCAATCTTCTCGAGATCCGCAAGGTCCGAGGCCGTCGAAGCTCCCTTCTTCAGTACATCGATTCCCGGACCATACGCCAGCACCTCGACCTCCGCCGACTCCGGCTTCACTCCCGCAATAAAGTGATCCGCAAGCACCATGGCCGTGCGCCAGTCATCCTGGTCCGGAGACGTCACCACGAAGACCACGTGATGACCGTGGGCAGGAGCCTGTGCAAAAGCGCCAGCGCAAAGAGATGTGTAGAAAAGGAGGGCAGAAGCAATCCGCTTGATCATGCCCGATTCTTTCACGCTCAACGCAAAAAGGCCCGTCGCTCTCGACGGGCCTTTCTCAGCCAATCACCCTTTTTAGCGGTGACCGCCGCCACCGTGTTCCCCGCCGCCGTGGAAGCCACCAACTGCGCCAGGCGCGTGCTCACCTCCGCCATCATGTCCCGGATTGCCGATGTGCCCCTGCCCATCACGACCTTCGTTAGCATGAAAGTGATTGAAGGGCTGTTCTCCACGTTCAGGCCGTGGTCCAGCATAACCGTGACGTGGGTCATACCGATTGTCAACGTGTCCATAGAAGCCGTGCCCTCCATGGAACCAGGGGCCAGCGCCGATGAAAAGTCCACCGTTGAACCAGTCCGGACCATAGTAGCCATAGGGTGAGCAGTCATAAGGAGCGTAGTCGTAGTAACCGTAAGGGCAAACAGGAGGTGCCCCGATGTTCACGGAGATCTGGGCAGGTGCCACGTGAGCCCCGCTCAGCAGAGCGGCGGTGAGAGCAGATGAAGCAAGATACTTCCAGTGCAACATGGTTCCTCCTCGTTCAATCAGTCCATTAGACCCATTCGGCCCCCGGAGAGTTGTGTCTGCTAACCAACGCTCGGCAAACCGGCAAACACCGCGCAACGGACCAGCAACGAACCACGAAGCTACCAGCCCGCTACCATCACAAATCAACCAGTTTTGACAAGATTCTTCATCAGAATGGGCGCGTCTGGGTCCGCTTCAACCACCACGTCCCGCCCAAGCGCCTGCAGAAACCTTTCCACCTGCAAGAAGACCTCACCCAGAAACCCTTCCGGATGGATCAGTCGAAGCTTCCCTTCCCTTGCCAGATCCCCACGCACCGCAAAACACCTCTCGGGACGGTACACACACGATGCCAGGTCTGTAATGCTCAAAACCTCCGTAGGAGTCAGAAAAACACACCTCGGAGGCGCCATTCGGTCAAGAAGACTAAAGATCTCCAACTTCGACTCAAGCTCATCCGGAACGAAGTCGATCGCCAGATCCGCTCGCGCAACCGCATCTTCCACCGTCGACGCAACCGAAAGCGTTCCGACCGCCTCAACCTCAAGCGAAAAATACTCATCCTGGGCCCGCCGCAGATTCGCCGGCATCACGTCTTCCAGAACAACATCAAAGCCAGCGGCCGCACAGACCAACGCAAAGCGGCGACCCGTCCGTCCCGCCCCGATTACAGCGATCTTTTTAATCCCGGGGCCGGACGAGACAGGGTTTTGCACTACTTTTCCTTGACTTCGAGAGACTTTACGACACTATCGTAGCTCGGGTCCGCTGCCTTGATGTGATCCGAGACACGCTGACGCTCCTCCTCGGTCAACGAGGGAAGCACCACGAGAATACGGCGGAGAGTTACGGAAATATCGTCAACATAGTTCATCGTGCGGATTGCTTCACCGGAAAGAGGCATTCGTACTCCTGATCAAGATCGATTTGCTCTTTCCAGTCTAAATCTCCGCGTGTCGATGTGCCGTATGCCTAAATCGCCGCCCCAAGCTCCACCCGAAGATGGGCCTCATCCGTCGGCTTCCCTGCCTCAGCCCCTTCGGTAGGCGAAATATACCCGTCCCGGTCGGTCATTTCCATCAGGGCAGCCATTTGAGTCGCAAAATCCGGGTGTAGAGCCGTCGGTTTATACCGCCACGTCCAATTTCCCCCCAAAGCGGCAGGGGTATTCATCCGGGCCTCGCTCCCCAAGTGCAGAATATCCTGGAGCGGAAAGATACAGAGATTCGACACCGAACTCGCAGCGGACTTGATCATCGCCCAATTAATCTCGGCCGGATGATTGATTTTGTGCAGATAAACCTGAACATTCGCCCGTTCCGTGTCGTTCGCATCGTCCAGCCACCAGCCCAGCGTCGTGTTGTTGTCATGCGTTCCCGTGTATGCGACTGAGTTCGGAACATACCGATGCGGCAGGTAAACGTGCCCGCCGCGTTCCGCGAATCCAAACTGGAGAATTCTCATCCCAGGCATCCCGAACCGTTCGCGCAACTCGTCGACTTCCGGCGTGATCACACCAAGATCCTCCGCGATGAATGGCAAAGTCCCAAAAACCTCTTTCAACCGCATAAAAAGTTCCTGCCCGGGCGCTTTAACCCACTGCCCGTTGATCGCAGTCTCTTCCTTCGCATCGATGGACCAGAACGCCTCAAACCCGCGGAAATGATCGAGCCGGATCACGTCATAGAGTGCAAGCGCGCGCCGGATACGCGCGACCCACCAATCAAACCCCCGTTCCCGCAACGTCCCCCACTTGTAGAGCGGATTTCCCCATCTTTGCCCCGTCGCCGAAAAATAATCCGGAGGGACACCCGAAACCCGAATCGGATTGCGCTGCTCATCCAGCTCGAAAATATCCGGGTTAGTCCATACATCCGCGCTGTCGTAATTCACGAAAATCGCAACGTCGCCAAGAACCTGAATGCGCCGATCTGCACAATAAGCTCTCAAAGCTGTCCATTGTTCGCTAAAAAAGTACTGGACCACCTGCTCGACTGCCAATTCCGTCCCATGATCGTTCAGAAGAGCAGTAAGCGCATCGTGCTTACGCTGTGCATGCTCCACGGGCCAATCGTTCCAACTCGCGTATCCATACATGCGCCGCAGAACATTGAACATGGCGTAATCGGGCAACCACGAGATGTTGTCCTGGCAGAACTTCTGGAACTTCAGTTTTTCCTCGTCCGAGGCACTCTGAAGGAATTTCGAGGCCGCCTCTTTAATAAGCGGAATCTTTTTCTCTTGTACCCCGGCAAAATCGGCCGGGCCATCAGCTCCTGGTAGATCGTTCAACTTTTCCCAGGCAATCCATCCATCCTGCGCGAGTTTTTCGAGACTAATCAGAATAGGATTGCCTGCGAACGCAGACAAAGCCGAGTAGGGAGAGCTGCCGTAGCCGGTCGGGCTTAGTGGCAGAACCTGCCACATTCTCTGTTTCGCGGCAGCAAGAAAGTCGACAAAAGCATAAGCCGCAGGTCCAAAGTCGCCCACGCCTCCATGGGACGGCAAAGACGTGACATGCAACAAGACTCCCGACTGTCGTTCCAGACCTTCCATTGCCATAATCTTCGATCTCCCTGCTTCCAACCGCCTGAGGCGGCGCTTCTTTGGTCTGATGCCGAATCAGTCAAATCCGTACCTTACTCCCCAACGATGAAAGGCCTGTCATCCACCGAGTGCGGGGAACGACAGGCCCTGTTTCTTGCTGCTTACGCGCTTAGCTGCCGAACGGCGTCGTCGGGGCGGCTGGCTTCTTGGTGTACTTCACGGCGCCCTTCTTTTCGTAGAGATCGCTCAGCGTTCCGAGATACACCCTGAAGATCTCCTCATGCTGATCGTTCAGGAGCTGATCCCGAGTTGCCGAAAAATTCTTTGTAATATCCTCTGGGCTGGGTTCCTGCTTGTCGATCACGCTGAGCACTACGCCCACGCGACCCTCGTTGATGGGCCCAGAGATCGCGCCCTTCGCCAGCGTAAACGCCACCGCACCCTGGCCGCTCATCGAGCCGAGATCCGGCACCTGGCCATCCTTGCCCACCAGATCGCTCGTCTTTACCGGGATATTCATCTCCGCCGCCGCCTTGCGGAGATCGTTCAGCACCTTCGCGCGGTCGTCGAGTTTGTTGAGTTGCGCACTCAGGAGTTGAGGGATCTGTTGCTCGCGATAATCTGCGGCGATCTTTCCCTTGTAGGCGTCAAACTCAGGGGCGTGAGCTGGCTTCACGTCGACTACCTGGAAAACAGCGTAGCCATCGCCGGTCGCAACCGACTGCGGAGCCGCGCCTTTGGTGGCAGTGAACGCCTGGGTCAGGAGCGCGCTTCCGTCGGCAAGCCCGGCAACCACACCGTCCTTCGCCACGTAATCCGTTGTGTTGGCATGCAGTCCGTGGGCGGCGGCGGCCTTATCGATACCGTTCTTCTGGGCTTCGCTCGCAAGCTGTTGCGCGAAGCTTTGCTCGGCCGCGCCAAACTTCGTCTGTTCGATTACAGGAAGGATTTCAGGCTTTACCTCGTCCAACGGACGAAGATGAGCGGTTTTCTTCTCTTCTGTCTGAATAATGTGATACCCAAACTGGGTCTTTACCAGGCCTGAGGTCTGTCCGGGCTGAAGGTCGAAGGCCGTCTTGTCGAACTCCGGAACTGTCTTGCCGCGATCAAGCCATCCAAGCTCACCGCCTTGTCCCTTGCTTCCAGGATCGTCCGAGTTCTTGGAAGCGAGATCGGCGAAGTTCCCCCCGGCCTTGATCTGCTTCAGAATGTCCTCTGCCTTGGCCTTCGCAGCAGCATCGGTCTTCGCGTCAGAGCCAGCCGGCACAGCAATGAGAATGTGCCGCACTTTGACCTGCTCCTTCACCTGGAACTGATCTTTGTGCTGGTTGTAATAGGCCTGCAGATCCGCATCCGTCACCTGAGGCTTGCCACCCGGCAAGTTGGAGGCGTCGAAGCTGAAATAGCTCAACTTGCGGGTCTCGGGCATAGCGGTCGCATACTTTGAAGCGTTGCTCTTAAAGAAACTCTGAAGCTCGGCGTCTGTCGGGTTGATCCCCTTGGCAAGATCCTCGGCCGAGATGACGGCATAGTCGAACTTGACTTTGGTTCCGGAGACCCGGTACGCCTCGCGCACCGCATTGTCCGAGACGGTGACACCGCCAGTAATCAAAGCCTGCAGGCGGTTCAACTCCATATCCTGTTTTACCTGCGATTCGAAGTCCGAACGCGTGGTTCCGAAGGCGTTTTGGACGAAATCCATGTACTTGTCGTCGCCAATATACTGCCCATTCGGAAAGATGTACTGAGCGAAGGCACCCGTCTGCAACTCCCGCTTAAGGTCCGCGTCGCTGACCTGCAGGTTCATGCGGTCTGCTTCGTGTTTCAGTATGGCACGCTGCACCAGGATCTGCCCTGCGCGCTGCTCCATATATGGAAGGAGGAATGGAGGCAGCTTTTGCTGTGCCAGTTGGCGCTGCGCTAGCGCCGTGACCTCGGTCTGCTTTACCGGAGCAGACTCGCTCGTGATCCGACCGAGCGTGCTTGGATCATGCACCGTCGCGTAGACGTCGGAGCCTGCGGAGTCGGTATTATCGAAAATTCCCGGAACGAGCGTGATCACCATAGTGACCACGGCAAAGCCAATAATGACGGCAAACACTATCTTGGTAAGGCGATTGTCCTGCTGCAGAATGCGAATCATGCTTGGCTAAAGACCTTCACTTCGAGCGGCCGGATGGGCCGCGTGCCCGGGATTTTGCGTGACCTGACACGTTCGTGCAACACGCGCCACGCCGATTGCAGGGCAAGCGATAAGTATAAATCAGTCCCATGTCTGGACATTCCGTCCTATGACCAGGAAAACGAAAAAGACCCGGCGGTCCAGCCGGGTCCTTCCGCTCGCACTTTGGTTCCTGATTTAGTACCGATAGTAGCCATACGGACCGTAATAGTACCTCGGGTAGTAGCCGGGTCCGTAGT
Source organism: Granulicella sibirica (assembly GCF_004115155.1). NCBI lineage: Bacteria > Pseudomonadati > Acidobacteriota > Terriglobia > Terriglobales > Acidobacteriaceae > Granulicella > Granulicella sibirica. The sequence continues at coordinate 1,350,383 of NZ_RDSM01000002.1, forward strand.
AGTAAGGTGGCGGAGGAGGATAGTGGCGAACCATCTGCGGTCCACCTGCCGGAACGCCGTAGCCAAGCCTCTGCATCTCAACCTGCGACACGGTGGTGACCGTAGCGGGCTGAGTCAGACGGAAGCTTAGAACAGCCTCTGACGGAATGAATACGTTCCCCCGACCGGACGCAGCTGAGGTGCCGAGTCCAACAGCTCCTCCTACGCCCGCGCCGATTGCGGCTCCAGCGCCACCTCCGGCAACTGCTCCGAAGATCGCACCCAAAGCACCGAGACCGACGGCGCTGTTGACCGTCTGAACCGTCTTGTCGCCTCCACGTGCAGCGAAGACGTCGGACGAAATCGGATAGGTTTGGCCACTGAGCGTGACACGATCAAGACGCAAACCAAGTTCCCCTCGCCCCTTCAGTGCTCCAGAACTCTCCGCATCGATAACAGTTCCTTGCACGCTTGCTCCGCGCGGAATGGCTACCTGCCCGTTCGCCACGATGTCATTGACGACCATCGCATCAAACGGCGTTCCGGCTTGGATCGTTTTCGAGTTGAGGTGCTGGTTGACCCGAACCTGAAGGAGCGTCCCGCTCGGGACGGTTACGACCTGACCGCCCTGCTGACCGCCCCCGGCTCCATATCCCTGGGGACCCTGCTGGTTGTATCCATACTGCGGTGCGCCGCCCTGTAAAGGGTGGCCATTCTGGTCCGGGTACCCGTAGCCGGAGTGCCCGGTCTGTGGTGAACCGTAGGGAGATTGCCCGTAACCAGGTTGCCCATAGCCCTGTTGGCTATTGGGAGACGCCCCCTGCTGCTGTTGATTAGACGCCGGAGGTGCACCACCTTGCGCCTGCTGTCCATTCAAAGGCCTGCCATAGGGGTCTGTGTTAGGTCCATTGGGCGGTGGAACGTCCTGATCACCTGCTGCCTGTTGATCGCCATTCGCCGGAGCATAGGTCCCGTCTGACTGAAGCACCCCCTGCGGATTTCCGGCTCCTGCTAGCGCTTCCTGTCCCCTTTGCAACTGCTGATCCTGAGCCTGGCTCGGACCGCCGAGAGTCAACTCATCGACGACCTTCTGCACTCCTGGAGCGTTCGCGGCAAGCTGCTCCGCTTTATCACGCATACCTTCGGTGCCGACCGTCCCGCTTAAGGTCACCGTCCCATAGACCGTCGTTGTACTAATGCTCTGTGCAGCTAGCTCCGGTGCGCTCGCCAGCGCCTTAAGCACACTCGCCTCAACCTGAGCATCCGGAACGGTGCTGGTCTTCGTTTGGGCAATAGCTGCCGCTGCTGCCGACAGCGCCCCCGCCAGCACAAGTGCCGGAAAACCAAACCTTCTGACGCAACTGTCCAACCTCATCGCCAATCCTCCGGTTACGGCCAAGACCCGACGCAAATGGTCAACCGCACTGAACTCTGAAACCCAGCGGTAGCAAAAAAGTTACGGCGTCTTCGCCCAGCGAACGTGCTGCAACGAGCTACCGGCTCATTGACTTTGAGTCTCAAAACGCGGTATCTTCTGAATGCGGGGTGGAGCAGCCCGGTAGCTCGTTGGGCTCATAACCCAAAGGTCGTAGGTTCAAATCCTACCCCCGCAACCACTTAGCGAAACTTCCAACCCGGAATAACCCGGTGTAAGAGCAGCAACATTTGCTCCGCCGGGTTTTCGCACGTTTGGACGCTCACCTTCATGGGTTATGCGCTCCTCAAAATCCTGCTAACGACTGCTGCGTTTGCCTCGCGCTTTGCTTCCATCAGCGCGTTGCCGTACACGTTCATCGTGGTCGAGATTTGGGAGTGCCGCATAAGCTTCTGCTGCACTCCCATCGGTGCTCCTGTTTCGTCCAGCCAGGACCTGTAGGTATGCCGGAAGGTGTGCCACCCGATGCTGCCGTACTTGCCGGCACCATCCCACCGCTCATCGTGCAGCGGAAGGCGCTTCCCGTTCGGAACGGGAAAGTCGGTCTTGCACCACTCACCTGCGACGGCCCCACAGTTCGGGCAATCCACGAGACAGCAACCAGCAGGACGGATGTAGTCCTGTCCGATCGGCGACGCGTGGAAGTGCCGCCCGGTCATAGGGCTGACAAAGAGCAGGTCAGACTCGATGATCCCAGCGCCCTCATCTCCCAACATGGCCAGCGCCTCCCTCTCGGCTTCGCGAATGAAGTCGAGCAAGATGGCAGCGAGATCCGGGTCAAGGGGCAGTTCGTCCTCCGAGTATTCCGTTTTGACCAGCTTTAGGCGACCATGGACGACTGCTCGAACGATCTGCATACTGAGCTTCCCGAAGTGGATGTCGGGCTTTTCGAGAGCCAAGACTTCCTCAACGCGAAGACCCGAGCATTGCGCGAGCAGCGCCATCATGCGGTAAGGCTGCGGAATCAGCGGAAGAAGCAAAAAGAACTGCTCAACGGTAAGGATCACCGGTCGTTTCCGCCGTTTGCTGATGCCCTTGATTTCGACAAACTCCATTGGATTCCGTTGCCATTCGACCATCTCCCACAGCATGGCTTTCTCATACAGGCGATGTATGACGGCCTTGATGTGACCTTTAGTTTTGGGCGCGGCTTCCAGGTTTCGTAGCCACTCCTGGACATTCATCGGCTTCAGACGAGTGATACGAGTGGTTCCCCACTTCGCACGCACGCGCTTGATGACGCTCAGATAGGAACTGGCTGTCGAAAAGCTCAGCTCGCCTACGTTGTCGCAGGATTCACCGGGTCGAACTTTCTTGATTTCAAGAAGGCGTTCTTCCTCAATGAAGCGATCCAACAACGTATCGAAGGTGGGCTCAAGCAGGGCTAACGTCGGGTTGTCAGTGTTGAGTTTGAGCACAAAGGTTTCCAAGTGCCGCTCGACCGCGGTCTGCGTTGGAAACTGTTCTGTGCTGAAGTACATGGACTTTTCCTTGCCGGTTTGAGGGTCCGCGTAACGATACTCCCAAGCCGACTTGTTGTTGGCTCGCGGCACCCGCCGCAAATAGCCACGTTGGTAGCGTTGCCGTGTGAATTTCAAGGATGTTGCTCCTGTCTAGTCACGTCGGCCCGATCGGTTGTATTCAATTTTAGGCCAGCTTCAAGCCAGTTATTCAGCGAACTGAGCCGAAATCTCCAGCGTTTCCCGACCTTGAAGGCGGGGACTTCGTGCTGCCGGGCCTTGCCCTCAAGGGTCTTCCAGTGCATGCCCAGGACGGTAGCCGCTTCATGGAGATCGAGCAGCGGCTCAAAGGCTGGAGTAAGAGTGCGTGAATGCGGTTTCGCGGCTGAGAGCATACAACCTCACTTTGAAGAACCCCAAGGAGGGACGGAGATAACGTACATGCTCTGAAGATGTCCGAAGACGCGTTTCAGAGTCCAATTCATCGAAGAGGGTTACTTATCAATGACGCTGATAACCACACACCGGCTCACCTTTTCCACAGCACCATCATCAAAATCCAGTAGCTTAACGATGGGACGCGCCTGCGCGCCGATACGTTGAAAGAACCGACTGCCCAGTCCTCGTCCTATCCCCATTTCGCGGAGTTCATGGGGTGCGGCATGGCAAAGAACGACACGAAACTAATGGAGTCGGTGATCGCCCTCGCGGAGGAGTTGCACTTTGGGCGGGCGGCCCGACGACTGCGCATTAGTCAGCCGATGCTGACAAAGAACATCCAAGATTTAGAAGCCTTGGTCGGCGGCCCTTTGTTTCTCCGTGACCGCAAACGCGTCGCACTCAGCGACGCGGGACGCGCTTATGTGCAACAGGCACGGCTCTCCATTCTCTATGGCGAGCGATCAGTCCAAGCTGCCCGAGCGGTAATGCAGAATATTGATGAAATCTTTCATGTGGGACGAACGCCCTATGCTGACCCGTTCCTAGTCTCGACGCTGCTGTCGGTCCAACTTGCTCTTTTCCCACGGCTGAAGGTCGAGTTGATCAGCAGATTCTCGATGAACCTTGTCGACGATCTTCTGGCGGGGGTGATCGATCTAGCCATTGCAAATGATCCACCTGAATCACCCCTGCTTACCTGTGTTCAGATTGCAGACCTGCCCTTTTACATCGCGATGTCGAAGAGAGAACGACTGGCTCAGTATCCATCGGTATCGCTCGATCAGATGGGAGGACGTCACTGGGTTCTTTTCGATCGGCAATTGCATCCGCCTGTCTATGACGCGATCATTCATGCGGCGTCCGAGCGTGGAATCCGTCCTCTGAGTATTCAGCATGTCACGGCCCCGGAGGAAGCGTTTCCATTCGTTGCGGACGGTTCGGCCGTCGCTTTTGTAGTGAAGGCTGGTGCTTTGCTCATGGCGCGCAGCGGAGTGACCGTGCGCCCGCTCAACGAGTCGAGTTTAAGACTCAAAACATGCCTGGTTTGCCGTGCAGATGATAACTCGAAGATCGCCAGCGAGTTCGTCCGCGCATACATGCGCAAAATGCCGGACAGGAAGAAACATCAACAACTGCCACTTCCCATTTCAGCGTAATGCATTACTCGACTGAAGTCGGCTTCTTACGAGGCACTTGGTCGATGACTTGTATTTCGATCTGCCCGGACCAATCGCAGCTTGGACAGCTAACGATTCCGGTTGTGATTGCTCTCAAGTCCAATTCCGCGAGATTGATGATTTGCCCGCAGTTCGGGCAGACGTGGACGCTCTCCCAATGATTCCTTTGATCGCAATCGGGTTCCTCGGGCGTCATTGGCACCTTCTCCAGAGAAGCTGTCGTCCGTCCCGGTGTTTCCTGGGGCGAACCTTTTAGCTCGCTTAGGCGAACGGGCCGATCACGTATAGCGGCGAGAATGGGTAAAGTCCATTCCCCTTGGAGAAGCTGGAGAACTCGTCCAGCGCGTCGCAGTTCGATGGCCTGTGCTTCTTGCATTCCTCGGATCTCAGAGGCTTGATCACTCCGGCCTGCGAACATTCATTTGTCCCACAAAGGATTTCCTGCAAGTTTGCCGGTCAGAACGGGCTTCTTCGCGTTTCCTTCGGGCAGTTGGTCATGAAGAACGACATTCAGCAATGACTTATTGACTCTTATCCGGCCGTTGTAATCTAGGAAGCCGAGCTTCCTAAAGCGATTCATGAAGAAGCTCACACGGGCCCGCGTGCTTCCTATTATCTGGGCCAACGCTTCCTGCGAGATTTTCGGTATGAGCATATGAGGTTCACCCGGTTTCCCAAACTCGGCCATTAGCAACAGGACTCTTGCGAGCCTCTTTTCGCTAGAATTGAACAATTGATCGACGAGATCTGCCTGGATTCGCATGCTTCTTGAGAGCACGAAGGCGAGAAAGTGTTCGGAAAATGCCGGCTGCTCGTGTATCACACGGACCATTTCGTCGCGACTGATCTTGAGGACCGTGCACGCTGTAATCGCCGTAGCAGTTGCTAGACGAGTCCCCCTCACAGCTGCGACTGATTCTTCTCCAACGAAATCTCCCATTGAAAGAAGCGTAATGGTGGCCTGTTTCCCAGCCTCGGAAACCACCGTTAGCTTTGCTCGTCCACTCTGAACATAGAAGACCGCATCGGCATCATCGCCCTGAGAAAACATAACGGCTTTTGCCTTCAGGTGAAGGACCTTTCGTCCAATTCCAGCTTTCGCAAGGAATGCGAGCGGATGAAATTTTTCGCCTCGAACTTCAGTCATTCAGGTCTCCTATCCGGCCCGTCATGCGCAATTACTTCGGAAACTCCCGCGAGGTCCCTTAATCTCACTCAAATCCAGAGCGCCATGTTGCGGCTGGGCCCATGCGCTCATAAACGACTATCAGACCGCGCTTAAGTGCGGCTTCCGCAAACACGCGAAGAAATGTCAAGAAACAGCGATTTTTCCTGAGTAGCAACAAGATCTCCGAATGCTTGAGGTGCAGAACTCGACCTCAATTTCCGCCCTAGATGTATCGAAAAGGACAACTTCTCATATTCAAACGGAGGATAATCATTTCCACGCCGCCGGACGGACCGGTGCAGGAGACTCATCGATGCCGATTACATCCAAGGTCGAGGAAGTTCCACTTGAAACGAAGGCACTGTTCCCCTGCCCCATAAACTCCTCGAAGAGCCCGCCCTTGATAGAAATCTTGCTGCTAGAAGGGGATTTTGGGGTCCCGTCCAAGTCTGCAAAACTCCTGATGGACCCACGATATCGGGTTACTACGGTTTGCAATCAAAGTGATCTTTTCGTTCTACGTACCACGATCGGGATTTCAGTAGCCATCATCAATGATCGTATGGGTGCAGCGGCGCTCGATATTGCGGCGCGAGCCATAAGGCTGGCGTGGCCGTTGGCGCGAATACTCGTATTAGGAAAAGCGCAAATCGTCCTAGAGGACTATCTCTATGATGAAGCGATTGAGCATCGATTCGTTGGGTCAGACCTCTGTGTAAGTCTGGAGAGACTTTCCCATTCGTCTATGAACCGGGGACCTGATGGAGGATTGTTCATCTTGCGTAGAGGAACGACTGCAACAGATGCTAGGCCTCCAAGAGGAAGTTGAGGTTCATTGAAATCGACCGCTGTGCTTCAAAGGCCGCTTCAGACACAGGTGAATGATTGCTGCGCCAGCCTCATTCTGGCCGCGGAGGTCGAGTGCGGTGCATTCATGTTCGCGGCAAAACAGCTATTCGGCGAAGAAATGGCGCTCCGCAGCGGAGGACTTTGGGTAGAAACACTGGAGGCAGACTCTAGCTTTATTTGCCAGAATCATCGTCCGCGGGAGGTGACGACCCTGGCAGCCTCTAGGCTTACCGATCTTGTGACCGCCATGCGCCGGCCTCCCGACTCGACACTCAGAGCCGTGGGCAAGCCGGCCAACAGTCCAGCTCCTTTGAACTGACGCCCAGTGGAAACCGCAGAGCCCTGCTGTTTTCTCTCCGGCACATACCGCAGACTCTCGGACAAGCGATACGGGTACGGCTTTTTCGTCACTCAAGAGTGATTGGCGAGTCCGGCATGTTGCTCCGTACGGCAAACTGACGTGGAGAGTCGCTAACTCGGCGTGCGATTGCTAGTGAGAGATCTATACTCAGAAGGGGTTTGCGAGAAGTGGCGACGGAAGGAACTTGCAAAGTGGGACGCGCTTCCGAATCCGCAGGTCAAAGCGATATCAAGCGTGCTCTTGTCGGTCTCGCGAAGCATTGATTTGGCGGCTTCCATTCTCAGGTGCAGCACGTGCCGGTGGGGCGTCGTTCCCACTGCCCTTTTAAACAATGCGGCGAAGTGAAATGTACTGATCCCGGCCTCGTTAGAAAGCACGCGGAGGTCCAGGCGGTCATACAGGTGTGCGTTGATATATTCCAGTACTCTTATAAGGCGGTAGTCAGAGATGGGATCGCGGACCAGCGACTGGCGCCATTCAACGCTTTTCGAAGGACCAATTAGCAGATGCGCAGCAATCCACTGTGCAGCAGCCTGAGCGTAAAACTCTGGAGCGCCAGCGCGAACAGCCGAGATCACAGCAGCGCTCAAGTTGGCAAGGTGGGGATCATCAAGGAACGGTATTTCCAGAGTTCGATCAAGTCGGTGACTCCCCGCCCGTTGCAGCTCAATAGCGGCGGAGGATAGTACTTGTTGTGGGAGGTAAAGGGTGCGTACCTCGATTCGAGGCTGATCTCTCGAATTCCAACGAAATGGCCGCGAGCTCCCCGGCGGCTCTATGTATCCGCTGCCAGGTGGGTATGAACGAGTAGTCCACATGCTGCCACTCCGAGACTCCAACTTGTATACATGATTGCGCAAAAGCCCGATCCGCAGATCGGGTACCCTCATCGTAGTGATCTCATCGATGCCGGTGTATTCGGCCTCTCGGGCCAGGAGTGAGGACCACTGCACGGAATCACTCGAAACAGTGACGGGGCCTTTCGCGAAGGCTTGCCGAGTAGCTCCTGCCCAAGTCCTCATGTCTTCCTCCTCCAGTCAGTAAGTCTCTACTCTCGGCTTCATAAGCCCTCTTGCGCGGCAGATCCCACTGGCGGTATGTATATATCAGACCGCCAGCACAACGCGTACTCAGTGAATGCTGAGCGACACGTTTCTTTCCTGTATCGCCTCTTCCGATCCGGGCAGAAACTCAGGACCAATGGGCTGTAGGTCTCAGAACATCCAGCCTGGGAGTGTCTAAACGACAGATCAAACCGTGGTGCGCAAGTTGGAGACGAGTTCAGATCCTGCGGAAGTTGCCAGGTCGGGACGACCGATAGCTTCTAGTAGGTACATACCTTCAATGGAGGCCAAAAAAAGAGCCGCCGATGCGGCGTGATTGCCCTTTGGTTCCACCTCAAGGCGGCTCGTCACCCATGCGAGGAATCCGTCAGCGATCTGACCCACAACTTGAACGTGAGGTTGAAGCCCACGTGCCGCGGCCGAGGCAAGTTCAAGCCAAAGAGGCATGAATGGCCGGAAACTGCGCGAGGTCAGGATAGGCCAAACCTCTTTCATTAGACCTCGAAAAGACCAAGGCTTTCCGGAAGGAAGGGCTTCATCAAGCTGTGCGAGCATGCGCTCCGCGATACGGTGCAACGTAACGGAGAGGATTTCGTCCTTGTCAGCGAAGTAGTAGAGCAACATCCGATCGCTCGTTCCCGCAGCGGCGGCGAGGGGCCGAAGCGTTGCGGCAGCAAGGCCTTCGCAGAGAAGATGATCTGCCATGCGCTCGATCGCGGCGTCTCGGCTGCTTTTTCGGGTCCTCATCTCATTAAATGTAGCATGTGCTACATTCTTCTGCTAGCATGTAGCAGGCGTTACATTTGAAGTGAGGTCAAAGCGCTGATCTGAAAGGAGCATCAATGGCTGCGTATCTCGTCGCCTTCGTAACCGCACACGGCCTGGACTGGTTCTCCGCATACCAGGCCAACGTTCCCCCCATTGTTCGAAAGCACGGCGGCAGGTACTTGGCAGTTCCCAAGTCCATTCCCAACGCGGTAGAAATTTTAGAAGGTATGGCGTCGGCCCCTGGTGCAATTGTTCTCTTTTCCTTTCCTTCTATGCCCGCGATCAAAGCTTTCTTGGCGGATCCCAACTATGCGCCTTACCGGAATGCGCGCATTGCAGCTACCGAAAGCACCTTCTTCGCGTTCGAAAATGATGACGGCGCATCACAGTTCCTCGGGCAGTGATTCACAGCGTGCTTATTGCATGCTTCGTATGCAGTGCTCTGAATCTCGGTTACGCCGAGTAGTCTCATTTTGTTTACCTACTGGGCCGGGTCGATCCGGCCCGGGTGTTCGTGCGCCTCGGAACAGGCAGGTAGCCTGCGAAGAAGTCAGCGTGAATGCGTATCGTGAGCGAGGCGAGCCGCACTCCTCTCTTGAAATAGGTACTCAGCCAGCCGGAGCGCACGTGATGAGAGAAATTCAGTCAAACTTAGTCTTGGTGAACTCTTCGGACATCATCCATAATCGCTCGCCGCTCTCGTCGTCGAGGCCTGGTTTACCGACCTTCGCTTGCACCGGCGGGCCTTTCAGGCCACCACCTGGTCCATAGTACCCGGCAGGTTCGACCTGCGCAGTCGCTGCGTAGACGACCAATAAAGCTCCGGAAGCGGCATCCTGTCCCATCCGGTCGAGAATTCTACTCAGTATTCCGAAGGGGCCCCACTACCCCGGGCCGTTTGCAATCAGATCGGTCCTGGCATAGCCAGGGTGAGCAGCGAGAGCCAGCAGATGCCAACCGGCAACATCACTCCTACGCTGTAACGCGCGGGTAAACAAGATATTTGCCAACTTCGATTGTTGATTGGCATTGTAGGGCTTGAATGATCTTCTTTCAAATTGCAAATCGTCGAAAAACAGCCTTCCCGATGAGTGTGCCCCAGAGGAGACTGTAACCACACGCGGTTGTTGAACTCTTAGTAATGTGGGGAGCAGTTGGGCGGTCAGCGCGAAGTGTCCGAGATGGTTGACACCGAATTGCAGCTCAAATCAGTCCGTTGTAAGCGTTCTGACCTTCGGCGTCATCACACCAGCGTTGTTGATAAGAACACTTACTCGCAAGTTCGACCGCTACTGGATCTCAGGAAACGGACGACATCAGGAGGCTTGTCGCAGATACACGGCGTAAGCTGCTAGTCGTCCTTGAGCAGCGAATCGAGCAGGACATTCGCAAGAGAATGGTGACACCAAGTACTGACACGTTCGCAGTTGCCGCTCATGTGATGGCGACTCAACTGGCGCTTTCTGTCCTTGCACGCGATGGCCTTACAAGATCCCAGCTCTTTGGCATAATCGAGGAGTCTCTCCGCGGTTGGCCTTCTAACGTGGCTTCTAGCTAGATCGCAACACCGCCTGCGACCTCGATACGCTGCGCATTGATCCAGTGATTGTCTTCTGAGAGAAGCGAAGCGATCATCGGACCAAGATCTTCGGGAAGACCAGCGCGGCCTAGTGCTGTATTCTCGGCAATCATCTTGTTGACAGCAGGATTGTCCCGAACGATGCCGCCGCTGAAGTCGGTTTCGACAGGCCCAGGAGCAACGACATTCACGGCAATCCTGCGCGGACCTAGTTCCTTTGCCAAATGCCTCGACAGCACTTCAACCGCTCCTTTCATTGAGGCGTAGATTGCTCCTCCGGGCGAGGCAGTGCGAGTCCGCACTGTCGATAAATTGACGATGCGTCCGCCGTCGTTGATCAGGGGAAGAAGCTTCTGTGTCAGGAAGAACACGCCCTTGAAGTGTACGTTTAGCACGCTGTCAAACTCTTCCTCAGTAGCCCTATCGAATGGCATATTGCGATGATTATTGCCGGCGTTGTTGACCAGAAAGTCGAAACGAGATTGACCGAGGCCAGATAAGGCATTCTCTACATCTTTGACAAAAGCGCCGAACGCTCCGATGTTCCCCGCGTCGAGTTGTAGAGCAACGGCCTGCGCGCCGATCGCACTTACCTCCGCGAGCACAGCTTCGGCATCTTCGCGATGAGTGTTGAACGTGAAAATAATATCGACGCCTCGATTAGCGAGATTCACGACAGTGTTGCGGCCAATGCCGCGGCTGCCTCCTGTCACGACTGCGATTTTTCTCGAAACGGATGTATTTGTGTGCTCTGGCATCTTCGGTTTCTCCTTTGGTTCTGTTCTCACCGCATCTAGCTAAACTCGCTCGCGCAACTAGTCAGTCATTTATGTAGATCAAGAAATTACTTCAATACTCGCCACAAGGCGTCGAAACCCAACTGGCAGTGTTTCTCTGCGTTCGGGGGGTCTTGTAGCATGAAATCCATAGTCGTCTCAGCTAGCGAGTTCATGACCGAAACGACGAAACTCATAGAAGCTTCGTGCATCGGGCCGGCAACCCTGCACCGTTCCAAAAGGTCCGCTATGCCGGTCATTGACTTGTGGCCAAGGGCGCGGGTTTCGGGCGTGATCTCTTCAGAAACGTTCAGTTGCGCAAGGGCACGTCTCTTATCAGGGTCCGAGACCACCCACTGCATCCAGTTCGACCAGATGGAAAAAAGCTGCTTGCGCAAGGAAGCTTTTCCCGGATGGTTTTTCAAGGCAGCAGAGGCCATTTCTGCCTTCAACTCCAGATAAAGCTCGTTAAAGAGAACTCGTTTCGTCTTGAAATAAGTGAACAGTGAACCGCTGGAGACACCGGCTTCGCGAGCGATTACAGCGGTTTGAGCCCCAAGACCCTGAGTGACGATGACACGCGTCGCTGCTCTCATAAGCGCACTACGTTTCTCGTCGCTAAGCGGCCTTGCCATCGTTCCCATAGTATACATGAGTGACTGGGCAGTCAAGTATCCAGACCAACCAGTTTCGCCGTATACCCGGAGAGGCCGATCGGTTCCCGATCCGGTTGAGTGATGGTGGAGACGTCACCATCACACTTAGTGGCCTTCGTGCAGGTGACCTCTCCGTCTGGGCCGGTCAATCATGTGCAAAATGCACGCATCATAATAAAGGTGCGTTCCATTTTCTTGCAAAACGGGGCAGACGGATGTCGTCAGACGAAGTCCGAAATTCACATATCAAAGCTCGCTTCCCAAATTTGCATCGCTCTCTCCTTGACATCGTCGGCGCAATGAACCGGCCCCAAATCGATGAAACAATGCTGGCAATGGCAGGATTGGACCTCGAACCTGCGCTGTTCACGCCCCTTGTGTTGGTCGCCAAACTGGGTCCGATCGGCGTCGTGCGACTCGCGGATCGCGTGGGAAGGGACTACACCACGGTGAGCCGTCAAGTGGCGCGATTGGAGGAACTTGGCTTAGTCAAGCGTCGTGTGAGCACAGCAGATCGGCGGACGCGTGAAGCCATAATCACCCGCAAGGGAAAAACGGCCACGGATGCCGTTGATGCCGCGCGCGAAGAGATCGCGCTGACGCTCTTCAAGGGATGGCCCCGCCGCGATTTCGATGAACTCGTTCGCTTGATGCGGATGCTTGCCGACCGACTGAACGAGACACCGGGTGGACACGCGCGCTAGCCGTGTGGGCGAGCGATCCTCAAGATCAGGTCTTGCATCTATGTGTAAAGTACACACAATGTACTCCAGGAGGAATCATGTCGAACACACAGACGCTCATAGCTCAGGCCTATTCTGCCTTCAATCGTCGGGATATTGATGGTGCCCTTTTGCTTATGAGCGATAACGTTAGCTGGCCCAAAGCGTCCGAAGGAGGCCGTGTCGTCGGAAAAGAAGAGATTCGGTCGTACTGGACTCGTCAGTGGAAAGAGTTTGATCCTCGGGTGGAACCAATGGAGATCATCGACCAAACCGGCGGCGTAACGGAGGTTAGAGTTCATCAGCTCGTGAAGAGCCTCGGTGGCGATGTCCTCTTCGACGGCGAGGTGTGGCACGTTTATACGATCGCGAACGGTCTTATCGAACGAATGGAATTGAAGGATAGCGGATCGGGCCCGGACCCAACCCCCTCTGCAGCATTCTCCAGACACTAGCAGTACAAGGGTACTGATCCCATGGTGTCCAGGTGACTTTTGGGGTCAATCGTCGAAGAAGTGGCTCCCTTTGCCCACGCTGCAATGACTTCTTGGAGATAGAGCGATTGCGCTTTGTCTCTGTCCGTGGCGTCATGGGCCCATCGTTTGCCTGCCTTGTCCGATGGCTGCGACGATGTTAGGGTAAGCAGCGCATCGGCAGAGATTACCGCTCATGAACTCCTGAATTGCGACCGGCGAGTCCGCATGACCTTCTTTCACACAGGAGATTGCCGACATAATCTGGCCGGGCGTGCAGTAACCGCATTGAAAGGCATCGTGGTCGATGAAGGCCTGCTGCATGGGGTGCAAGCCTCCATCGTCACCGGTGATACCTTCAATTGTTCTAAGGTCCCGACCTTGCACAGCCACTGCGAGCAAAAGACAGGAGAGTACCCGCTGGCCGTCGAGATGAACGGTGCAAGCGCCACACTGGCCATGGTCGCAACCCTTCTTCGTTCCCGTAAGACCGACCTGTTCGCGCAGCGCATCGAGCACTGTCGTTCGATCGTCATGGACGATCTCGTGGTCTTGCCCATTGATCCGAAGCACATATCCCTCCGACTTTTGCGGGGCAAGAGGATGGTCGTCGAAAGTTGGGGTACTGCCGGCGGGAGAGGCACTGGCCACGACCGCAGCGCCGACGATGAGACCCGTGGTGCCGAGAAAGGTGCGGCGGGTTACTGCAGGTGCGTATTGCGGCTTGTCTTTGGATTCGTCCAGCATGAATACCTCAGAAGAGAAAGGACGTGCTTGTTTCAAATCAGGTTAGGAAGCTCCAAGTATCTTGTCGGGGGTGACGGGTAGGCTCCGTAGCCGCTTTCCGGTCGCGTTGAAAATCGCATTGGTGATCGCTGGCGGTACGCCGTTACATCCCATTTCGCCGACACCATGCGCGCCTAACTGGCTGATATAGGGATCAGGAATGCCGAGGACTTCGACCGTGATTTCGGGAGTGTCCCCGCAGCTTGGAACGTGGTAGTCGGCTAGGTTTCTCACTACCGGCATTCCAGATACTGGATCGAATACCGTTTCCTCCATAAGCGTCTGACCAAGCCCGAAGATCATTCCCCCCATTAACTGGGAATGAGCTGTGCGCGGGTTCATTAATCGGCCACAGTCATAGACGCCGCAGAGACGAGCAACTCGCACCACCCCGGTCTGCGCATCAACCCGGACCTCAGCGAACACTGCACCGAAGGAGTAGAAAGCAAACTTCTTGGTCTCGTCGCCCGGCGCGGCGTCAGAGCCTGCCGAAATGTGCGGCAGACCGGCACGCCGCAAAGCCTCGGCGTAAGAATCTCCGATTTCAGGCTGACCCCGAATGCTCAACCGGCCATTGTTCGCATCGATCGCGGAAGCCGCGATCCCGAACAGCGGCGACCCCGCTGTGCGCGCGGAGACAGCCTTCAGAGCCTCTACCGCGTTCCTTGCTGCTTCAAAGACCGCCGGACCTACACTGGCAGTAGTCAACGATCCATGAGTCGGCGGGGCAGTGGGGAAATCAGTATCTCCAAGATCGAACTGGACATGGTCGACCGGTAGCCTCAGGCCGTCTGCAGCGATCTGAGCAAAGATCGTGTAGGTACCATTCCCGAGTTCGTGAGTCGCGCTACATACCAGCGCCCGTCCATCGCTGAAGATCGTCGCGCGTGCGCTCGCCGGAACGCGGGAGGCCGGATGCATGCAAGTTGAAAAACCGTAGCCGACGAAGTCGTTGCCTACCCTCTTCGTTCCGGTTCTTGACGCACGTGCCTCCCACCCGAATAGCTTTCGGCCACGCTCATAGCATTCGCGCAGGTGCTTGTTGGAAAAGGGCAGACCGGTATCCGGATCCGTCTCTGCATAATTGGCCAGACGGAGTTCTACAGGATCCATACCCAGTTCGCAGGCAAGTTCGTCAAGTGCACTCTCGAGCGCCCAGCCGCCCATCAGAAAACCGGGTCCACGCATCACTGCGGGCGATGGCAAGTTTAGGTACGAGAGCCGGTTGGAAAAGCCAAGTTGCGGAACGTCGTACATCATCTTCGTCATGCGTCCGCCAAATTCCGTGTAACCGCAGACCTGTGACGTATGTGTCTGTGAGTCGTGCTGCAGGGCCTTCAGCCGTCCCTTACCATCCGCTCCGATGGATACAGTCTGATGCAGCGCTGGGCGATGACCTCCAATCGAAAAGACTTGTTGTCGTCTCCACTCGATCCTGACGGGACGCTTCGCAACGCGTGCGGCGAGTGCAACGAGCATGGGGTTGTGGAAGCTCCAGGCTTTTGATCCGAACGCCCCACCGATGAACTTGGAGACGACCCTGACATTACTTTCCGGAAGACCGAATGACTGGGCGATGACGCCTCGGAGCATGTCCACGGAGCGCGTCGCGTCGTAAAGCGTGAGCGTATCTGCACCGTCTGTCTCGTTCCACACCGCAATGCTCGCCAACAGTTCGATGGGATTATGGTGATAAACCGGCGTTTCATATTCACGAGTTAGGGAGATGGGTGCTGCTTCGATCGCAGCCTTTACCTCTTCTCCGCCCTTCTGCATCTTCTCGGCACCCGCAAACAATGGTGGAAAGGGCATACGGCGCGCGTGATCCATATCCAGTTCCGGCACCTTCTCATCGTAGGTAACCCGCACGAGAGTGGCACCATATCGCGCTTGTTCCGAGGTTTCGGCGATTACTACCGCGATGGACTGCGCACCGTAGTAAACAGTCGCGTCCTGAAGCGGCTGGCGCGCTTCACCAAGACCCCCATCTCCGGTGAGTTGAAAGCCGCCGCCCTGCTGCGGGTACGCTGCCAGACGCGGAGCGTTCTCATGCGTTACCACCGCGATCACGCCGGGGGCGGCGAGCGCGTCGGCAGTATAAATGGAAAGGATCGTGCCGCATGCGATCGTACTATCGACCACCGAACCGTAAGCGAGCCCCTGCACGTTCCACTCGGCGGCATAGGTCGCGGTGCCCGTCACCTTCTTGCGGCCATCGGCGCGAGGGATATCCCGTCCGACCTCCCTGAAAATGGGTGCACCGTCCATCGTCGTACGTCTGTCGGCCGGCGGGGACGAAGTCTTAGAGACGGTGGCTTGTGCCTTCTTAGCGCCCCTGACCCCGGCGATTCCGCCAACACTTGCGGCGAAAACAGTACCGGCCTTGCCTTGTAACCTTTCTAACCCTGTCGCTTCGAGCAGCGCCCTCTCGACGAGTGCACGGCCAAGCCCAGGTTTGTACTTATTCATGGCATATGTGTGGCTGCCCTCAAGCGCTTTCGCCGCGACCTCGTGGAAGAGCTGACGGTTGGGTTCAGCACCGGCCAGCAATTTCTCAGCTTCCCGCGCACGCCATGGCTTGAGGGCCACGCCACCTAGCGCGATGCGCCCTGCCACCACGCGGCCCCGGTCCATATCAAGCGCAACCGCGCAAGTCACGAGTCCATAGGCATACGAAGCGCGGTCCCGCACCTTCAAATAATGAGAGTGTCCGCGGAAGGCGGGCAGATCGATACGAATGATCATGTCGCCTTGCAGAAGATTGCTGTCAAGCTCCGGCCTGTGGTACGGGAGACGATACAGATCTTCAAAAGCGATCTCGCGCCTGCCATCTCCGCCCTCCAAGACGATGACTGCGTCGTGAGCCGCCAAAGCGACGGCCAGATCGGAAGGATGCGTAGCTATGCAAGTATTCGCGCTTGTTGCACCCTGGTCATTCTGGCCGAAAATGGCGTGGATCCTGTTGTACCCCTTCACCGCGGCACAGCCAGAGCCCGGGTCGCGCTTGTTACAAGCCTGTGCTGTGTCTCGCAGGTAAGGACACCGGGTGCGTTGCAGCAGGTTTCCTGCCATGCTTGCCATGTTGCGAATCTGTTGCGAAGCTCCTGAGTGAAGCGCCTCGGCTACCCCGGGATAGGTGCCTGAAAGGAGTGGATGGTCGGACGCCGTCGCATTCTTGACATTCGCTCCAATTCGGAGCCCTCCTCCCGGTGCCGTCACTATGCCTGACAGCGGTAGCCGCGAGATGTCCACGAGCTTCGTCGGTCGCTGAACATGCTCTTTGAGCAAGTCGACTTGGCTCGTTCCGCCTGCAAGGAACTGCGCTCCGGGATCTCCCGACACTACTGCAACGGCTGAGGCGACATCAGTTGCACGCTCGTAGACGAATGGCCTCATCTGACTGGCCAATCGTTGGCAGACTTGCGAACGCCGCCTGTCGCAGACAGCGAGAGGTCGTCAATTAGTCTGTGCAAACGTATTGCGTGCTGAAAATCAGGAATGTTATATGTGCCAGAGTTGATGTCGTCGCGGAGACCGGCGTAAACACCGGCTACATTCAGCACTATGTCCGGCATAGAACTCAGCTCACCTTCGTCCACTGTCTGCTGTTCGCCGTTAAGGATTAATTGCAGCGTACCGGACTGGAACCCCCTTATGGCCCCGCCGCGCAGCTCGACCTCTCCGTTAGTGCCAGTGATCTGAAACGAGAAAGGCACTTGGTCCGCTGGTCTCCCCCCTGCAACTTCAATCGCGAGCACACCCGCCTTTTTTAGTTGCGCTTGCACGAGGATGTGGTCGGGCGTAATCCTTTGGTAGGGCGTTGGCGGATCGCCAACTTCGATGTGCGGATATTGCGTACTCGTGAGTGCCGATGCGCAGTCGAGACCGCCCAGAACAGCTATGGCTGCGTCGACGGTATGAGCGCCCTGAATCGTGACCAGCGTCACACCATTGGCGGGATCTTCCGAGAAGGCCATGGGCGCTCCCGTTGTCTTGCCGAAAGCGATCGTGCTGGAGATAACGCGAGCGCTCAGGACGGTACCGATTGTGCCGGACTCTAGGAGGCTCCGTGCTTGCCGGAGTTCCGGGTTGCACCGTGTTTGCAAACCGATCGCCACATGCAGACCGGCGGCAGTTGCCGCTGCAGCAAGTTCTTCCGTTTCCCCGAGATTTTTACCAAGTGGCCACTCGCAGTAGATGTGCTTTCCAGCCTTAATGGCACTGAGCACCAAGTCCCGGTGATCGGGGACTTTCACGCAGATAGAAACGATATCGATACCAGGATCGTGTATGAGCTCCCCAGAATCCGCGTACGCGGCCCTTGCCCCAAAGGCCTGAGCGGCGGCATCTGATTTTGCCTGGCTGCCGGAAGCGACAGCCCTCAACTCAAGCCCTTGGAGCTTCTGAACAGCAGGAATATGTGAATCACGTGCCCAACCACGGTCCGCGCTGGCCCCGATAATTCCGACCTGTAGCCGTCTTTGCATAATGGTTTTCTCCGTAAGCGTCATTACCGACGGGCATGGGCGCACTGTGAACGATGATCGTTCTGCTGCCAATTGAATACTGTATTGAAAAGCACACAAAGTGCCGTCAAAAGTTATGACACCCCGGTCGAACGGCAACTGCGTCGCCGTCTTGTGCCACCGGTAGTAGGAAACGATCAAGAACGAGAAAGAGCCCCAGCGGAACCGAGTTCATCTACTATGTGGCCGGTAAAACGCGCCTGACTTGGGGTTTACGGTTTCGCGATCTGGCCGACAGCTTGCTCGATCTGGCCGAAGGCGACAACTTCACTCGCCAAGTGGTCGGAGTAGCCGCACAATGCGGAATGCCCCTAAACAGGGCACATCGAATTGCATGCGTGTGCTCTTTAGGCTCTAGTTCTTCTTACCCTCTTGAGTGAGCCGAAGTAACGAATCCGGTGCTCGCAATCGGGCCACGGGTCAGAAGCTAGTTCTTCGCTTTGAAAGGATCTTCTGAGCAATTCGTGGGGAGCGCCTTACACTTGGCAGCGCTCGATCTACCAATTCATTCCCGTACTCCTCCGTCAAAGCAGGGTGACGAAGCAGTAACCGAAGATAGATCGGTGCAACTATCGCATCGAGTAGAAGCTCCGCGTCTGTCCCAGCTACAAATTCGCCCGACGCGATTCCGCGCTCTATGCCGGCTATGGTTGATGCTCTTCTCGGGCGGATGTGGTTCTCGTAGAGTTCCTTGAGGATCAACGGATCTGCCTGTCCCTCAGCAATCAGGTCCGCGACAACCTTTCCGAACAACCCATGGCATTCAGCGATGAGGCGCTTCACCCTCGTACGCAGGGCCTCTTCCTCCGTGGCAGTTTCTGGGAGTTCGATGATGACGTTGAACCGCTCCTGGAACATGGCGAGGATCAATGCGGCCTTGGAGGGCCACCATTTATAAAGCGTCGGCTTTCCAACCCCCGCTCGCTTTGCGACGGCCTCCATGGTCAGTTCACGAGCGGGAAATTCTTTCAGCAAACCAGCGACGGCTTCCATGATCGCCGCATGAGAGGCCGCTGCTTCACTCCGTGGTCTCCCCATAGGGGCCGGCATGGACTTCGAACTCGGCATGAATCAAACTTAGCAGAACGGAAAGTAAAACTAAATGCATCCTCTGCCTTTCCTTTACGTCTAGTAAAGTACGAGTACTGAAGTTCACACGATTACAGGAGGAACACCAATGCAGACTCTTCAGAAGGATCAGACTACCGCACCATGGTTGGTGGAGCATCCACTGAGCGCGGACGACCAAGCTGCGATGGACGCGATGCGCGTTATCGTCGACCCCAACAAAGGCAAGCTTCAGGGGATCGCAGCCCGAGATCCCTTCGACTCCATCATGGAGCACGTCTCTGCGCCTGCCGGCGTAGTCTACGAGGCGAACCAAATCGGGGGCGTTTCGGGGTGGTGGTGCCGCCCCGAAGGCGCACGGCCCGGCGAAGCGATCATGCACATCCATGGCGGATGGTTCAACTGGGGCTCCGCACAGGCGTTTCGGCACTTGGCAGGCCATATTGCCATCAGCGCCGGAGTAGTCGTCTTCTTGCCTGACTACCGCCTTGCTCCGGAGCACCCTTTTCCTGCCGCCGCTGAAGACATCCGGGCTTGCTACGCGGGTCTGATCGCGCATGGCTTTTCGAAGGTCGGCGTCACGGGTGATTCCGCCGGCGGCAATCTGGCGCTTGAACTGCTTGTGCATCTTGCAACAGACCCCGCAACCGGCAGTGCAGCGCTCATTGGTGGAGTGGCGCTTTCGCCGGTGACCGATCTGACCCTCTCTGGAGACAGTTGGTCGACCCGCGCTGTTGACGATCCATACTTCACGAAGCCACAAGCCGCCGAACTCGTGCGTTCCTATCTGGATGGCCACAGTCCGGAAGACCCCCTCGTCTCACCCCTGTTTGCCGATCTCAAGGGGTTGGCTCCTATCCGGGTGCATGTCGGCACCGCCGAAGTCTTACTGGATGATTCGGTCCGGTTTGTCGAGCGCGCGATCACCGCCGGTGTGGATGCTCGGCTTGATGTATGGGAGGGAATGGCTCATGGGCACTTGGGGGCGGTCGGACGCCTCGCAGCATCCGCCGAGACCCTCCAACTTATCGGTCATTTTCTGTCCGGAAAGTTCACCAACGCAGAAGCATAATAGTAGAACTTGGCCCCAAAATTCTGGCGGAACTCGCCGAGGTGTTCTGCGCATCGGCAACTTCTGCTTCCGGCTATCGAGGAAGGTGAATGACGGGAGGTCTCAGCTTGATAAGTGCTTTGGCCTGAAATCGACAGTCAAGACTTTCACCCTTGGCATTGAGTCGACGCAAGACGATCTCGCGTCAGGAACCTGAGTTGTCGAAATAGCGCATACGGTCGAGATCTTCCAGAAGCCCCGGCCCGGCCGATGTCCAACCGAGTCGCTCCCGAGTCCAAGCGCTCGATGCGGAAAGATCCATGCCTACGTACCCGCCGATACGACCAAATCGGGCTTGTGCCTCTTCCGATGAAATAGAGGTGATCGGAACTCTAAGGCCGCGGCCAATGGCGGCTGCAATATCCTTAAGGTGAATTCCTTCTTCGCTGACCGCATGGTAAGTGGAGGCTTCCCCTTTTTCGAGGGCGAGTCTATAAAGACGGGCAACGTCTGTGACATGCGCGGCCGGCCAACGGTTAGATCCCTCATTCACGTATGCGGAGGCTCCCGTTTTGCGCGCTACACCGATGAGGGTTGTGATGAGGCCCTGTTTGACTGTGTTGTGAACTTGGGGTAGCCGCACGATCGTGGCGTTGATGCCCTGTTGACGCAATGAACGTACGGCCTGTTCGGGACCGCGAGGTGATGTTGAGACGGCGGGCGCATCGACATCCTCTGTGATCGGACGAATCAGTGATGCGAGACCAAGTCCTGAACTGACAATGAGAGGACGATCAGAGCCTGCAAGCGAAACCCCCAAAGCCGCGATCGCCAGCCTCTCAGTCTCGCTACTTTCTTCAAAGTTGGCGAAATCCAAGTCGAAGGCACAGTGAATCACTCCGTCAGCCTTGCTTGCACCCTCACTGAGGGCTTGGACGTCTTCGAGAGTTCCCATAAGGACCTCAGCTCCAGCTGAGAGGAGAGCTCTTGCACTTGTCTCCGAACGGGCGAGGCCCAGGACCTGATGCCCAGAATTGATAAGCTCCGGAATGATCGCTGAGCCGATGAGTCCCGTGCCGCCAGTAAGAAATACACGCATTGAAATCCCCTTACATTCGTGAATCCAGACGCCCTTGCGTCTCGTGGTTGACTCGCCTTCGGTTCGAAAGTCCCAATGTGATCAACTCAATGATTACTCTTCTATACCTACATCATGTAATGAGTGCTAGGTTTAGGGAAGACGGCACATTCACCTCAGTAACGGAGCTGGAAGTAACCAATGAAAAAGCCCAACAAAGACGCGGTTGGAGGCCCTGTCGCTCTCACGTGTAGAAGTGAGGAAACGGGGCCACTTCGCGATCTTCTTGCGAAAATCGGAGACAAATGGAGCATTCTGCTCATGGTTTCGCTTTCGAGGAGGCCGGGCTATCGCGCGCGCTTTTCAGAACTCCAACGCTTGATAGATGGGATCTCGCAACGGATGCTCACAACTACGTTGCGCCAATTGGAGCGAGACGGCCTCCTGTCACGTCATGTGTTTGCGGAGGTTCCCCCAAGAGTGGAGTATGAACTTACTCCTCTGGGTCTCAGCCTTTTGGAACCGATGAGGACCTTAGTGCATTGGATTGGAAGCAATTGGGACGTCATCAAGGAAGCCAGGGTCGGCTTTGATCATCGCATTCGATGATTCAAGTACGAGTTTTCTCCACAATCAACCATCTTGATAAACGGTCTCCGCGGAATGAACCGCACTGGATAGATGACAAATCGCCGATGCACTCATTGACAACCGAACACAATAACCGGTCGTGGCGAGTGGTGTAGTGGGCTAGGTGGCGTAGCTGATTGATCTAGGTCGCCGGGCAAAGGAGGCCATGGATATGACAGAGTATGGAAAGCATGGAAAGCCATGAAGCCCGCTTCCCACCCTTCCCACGCTCTTCGGAAATCCCGTCGGGATTCCCACATCCCACGGCCTCGACGACTGGAGATAAATATCTTCTCGCGCCCCTCAACTTGAACCATCGCCACCGCAAGGGGCTTGTAACGGAGGTCTCAGGTCCACAAGGTAACGCAAGTCCCGGTACACTCGCCCCTTAGCGAGGTTTGGCTTCCGAACGCGTGCGCGTCAGCGCACTGGATTGTCAGGCAGGGCGTTGCGGGAGGGAACGTCCCGCTGAGGAGGGTGGCGGAAAACACTGGAGCGGCTGGAGCCAGGGAGGAGGAACTCCTCCCCCAAACCGTCCCTCAAGCCCTGAAGACACTCGTTAGCAGCCAGTCTGTATTGAAGCAAAGCTCCAGCTACCTTCCGGGTTCGATGAGCCTGGAAATGTGCTTCGGCCTCTTCTCGCCAGTTGAGATCGCCATTGATAGACACAACCCGACTTGTCGAGACTCACTAAGGGTAATCCGGCATCGCAACCTATCCCCGTTCCAGCAATCTCATGCGATGCATATGTTGATGAGGCGGCGTGCCGAACATTCGTTGATACTCGCGGCTGAATTGTGATGGTGAACCGTAACCCACTGCATAGCCGGCAGAAGCCGCATCTTTGCTTTCCGAAAGCATGATTTGTTGAGCTTTTTGTAAACGAATCTGCTTCTGATATTGCAGTGGGCTCATCGCGGTCAACGCCTTAAACTGCCTGTGAAGAGATGCCGGACTCATGCTCGCCAGCCGCGCCAGAGCATCGATATGCAACGGCCTCGCATAGTTATGGCGAATACAATCGATGACTTTGAGCACCTGTGGTTGCCGGCTTTCGGTCAGGGCAATCTGGCGCACGAAAGCAGATTGTTGTCCGGTAAGAAGACGATAGTAAATCTCGCGCAGGATCAGGGGGGCAAGTGGAGCGACATCAGAAGGAGACTCCAGCAGGCGGAGGAGTCTCACAAATCCCTCCAGCAATTGGGGGGAGCGAGAGCCTACGGCGATCCCGCGATGCAGGCCCCTCTCTTCGCTCCCCTTCGGCAAGTCCAACGCCACTTCTGCTAACAGCTCAAGGTCAAGGACGAGCGCCACAGCCAGATAGGGGTTCTCCGGTGTGGCGTCCGTTATCCGCGCTGAAACGGGTAGATCGACAGAACTGACGAGATATTTGCCTGTGTCATAGTCAAGGGTCGAATTTCCTACCACTACCTGCTTGCTCCCTTGCGCAATGATGCAGACCATTGGCGCATAGAGCCCGGCAATCATGCAAGGCGAAGTCGCCGAGGAACGCGCTAGAGTCAGGCCGGGAAGCTGTGTCGATCGGAACGGTTCTGTAGCCTGCCGCATTAGCAGGAGGCGGAGTTCTGACAATAGGCGCTGTCCTCGTTCGTTCGCTTCCAAAGAACTCATTGGTTCAGAAGCTGTATGCAAGTGCCCGCCTCGATTGAGAGTATCGTGCAAGAATCGTGTCGTTTCAGACTACCGCTTTCCCGGCTTTACCGCCTACCTTGAAGCAAGCAGCAGGGGAGGAAGTGAGCTTTGACACAGAAGTCCGGGATGGGATCAATGCGCACACATAACGACGATACGGAGCCTGCGTCACTGCCCAGCCAGACCGTAATCGTCACCGGCGGTAACTCCGGTCTGGGATACGGCTGCGCGAGCGCACTGCTCCTCGCGTCGCCGTCGTGGCACGTGATTATTGCCTGCCGCGACCCGGGGAGGGCACAGAAGGCGGTTGAAAAGCTGCGTGACTCGGCGCGACCCGGGTCAAGAGTAGAGACGATGGAGCTTGATCTGGCATCGCTTGCCTCGGTGCGGTCGTTCGCAGCTAAGCTGAAGGACAGGCTGAAGGCGGGGGAACTGCCTCCCCTGCACGGTCTCGTCTGCAATGCCGCTGTGCAAGGCGCACGGACGTTCACCGCTGATGGCTTCGAGTCGACCTTCGGCGTGAGCCATCTTGGTCATTACCTTCTCGTCAATCTGATGCTGCCGTTGATGGAGAAGCCAGCGCGAATTGCTGTTGTCGCCAGTGGCGTCCATGATCCCGCAGAGCTAGCAAAGGTGCCCGCCAGCATAGGTGTCCCGGTGCCTGCATGGAATACGCCAAAGGCTCTTGCGAGGGGCGAACTTGGTCCGGAAGCGGCAAACGATAACGCAGCAGCGGATCGTGGCCGTAGATACTCAACCACAAAGCTTGCGAACGTCTATTTCACCTATGCCCTGGAGCGTCGGCTACCCGAAGGCATCACCGTAAACGCGTTCGATCCCGGATTGATGCCGGGGACCGGGCTTGCTCGTGAATATCCGGCGGTCCTCCGGTTCGCGTGGCACAGCATCCTGCCGAGAGTGATCCCGCTGTTGCGATTGGTCCTGCTGAAGAACATTCACAGGGCGGAAGAGTCGGGAAAGGCGCTAGCGCGCCTCATCGTCGATCCTGCACTGGTCTCAACGAATGGGAAGTATTTCGAGGGGCTGCGTGAAATCCCTTCGTCGGTGGAGTCATACGACAAGGATCGCGCAGAAGAGCTTTGGCGGGATAGTGCCACTCTTACCGGGATCGAGCCGCTTCCATAAGCGCAACCGATCACGATAAGCGGTCGAGGCGGGTACTGCGTATTGGGCCACGTGGCGTAACTGATTCATCTAGGTTGCCGGCAAGACAGGCCATGATGACAGAGTATGGAAAGGGTGGAAAGCCATGAGCCGGCTTTCCACCCTTTCCACACTTTGTGGAACTCCCTTTGGGATTCCCACATTCCCACGGCCTGGACGACTGGAGATAAATATCTTCTCGTGCCCCTCAAGCATCGCCACCGCAAGGGGCTTATAACGGATGTCTCAGGTACACAGCGTAACGCATGTCCCGGCACACTCACCCCTTAGCGAGGCTTGGCACCGCAAAAGTGCGCGCCAGCGCACCGGGATTGTGAGGGAGGGCGTTGGGGGAGGGAAAGTCCCGCTGAGGAGGGTGGCGGAAGACGCTGGAGCGGCTGGAGCCAGGGAGCAGGAACTCCTCCCAAACCAACGCCTGAAGACACTCGTCAGGAGGGAGTCTGTATTGCACCAAATCCCCCAACGCGCTTCCAGCTTCGGCGAGTCTGGAAATGTGCTTTGACCTGTAGGCGCCCGCGAGAAAGCCCCGGACGAATCCGGGGCTTTGATGCGAAGGTGGCGTTACGCTGCCTTCTTTCGGGTTGTGTCCTTCTTTTCTGGCGTTGAGACTGCGACAGGCTTCTTGGCTGCTTTGATGGGCGTAGGTGCTTTGGTCTTCTTGCCCTTGCCGCCCTTCTTCGGCGGAACCGGAACGAAGGCGGCTTCGGCATCGGCGAGGATATCGAACTCTCCTTGACGCGGAATAGCTGCGTGGGACGTGAGGACTAAGTGAAGGGCAAACCTCGTCAGCTTGTCATCGGGAGTGCTGGCAAGCAAGACACCCAGTATTTCCTCTGCGCTCTGCTGGTTGTTCTCGTCATCGGCGACTTGTTGTTCGGCGATGTCCTCGAACATATAGGGGTCAAGGTGAATGAGGGCGGAAAGAAACGTCCTCAGTTGAATCGCAGTGAACATCGCCGGAGCATTAGCGACGATGCGGTCTACCGTGGCGAGTCGCGCTTTGTGCAACTCGGCAATGCGGTTACGTTCGGCTTCATGCGCTTCGTGTTCGCGCCGTGCTTGTTGTTTGCGCTCCTCCTCGCGCCTCTGTTGTTCTTCTTCGTATTCCCGTCTGCGTTGCGCGTACTCGCGTTCGCGCTCGGCGGCTTCTTCCTCGGTTTCTTCTATTGGGGCAGGTTCCATGACCGGGACGGGGTTTACTGCCTGTTCTTCCGCCAACCGTGCGGCGGTTTCGGGGTCATGCATCGGGCATTCGCGGTCGGTGCAAACAGTAAGCGTAGCGCCTACGTTTTTGCCGTAGACGATGATGGCGGGTTTTGCGGCATCGCAGGGCATGACGGGCTCGGCATCGGGGTTGTCGATGACAGTTTCGATCTGGCGAACGTGACCGAGTTGGACGGCTCCCGGTCGCTGCTCCTTGGGGTTGCGCCATCCATTCTCGATGAGCACAATGCCGGGATGAGCGGCAATCTCGCGGTCAAGGTGCGCAGCCACTTTCCCGTGATAGCACGGCGCGTCAAGGCACTGGTCGCCCTGCACGTCGCAAAACAGAGAGGTGTTGTATCCGCTCCGCCTTGGGCAAGTGACGCAAGCTCCGGCGGTTGGGTTCAGGCTTGGGTCTTCGCGGTCGAATGGAGCGTCGGCAAGGTTTAGGTAAAGGTTGGTCTGTATCCACGCGCTCAGGTGCTTGGCTGGAAGCAGGTGCGCTTCCTTGTCCTGCCAGTCCTTGCGCCAGCAGTTGTCGAACGCATCGGCCTGATGCTCCTGCGGTAGACGCGCAATCAACGCTGCATGGCTGGCGGTGATGCGTTCTTGCTGGAATGCCTCTGCTACTGCGGGGATAAGCTGCAACAGACTGAGCCTCGCATAGATGTGGCTGGCACTCTTGCCGGACTTCTCGACCAACGCGGCAACGTCGTAGCCCGGAAGGTCAAGCAAGCTCTGAAAGCCTTGTGCCTCTTCGTAGGGGTGTACGTCTTCACGCTGCGAATTCTCGACAAGCTGCCACTCAAGCGCCTGGGCATCCGTGAGTTCCTTGATGCGGGCGGGGAGTGAGAACTGTTCTGCGAGTTGTCCCGCACGGAAGCGCCGCGCACCTGCAACGATCTCGAAGGCGTTGTTTTTGGGACGCACGACGATGGGCTGGATAAGTCCGCCTGACCGGATGGACTCGGCTAGTTCCTCCAGCTTCTTCTGGTCGAACGTCTTGCGTGGGTTGGTCTTGGATTCGAAAAGCTGGTCGATGGCGATGTATTGGAATTCGCTGCTGTTCTGCATGATGCGCTCCTTGGGCTGTGGTTGGTGGTTGGGGTTGTGAAGCGGACACGCTGCCCTGTCACCGCTTCGTAGGCGGGAAAGTTGGGTTAGGCGCGTTGCTTTCGCTGCCGCTCGAAGGCATCTGCGAAGCCCTGCTGTCGCAGGTTCTTGTCCCACAGCTTGGCGAAGCGCTCATGCTCTGCGTGTAGCTGGGTGTGGTAGCAGTAATGGGCGTCGCGAATGAAGCGGCTCCACTGCTCGATGCCCGCGTAATCGTTGCGCCAATAGAAGGGGTTGAGGTGTGCGCCCCCGGCAAAGCCAATCTCGAAGCACATTTCGGGGTCGCGCATGGCATCGCCGTTCTGTTGTCCGTAGTGGCAGACGGAGAGGGCGGCAAGCCCGCACGGGCCGGACTCGTCAGTGGCCTCGATGACCAACGCCATATAAGGCGGGTTTTCGATGTGAAGATGTAGGCCGTGGTGCCAACCTCCGGCCCTTTGCAGAATGTCGAGAACGGTTTTCATGCCGCCACCTCCGCGAGTTCTTCGTCGTTGGCGCGGTCGGTGGTATCGGTCTTTTCCTCGAAGGTTTCTCCGAGGATGCAATCGGCGGCTCGTTGTGCGTTCGCAGCGGCATGGACGATGAGGCGGTTATCCTCTTCCAGCTTGGAAATCCAGTTCTGGATGTAGGCAGTGGTGTTGCGGTCGGTGTGTTCGTTGGCAATGCCAGCGATAGCGCAGAGGAAGGCCGCGCCCATCTCGGCGACTAACTCTTCTTTGCTGTAAAGCTCATCCCCGAAATGGTCGCCAAAGGTGCGGTTTAAGCGGCTTTCGTGGCCTGTGCTGTGGACTAACTCATGAAACAGCGTGCTGCAGTAGTGGGCTGCATCCACAAAGCGGGAACGTGCGGGCATGTGTACGGAGTCGGTGCGCGGTCGATAGTAGGCGCGGTATTCGGTGGGGCTGGTCAGATGGAGTGCGGGGCGGCTCTCCCATCCGGTCACGATGGCTGCGCAGGTTTCGTCCTCGTCGATCTCTGGCGCGTTGGAGGGCTGCACGATCTCCGGCAGGGTGAGGCCGTCGCACTGCTCGATGTTGAAGACAGTGTAATGGCAGAGAACGAAGGGGGTGCGCTCGTCTTCGTCTGTCTTTGTGTCGTCCTTCGCGGCGTGGGGAAGCTGCTTGAAAAAGACGATGGGCGTTCCGCGTTCGCCTTTGCGGACGTTGCCCTTTAGCTCCTGCGCCTGTTTGAAGGTGAGCCAGAACGGAGAGCTGAAGTCGCTCGACCAAAGCAAGAGGATGTTGATACCCCGGTAAGGTTTGCCCGTATAGAAGTTGCGCGGGAAGGGGCCGCCATTAAAGCGCGGTGTGTTCCACGGCTTCTCCCACGGAATCACCCCGGCTTTGAGGCTGGAAATTATGCGGTCGGTAACGGTCTGATAAATACTCGGCCTGTTGCTGGTGTTTGCTTTCCTCATGGTTATTACTCCCCTCGCGGTTGCTGTTGCTTTTGCTTGTCCGCTCGCAAAGCGGCGGCATGGGACATGCCGGACGCCCAAGTGGCGAACGCGGGGGTAGCAAACGGAAAGGCCTTCGAGCGGAGCTTTTTGGGGGGACCGCGCGCAGCGTGGGGGAGCCAAAACCCGGAGGGCGAATGGCCTTGCAGAGCGCGGGGGGCAGCGCCCCTTCCATGTCTCTAGTTCACTGTCAAGGACACGAATTCACGGACCGCGCTTTTATCCCTTAATAGCGCAGTTGTTTTTGTTCTTAAGTTCTTATCGGGTCGGGAACCGGGCGGCGTTCAGCGACAGTCGCTCAAACTTCCATACGCGGGTTGGCTACCGCACGAACGTGTGTCGTCGCAGGCTTGCCTCGGACTTAGCGCGGGCGTCGGGATGTACTCCGGCCCAAGGGGCTCACGAGGATCACCATGACCGGCCGCCCGGTTCCCCACCCGAAAAGGTGGAAACTAACCGGCTCAGGTCGTCATCGGAGTCCTCATCTCCTGACCGATAGCCCAGATGAATCCGGCAAGCTCACGGGCGAGCGCAGTGACGACGACGGTAGGCTTCTTCCCTCGCGCAGTCATGGTTCGATAGCGAGCGCAGAGCCTAGTCTGTGCCTTCCATGCGATATCGCGGATGTTCTTCGGCAGGTGGACGAGGATCTCAGCCTTCTCCTTGGCGACGCGGGCCGGATAGCGATAGCTCCATGCGGCTTCGATCAGCATCCGCCGTGCTTCCCGGTTGCCGGTCTTGGTGATGCCGCCGCGACGGACGCTGCCGCCGCTGGAGTGTTCCGATGGAACGAGGCCAAGGTAGCCCATCAGCATACGGGGCGACTCGAAGCGGCTCAGATCGCCAGTTGTGCAGATGAACGTGGCTGCCGATAGCAGGTCGATCCCACGCAAGCCGCGCAGAGCTTCGACGAGCGGTCCGAGCGACCAACTCGCCGTCATCGCACCGATCCGTTCGATCAATGCATCTCGTCTCTCCTGTGCCGTCCAAACCGTCTCAACATAATCCTGGAAGACGATCCGATGAACCTCCTGCTGAAACGTCTGACCCGCCAGCCAGGATCGATGGCGCTGAGTCCAGTGCTTCCCGGTCGGATAGGAGCGGCCATGCCGCAAGAGGAAGGCGAGCAACTGCTGGCGAGCCCGCATCAGGTGCATGGATGCATCCACACGCGCACGAACCAGATCGCGAAGAGCTTCGTGCGTCGCATCCGGCACCCATACCTTCGTCAGATCGCCGGATCGGTGCAGGATAGCCAACTTCTGCGAGTCCCGCCGGTCGGTCTTGATCCGCTCACCTGGCTTGCGAGGAATGAGCGAGGTCGCCGCCACTGTGCAACTATGGCCCAGCGCTGTGAGCTGGCGGTAGATGTTGTACCCGCAACCGCCGGCCTCATAGCAGAAATCGAGCTCGCCGTGCTTCGCAAGCCGCTTGGCCATCTTCGCGATGTCGTCCGGCTGGTTCGGGATGACGCCGATGAACCGCACGGGGCCGTTCCGCCCATCTTCGGCGACGCTGACCGAGATGGTCTCCTTGTGGACGTCCATCCCAACAAATGATCTGACTGTCTGCATGTCTCAAGTCCTCCTCTCTACAGGAGAACCGAAGCCGGGCTTCGACTCGAGCAGAGACATACAGACTTTGGGAGGCCTGGTTTCCTTATTCGCGTGCGTTCGCACGCAAGATCTATTGGGAGGGCGTTGCGGGAAGGAACGTCCCGCTGAGGAGGGTGGCTCAGGACGCAGGGCGGCCAGAGCTAAGGGAGGAAACTTCCTCCCTTCATGGGTGTCTAGAAAGAGTTTTTGGAATGGAGAAGAATTAGCTAGGGATTGCGGGCGTGGTGTAGTCCTTCAAAACCTGTGGCTGTCCACCCTCATCGCGCGTCCACTTGGCTTCGAGTGTCATTTTGACGCCGAGACAGGCATTGAAGCTGGAACCGTCCTCGAAATCAATGATGATCTCTGGACCGTACCTGCCATCTTCAAAGAGTGTGACGGACCGGACGACTTTTCCGGCAAGGTCGCTGCATTCAATCATGGGGATGTCCTCCCGGTGTGATGGAAATTACGTTAGTGCATGACTGCCCAATTTGGAAGGACTTTCGGTGAGGAATTTCGCTCTTATTCGGCTATCCCAGAGTCGTTTGCCGTTCTCTGTCACTGCCGCTGTTCGGGTGATCGCAGGCTGCGCAATGCCCCGTTCTGCCTCCGAAACTATTATACGCAGCGCGTAATATACTTGCGGTGCCACAGTGAGGTGTGGCTACATCAAAGACAACCAATCCGAAGAGCGATCCTTCTATTGTCTTTGGTGAACTGCTGCGCAAGCGACGCACAGAGCAAAAAATGAGCCAAGACGCTTTGGCGGCGAAGGCCGGATACGAGAGAGCCTTCATCAGTCTTATAGAACGCGGCAAGACCAACCCATCGCTACGTTCCATATTCGATATCTGCACTGCTTTGGATATCCGGCCCTCGGTCTTTCTCCGTCGGGTGGAGAAAGCAGCCAACTTTGAATTGCCTTCGTTACATAGCGCGCATAGAAGCTAGGCCGCGATCTGATGCACGTAGTAAGGCACTTCTTTATCGCTGAGTATGTGTTCGAGACGCTGCTTGGCGAGGCCAACCGGATTCAGCCATTCGGATAGATAGGCTTCTTGAATCGTGATGACGGTGCGCTGATGACCTGTTGCTGATACTTCCGGTGTCGGCTCATCGGTGATCGCCGCGAACGAATCGAGCACGACGCCGTGCCGGTCGGTCCAATGATCCCAAAGACAGGCCACAAGCATGTCGTTAGAAGGCTGTGGATCGAACTCCAGTACGAGGTTCTTTTCCTTCTCCTCCGGCGCAAGCTCGCGGTGTTCGTAGAGGTGGAGCGGCACATTTTCATAGAAGCCGCTAATGACCATGACAGCGTGATGCTTGCCATAGATCTCACGCCAGTAGCCGTCCAAGCTGTCGCGACGTGCGTTATAGGTCCCCGGAAACCTCTTGTCATGAACTTCGGGTGTTCCGGCAAGACGGCAGGTGTAACGCATGGGGCGAATCACGGCGCGCCCGTTCTCTGCGAGGATCACGGGCGCATATGTCATGGGAAAGATGCGCGCGTCTTCGTTGTTCGGCTCAGTCCGGCGAAGGTCGGCGAGGCGGTCAAGGAGCGTCTGCACTTTCTTGGTGCCGATACGCAGGTCTTCTCTCGCCTTCTTTGTTTCGCGCTTGGTGAGCGATTCCTCAGCGGCGACCAGGCGGCGCCGCTGGACGAAGATCTCGTTTTCCCATTCCGCCTTTTTGTCCTTCAGGTATCGCGCAATGTACTCGGCCGTGCGGCGTTCGGTGTCGGTCTCGGGATTCTGAAAGTTGCGCTGGAGGTCGCGCGCGGCTTTGATGTCTTCTCCCTCGGCGCGGCGGCGAAAGATGTCCTCGAACGCAGCCCAATCTACTTCCGCACGATAGCGGCGGGAGAGGTGTTTGAGGTTCTGTTTCACACGCGCCGAGTAGCACATTCATCCAATTATAGAACTCCAGCAAAATAAACTTCCTGCTTGAAATCTATGACTTACAAAGACTTGCACACGAAATGGGGCGCTCTGCCCTTGACTCAAGGTGGGGACTAAAGGCGAATATAAAGCGAAGGTGTCTCGATGGTCTCCGCCGCCACAATTCGAATGCAGGTGGAATCCGCGCTCGCGCGGAAGATTCCGTCCGCTCTGACACCGCAAGCAAAGATGGTGCGGCCCGTGGCCGCAACAGGGATCGAAGCTCTCGACGATGTGCTCCGAGGGGGTCTACCGATTGGGGCGGTGAGTGAGCTGGTTGGCCCGGAATGCTCCGGGAGAACGTCGTTGGCTCTCTCGTTTCTCGCTCAAGTCACGCAGGCCGGGAAGGTCTGTGCGTGGATTGATGTTTCCAACACCTTCGATCCGCTGTCGGCAGCGGCCATCGGGGTCGACCTGGCACGACTTCTTTGGGTGCGCTGCGGCGTGCAAGCTGGCAGAGTCGAACCCACGAGCCGGAACTTCTCCTTGCCGGAGAAATACCTGGCTCCTCCGTCGATCAAGAAGGGGCTGCATGGGGGTGGGTTTGGCCCTCATCCACGAACGGAAGCCAATGGGCTTTCAACGGCAGTATCCGGTTTGCTGCATCCGCAAGCCTTCGCGCCGCGCTGCGCGGAACCGCAGCGCTCAATTCGGCCAAAGCAACAGACGGTCGAACCCGTGTGTCCTGCAACGTGTCGTGCTGTGACAAGTACGGCGCGTTCCTCCAAGCCCTGGACGCGAATCGAGCAAGCGCTGCGATCGGCAGACTTGTTACTCCAAGGCGGCGGTTTCAGTGCCATCGTGCTTGATATGGGCAGCTTGGCTCCCGAGTTCGCTTCAAGAGTACCGTTAGCGACGTGGCACCGCTATCGGCTTGCCAGCGAACGAACGCAGTCCAGCATTCTGCTGCTGACACAGCATCCGTGCGCGAAAAGCAGCGCGGAGCTATTGCTTCGTCTGCGTCCTGCAACTTCCCTGGCTGACGAAACCAAGGTCTTTACTGGTTTACAGCCGCACGCAGAGGTAGCACGACAGCGGTTCACGCAGAACGAGAGCAACATCGTTTCGATACGCAAGCCGCCACAGCGAGTGAACACCGCCTCGTGGCGAAGCCGGATGACATGGGCAGGCCGGCGATGACACAAGTGACAGAACTGTATGCGTGTCTCTACGCAAAGGAGTTTCCGGCACAGGCGCTTTTGCGTCTTCGACCCGACCTGCATTCCAAACCTTGTGTCGTGCTGGAAGGCGAAGCGCCTACCCAGCATGTGTGTTCGCTGAACACCAAGGCTCGGCTGCTTGGCATGGAACGCGGCATGACGCGGGTAGAGGTCGATACCTTTCCTGAGCCGGTGGCTCTCTTGCGCTCGCCTCAATCTGAGGCAGCAACGAAGGCCGTGTTGCTTGAATGCGCTGGGGCATTTTCGCCTCGTGTCGAAGATCGGAGCGAGGCAAACGCATTCCTCTGTGGCATCGACATTGCAGGAACAAAGAATCTCTTTGGTCCACCGGACATGTTGGCGCGGAATCTGCTGCAACGGGTGAGAGCCCTTGGTATCTCCGCATCGGTAACGGTGAGCACGAACCTTCACGCAGCAGTGAGTCTTGCCAAGGGGCTGTCGCGGAACACTCCGTTGCATGTCATCGCAACGGGGCGTGAGGCTGCAACACTCGCCGTTCTGCCGTTATCGGTGCTCGACCTGACGGAAAAGCAGACGGAGACGTTCGGGCTTTGGGGCATTCACACGCTCGGCATGTTGGCCGCCCTGCCAGAAAAAGAACTTGTGGCCCGGATGGGCCAGGAGAGTCGCCGTCTCCGGCAACTGGCGCAAGGTGGACTGCCACACCTCTTTCAACCAGTCGAGCCGGTCTTCAAGCTCGAAGAACGTGCGGAACTCGACTCCCCAGTAGAGATATTGGAGTCGCTGTTGTTTGGGCTTGCTGTCATGCTCGAACAGCTCATACTTCGCGCGAAGGCCCGCATCCTGTCGCTGGCCTCTGTCACGGTGACGCTCACGCTCGATGGCGGCGGAATACATATACGCACCGTTCGGCCTGCTCTTCCAACAACAGACAAACAACTCTGGATCAAGTTACTTCACCTTGACCTCGAAGCTCATCCGCCTTCGGCTGCGATTGTCGGCGTCATGCTTCACGCGGAACCAGGCAGCACCACCAAGATGCAGCTCGGCCTATTCTCGCCGCAGCTTCCTGAAGCATCTCGACTCGACGTAACACTGGCGCGCATCCGTGCGGTTGTTGGGGAGGACTGCGTGGGTCGCGCTGTTTTGCAGGACACGCACGCGGCGGAAGCGTTTCGCGTAGAGCCATTCACGGTGCCTACCGGTGAGTCGGTCGTGCCGACCAGCCCGCACTCCCGCGCGTCGATACGGCAGCTTCGACCACAGGAAACGGCCTCGGTGACCTTGCAACACGCAAAGCCGACTTCCTTCTACTTTCGCGAGAAGCGCTACAACGTCGAACACGCTTATGGCCCATGGACGTTAAGCGGCGACTGGTGGAACCCCACGCTGTGGGCAGCCGAGCAGTGGGATCTTGTCGCTCGGGCGCAGGACGGAGCGATGCTTTGTTGCTGCATGGTGCGCGATGTTTTGCAAAATCGCTGGCAGATGGCGGCCCTCTATGACTGAGCGCTATATCGAGCTTCACGCCGCTAGCGCCTTTTCGTTCCTGGAGGGAGGCTCCCAACCGGAGGCATTGATAGAACGCGCCGTTGCATTGCAGATGCCCGCGCTTGCGCTGCTCGATCGCAATGGCTTCTATGGGTCGGCGCGTTGCCATACCAGCGCGAAGCGGAATGACATCCGGGCGCATGTCGGTGCGGAAGTGGCCGTGTCGAGCCTGGGTTCAAGGCTCACGCCTCCCGCATGGCTGCCGTACCAGCATCTCCCGGAACCCGCTCGTGTCTCCCTTCTGTGTGAGTCGCGCGAAGGCTATCAAAATCTCTGCCAGCTCATCACGCGCTTCAAAATGCGTGAAAAGACAAAGCAGGAAGGCGCTGCAAATCTCATCGACCTCCAGCAGTATGCCAAGGGACTCGTTTGCCTGACGGGGGGCGACGAAGGGCCTTTGGCGGCGGCGCTCATGCGCGATGGCGAGGAAGCTGGCCGCGAAGTGGTCGAAACCTTGATCCGCATCTACGGCCCCAAGAATGTCTACGTTGAACTGCAACGGCATGGTGAGCGGGAGCAAGAGTGGAGAAATCAGGCAGCGATACGAGTTGCTGCTTCACTTCGGCTTCCGTTGCTTGCGACGAACGGCGTTCGATACGCCACAGCGTATGACCGGGAAATCCTCGACCTTTTCACCTGCGTTCGCAATCACACGGAGTTGGAAAAAGCAGGGCGGTTGCTTTCGGTGAACAACCAGCGCCATTTGCGCTCGGCGAAAGAAATGACGACGCTCTTTCGGGATGTTCGCAGAGCAACGGAGAACTCGGTGGAACTGTCATCGCGCTTGCAGTTTGAGTTGAGTGCTTTGGGCTACGAGTTTCCGCGATACCCCGTGCCAGACGGTGAAACGATGGACAGCTTTCTGCGGGAGCGTGTGGACGAAGGTGTTGTTCGCCGTTATGGGCCAAAGCGCGACGCGGGGTTGTTGGACCGTGCGCGGAAGCAAGTGGCGCATGAGTTGGAGCTGATCGCAAAGCTGGGGTTTGCGGGATACTTCCTCATCGTTTGGGACATCGTGGAATTCTGCAAACGCCACGACATTCTTATCCAAGGGCGAGGGAGCGCGGCAAACTCGGCCGTATGCTACGCGCTCGAAATCACCGCGATTGATCCGGTGGGCATGGAACTGCTCTTCGAGCGATTCCTGAGCGAAAGCCGCGGAGAATGGCCGGACATTGACCTCGATCTGCCCTCTGAGGACAAACGTGAGCAGGCAATCCAGTATGTGTATCAGCGCTATGGAGAGCTAGGCGCGGCCATGACAGCGAATGTCATCACGTATCGGGGCAAGTCCGCAGCGCGTGAGGTCGGCAAAGTCCTGGGATTCGATCAAGAATCGCTGGCTCGACTGACGAGCTTGGTCAGTCACTTTGAGTGGCGTGGTCCAACCGACACGATGGCTCACTCGTTTCAAAACGCGGGCTTCGATGTACAGCATCCACGCATCGCGAAGTATCTCGAACTCTGTATGAGGATTCAGGATTTACCGCGACATCTCGGACAGCACTCTGGCGGCATGGTGATCTGTCAAGGGCAGCTCAACTCGATTGTGCCGTTGGAGCGCGCCTCGATGCCGGGCCGAACCGTCGTGCAATGGGATAAAGAGGACTGCGCCGATCTCCACATCATCAAGGTCGATTTGCTCGGTTTAGGCATGATGGCAGTTCTCAAGGATTGCCTCGAACTGATTCCGAAGCATTATGGCGAAAAGGTCGATCTCGCTCAGTTGCCGGAGGACGGCGAGGTGTATCGCACGTTGCAACGTGCGGATACCGTTGGAATGTTTCAAGTCGAGAGTCGTGCGCAGATGGCTTCGCTGCCCCGGAACCACCCGGAGAAGTTCTATGACGTGGTGGTCCAGGTGGCCATCATCCGGCCTGGCCCGATTGTGGGCAAGATGATGCACCCGTATATGCGGCGACGTCAGAAGAAAGAGGCCATCACGTATCCGCATCCTTCGCTAGAGTCTGCGCTGAAGCGAACACTCGGTGTGCCGCTTTTTCAAGAGCAACTTCTTCGCATGGCGATGGTGGTGACAGCAATCGCAGGAACGCTTGACCTGACCGAGGACACGATTGCCGCGGAGCAGTTACGCACCTACGTGCGCCAACTTCAATTCATCGAAGGCTCCGAAGAGGATGTGATCGAGGCAATCAATCAGTTTTTGAGAGCTTCTGCGGAGCGATCAGCATGGAGCAAGCAAGGGATCGTACATGACAAGAGCTTCGACGAATATGAAGAGGCCCTCGTGTCTTTCTGGAAGAACAAGCGAACGGTTCACGACATCACTCACAAGAACCTGACAGGCGTGGACCGTGGCAAGCTGCTGCTTGCCGATTGTGGTATTCATCAACAGAAACTTCAGGGCCTCGAGCCTCCACCCTTCTTTACGCCTGGCAGCTTCCATGCCCTCGCTGAGGTCGAGAATGTGGGCTGGCACCCGGAATACAAAAAACTTCTGAGCCCTGGAGCTGACGATGGCGATTCTCAATAGAGAGGTTCGAGCCATCCAGAACCCTGCCTTGGGCTCGATTCTGATATGGCGTGCCGCGTCCAGCTATCAAAAGAGCCATCCAATCGGTAACTTCTGCAGTAGCCGCTGCTGTGCGCTGCACTGGGAACCCTTCAACGCCGAGATGCGGCCGCTAAAAGAGCATGCTGCCCCCAGGGTTTGTGTCGGCGTCTCCTTCCCATTTGCGTTCAAGATGAATCGCGACGGCGACAGGCTGACGAGTTCGTGACGAGTCGTTCCCAGCTCGCGGTAAAAGGACTCGTCGGTCAAGTCGAGGACACGAGCCAAATTACAACGCAGCGAGAGAACCAAATCAGGATCTCGAGGCGCCCCTTTCAACTGTCCATCTGCGGTTGTGAAAAGAGCATCCACTTCCAGCATCGCGGTCATTTGGCTATCGGCGCAGTAGAGAACGGGAAAGCTATTTGGGGCGTTGTAGCGACCACCGGATCGGACAGAGCCAATGGCAGATAGAGGAGAATCCCGATGCCGTTCGGCGATGATCCGATAAACAAATCCCGAAAACGCCTGAACTGGGGCGTTCTCTAAAGCTCGCAAAAGTCGATCGGGAGATTGCACGGTCGCCCTCGCTAGGCTGGCTGCCTCGTCGTCATGGCCTCGACGAGAGCCTCCAGGGGTTTGAGGTCGCCGCCTTCGATGAACTCGACGGGGGCCTGATTTTCGAGATGCTTGTTTGGCGCGTTCAGAAATATCCGTGCGCTTTTCTTGTTCCCGGCATAGAGTTCCACGATTGCCACCCAGATGCGGTAAACGCGGCGAAGCTCTGGCTGCAGGCTGCTTGCGTCGGGATGCTTGCGAACGCTTGGGGCCTTCTTGCCGATGGCCTCGGCGATTGTCGAGACGGGCAGTTGAATTTCACTCGCGATGCGCGACGCATCAA
Organism: Granulicella sibirica; assembly: GCF_004115155.1. Taxonomy (NCBI): domain Bacteria; kingdom Pseudomonadati; phylum Acidobacteriota; class Terriglobia; order Terriglobales; family Acidobacteriaceae; genus Granulicella; species Granulicella sibirica. The sequence continues at coordinate 1,388,685 of NZ_RDSM01000002.1, forward strand.
GGCGTCCTGACTGTGGATTGAAGAGAGCGGGATCGGCACTCGCGAGTGTAGAAGTCGCCAACATTTTAGGTCACCTCTACATGCAGTATAGAGTCCCGTTCAGGTATCGTCAAAGTATCGCGAAAGTGACTCTCACCGGGTTGGGAACCAAAGGTCGTTGGGTTTTCAACCCGGTTTCGACCCGGACCAAAAAATCGCTCTATGTCTTTTCAACGACTTACAGCTACTTAAGGCTCCCGATCGGGCCTTGCAACTCGTTGAAACTACGTTTATACTCTCACTCATAACCCAAAGGTCGTAGGTTCAAATCCTACCCCCGCAACCAATCCTTTCAATCACTTACAAGGATCGGACTTTTCAAACAAACTCCCAATATCTCCCAATAAGAAAATCGCCGATTTAGGCGCTCGCCAAAACAGGCTTGAGCACCATCTCGACTACCTTCCCATTCGCTTCTCTTTTCGATGAAGACATCGCCTGTCCATAGATGTTCATCGTCGTCTGGATGGAGGCATGCCGCATCAGTTCCTGCTGCACCTTCATCGGAGCTCCGGTCTCGTCCAGCCACGAACGGTACGTGTGGCGGAACGTGTGCCAGCTGATCTCTCCGGTCTTCGTTCGGCAAGGCCCTCGCTTCGAAGCGCGCTCTTGGTTCGTCCCATGCCTGCAGGACGCAGAGATAGAGGGCTACGTTTGGCACTGCAACAGGCATACATTTTGCTCGTGGCTTGCGATGGCGGGTGCATCGATCAAAGAGATTCAGGAATTGGCAGGCCACAAAACGATCACAATGTCCGCGCGTTACAGTCACCTGTCCCCAGAACATCGTCTTTCCGTCATTGATCGCATCTCCTCAATAAACACAAAGTGATGAGCAGTCCTTCACTACTCGATTGGTGAAGCGTTATGCGATCAGTTAAATGCCTGAAAAACCTCCGTCACAATACTGCGTGGAGGCTATCAACGCCGTCAGCAGGGCGCATTCCCAATGGTTGGGGCCATAGAGTAGAGCTTCTGTCCTCTTCTTACCGAGATCTTCCCGAACAGCCTGTATTCCGCCACTCTCGTACGTGTCAGGTAGCGAAAGCCTGAACGCCGAGAGGCGCTCCTGGGCCTCAAGCGAATACCGGCTTGCCAAATCGAGGACTTGAAAGTGATTGGTTAGCCGATTGGCAAGTAGCTGTGCGATGCCATGAGTTTCCAATCTGAAAGTCGTCACGACGAGACCCGGCTCAAAATCTATATCTGCGATGAGAAACGGTGTAGCAGGAAACTGATCATAATACGCATGTACGAATGAGCCATTAGTTCCACCAAGCTTCAATTTGTTGCATTCTGCGCATAATGGAATTAGATTCCAACAAAAGATAGCGAGGCAAGGAAAGTCGTCCTTTGCGAGGTAGTGATCGAGCTCACATGCGGTAGAGATGTTGCAGAAAGGACATTTTCGACAGTTGCGCTTCAGTACCTCCCTGATATGCGCGAGGCTACCTCCATTTGTTCGCTCATAGATATTTAGCATTTTCTTCTTCGCTAATGGCGACAGAGCAACTCCGTTGTAGGCAGAAAACGATGGAGCACAACTCATATAACGGGTATACGAAAGAAGAATGCGGCGCCTGTAAGTCCCGAGGATGACATCTGTGTCGCCCACGTCTAAAGCTTGGATGAAGTTCTGACGATCATCAATTTCGGCGGGCCTAAGAAGCATTCTCACTTCGCCGGCCTCTGCAGTGATCGAATATAGCTACGCGCCTGCACCCCCAGTGGTTTTGCGAAGAGTTCGTCGATTTCATCCATGGAATGAGTGGAAAGTCGTTGGAGCGTGTGGCGATAGTCACTTTCAGACGCATTAGGATCAAACACTTCCGAAGTGATGATGCCAATATTTTCTCCGTACGTTTCAATGGAGGTGGATTCGATGGTGGTTGACTTTCCATTTCTCCGAACCAGGTAGACATTTCTGCTCGGAGTTTCTTGGATCACAACGGGCGAGTGAGTCGCAATGACGGCGAATGACGAAGTTTCCTGAAGAAGCAACCGCAGACATTTCATCAGTGCCGCAGCTAAGGAGGGGTGTAGATGCGTCTCTGGTTCATCGAAAAGGACGAGGGAACTGGGCTGCAGATAACCTACGAGCTGAGCAGCTACTCTGAGAACAAGCTTGTGACCGGTACTAAGGGCAGAGTAAAAGGATTTACACCGATCCGGGCTCCGCTCCATCAGACTCGAAAGAGTGGTATACCCCTGCAACTAAGGCTCTTCTGCCAGTACCGTCATGCAACGAAGAAATCGGTCTTTCAGATCTCTGGTCTTGCATCTTTCCAACGCCGAAAGAAACTCGATCACAAGCTCTTCAGAACCTTTGAGGCCAAATGAGTCTTCGCTGTCTTTTCTGAGGCCGCAGTAAACGTAACCACGCTGTCCCTCTGCATCTTCCCGTGTGCGTGTCTCCGACGAACTGCTAGCTTCAGAGAGTGGGATCTCGAACGTGTCGAACGCCGAGTAGGAAATTGCAAGAACTCCGGAAAGAGTTGGGGGGGACCTGTGAATTGTCCGTATAACTTTCGAATACGACCACTGTCTGGATCGTCGCCTTTTCGCGAAGCGATCATGCCAATATTGGCGAGCAATTTTGTTTTGCCAGTTGCGTTGTAGCCGATGAGAACAGCACAGCGCTCTTGCAACTCACCCGCGCGGAGAGTTACCTGGAAGCTGAATGCGTTTCCGCCGACACTTGTTATGAAGGTGAAATCCAATTCGTCTCAGCGCCCTGATGGGGCTACCTCGTGCCCATCCTGAAATAATTTGGGCCCGTCATCGAGCGCTATCTCTGCTCCGCTGGAGCGAAGAAGCGAATTCGAGAAGCCAGTTTGGCTACGGAATGTGTTGAGAATAATCGGAGAGAAGACCACATCGCGCATGGCTTCGAGATACGGGCGATACCAAGAACCCAACTTGCGCAACATCTCGTAGTAAGCCAAGCTCTGGCCTAGCGAACAATAATCTTCCTGGAGGGCATTTTGCCTCTCCTTCAAGGAAGTTCGTCCGCCTTCCTGTTCCAGCCGAAGAATCTTCACAATACCGAGGTCGAGGAGCTTCTTGCCAGGTATTTGGAGCTGTGCGTGAAAGCTGGTTTTAAAACCGAAATCGTCCCAATTATCCCATTTCAGCGCGACCACTGCCTTCGTTTTGCTTGTCGGGATCCCTCCCACGATTCAACGGTCACGAGCACAATTTGATTTGCGGGCATGTAAACAATATAGCGATAGCAGGAGTCCTCTGCGGGGAGCATGAAGCGAGGAATCGTCGCGCACTTCGCGTCGGCAGAATAGTCTCTAGCAGAATCCAACGGCCACCAAAACAGCCACGAACAGAGATTAGCCGTTCTTCCGTTAGAAACGAGAAGCCATTCTAGTGGCCAAACTCGGTAAGCGTTGCGCTGCCTCCACCTGAGTCCATTTGGAAAGCGACAGTGCCGTTCTAAGGGTTCCCCTAGTTGAACTGGGCTTGGCTGACGAAGGAGGCGAAGCTCAGAGATCGGCAGAACCGGCTCGCATTCGTCGCCGAGCTTGGTCGTCGAGCTGCTGAGTCTACCGCTGACATTCGTAGCTTTGGCGTGCTCGCCGCCTGTGTTGCCGTTTTGGATGTTCTCGTTTGGCGAACGAGGGCACGCTTTGTAAGGAATAGCTTTCCAAGGCCGAGCAGCATTGACTCCGTTGACACTGTTCCCAGGGCCGCAGCGCACTGGAATCTGCTCACCGATCTTTAGCTGGAGGACGTAAGCCATGTCTACCGCCAAACGCCTGCCTGAACCGCCGTTCAGATCGTGAGGATTTCAACGATGCTGCTTTGGGTCGAGATGCCCACCCAAAAAGCCGAACTCGTTAAAACGAACAGCCATCAAAACAGCCACCAGAAAAATGGCCTCTCGCACTGAGAGGCCATTTCGCTCATAAGTCTTTTATTCTCTTGGTGCCGGGAGGGGGGGGCGAACCCCCACGAGGTTGCCCTCGGCGGATTTTGAGTCCTTTCGGTAAATTCGTAAGTCAATGATACGTATGTACTTATTTTCATAAAACTGTGTACTGTGTAAGAAAATGTGCAAATTTGCACTTTTTTTTGACCCTACCTGTAAGCCTGTTCGTGACGCTCACCTATATAACAAGTATTGTTATAATACAGCTGTGACTGGTAACGACCTCAAATCGGCTCGTACTGCTTCGAACTGGACTCAGGCCAAAGCCGCCCATCGCCTTGGCGTCACACAGGCCTACCTTTCCATGGTTGAACGCGGCAATAGGCCGGTCTCAGACGATCTCACGTCGGCAGCTCTTCAGGTGTTCCCTTTACCTGCAACGGCACGCCTCATAGAAGATCGTCCTGCCGCGAAGGCAGGAGAAGAGTTCTTCAAGCGAGCTCTGGGAGAGCTGGGATATCCGGGGTTTGCCTATATGGAGAGTCAGCAACTGCTCAATCCAGCCGAATTGCTTCTCCTTGCACTCGACAGCGAAGATCTTGATGCTCGGGTGACAGAAGCCTTGCCCTGGCTCCCCTTTCACTTCCCAGAGATGAACTGGAACTGGCTTACATCCGAGAGCAAAGCTCGGGATAGACAGAACCGGCTTGCATACGTCGCTCTGCTAGCAAGCGACGTTGCACAAAAGCGCGGAGACACGCAGGTAGCAGAGAAGCTGCACTCTCGTGTGACGGCGCTGGAACGCTCTCGCCTAGCCAACGAAGACACACTCGCCAAAAGTTCCATGTCACAGGCCGAACGCAAATGGCTGCGCACCCACCGAACTCCATCGGCAGCTCACTGGAATTTGCTCACTGACCTGAAAGCCGAGGACCTCCAGCATGTCTTCTGAGTTAAGACCTCCCGAACCTTGGCACTCGTTCCTCCGCGATCTTGATGATGCCTTGCAAGCGACTGCTCGCCTGGACTGCATCGGAGGGTTTGTCGTCACGCAGCTATATGGACTCGCCCGTCCTACGGCGGATGTGGACGTCATCGAACTTGCACCAAGAGAGGCGTCTGAGGCGCTGATGCAGATTGCAATGCAAGGAGGCCCTCTTCACCGAAAGCACCGGATTTACCTTGATCGCGTAGGCGTGGCCGCAATCCCGGAGAATTATGAAGACCGGCTCACAGAGATGTTTCCTGGAGCATATCGACACCTCAGACTGATGGCTCTCGATCCGTACGATATCGCCCTATCGAAACTCGAACGGAACAGTCAGAAAGATCGTGATGATGTTCGGTATCTCAGCCGCACGGTGCCGTTCAGCCTGCCGACGCTCCAGGAACGCTATGAAGCGGAGCTGCGTTGGCAACTTGGAAGGCCCGACCGCGAGGATCTGACGATGAAACTATGGATGGAAATGCTCTCCGAGTGAGAGAGACGAGTTCAATGCCAATGGTTCGTGATCTAGTTCTTGTACGAGTCCTCAATGATCGCCTTGCAACCTTCACGGGAAGGTCGGCATGCGAATTCACGTAACCGAAGTCCGTCTCTGCATGTCGTCTGAAACCGAGGAGAGTTGGATTGTGGTTCGTGAATAGCGTTTCAAAAGTCTCTTCACGCTTCATGGCAGGTTCTACTTTCTGGTTCAAAGGTTAGTTTGATCGAAGATTGCAAAGAGTGGCAACCTTCAAAACTTGCACATGCCATTTCAGCCAAGAATCGGGAGCTGAGGTCTTTTGGGAAGCGGAACTCCGGCCTGTTTCTTCGCCCAAAATCCTCGACCAGGCACCGGTACTCGGAGCTTCCGACAGGTCTTAGACAGCGCCACATCAGAGACACCATATTCCTTGGCCAACTTTTGCATCGGCTGTTCCCAAACCTGACGATAGAGCTGCTCCCGATCGTAATGAGCCAAAAGTCGGCGGGATATCCGTGGCGAGGACGCTGTGCCTCCTTGGCCCTTAGTAGGAGGCCCTGCAGCAAGGCCCCTCAGCTTCAATCGAGTCAGCCACCAGGACTCCTTCTCTAGATGCTGCCTAAAACGCACACTTGAGAAAAGACTCTTCCAGGTATTCTGAGAACACACAGCGTTCGAAACAAAGATTTTGAAAAGTGCAATCGAGACTTCAGGCTCACATTCGAGCAGAGTCCTACGCAACGAGTTCATTTCATAGACATCGTCGGGATTCCAGAACGCTCCATGCTCGGCGAGAATACGGATTTTCTCCAGGGATGTGGAGACGGAATAGACTGTGCGCTTTCCTGGAAATATGTGGATACCTATTCCCTCGAAATGCACGAAGTGCAAACAGCGACTCAGAGGAGTCGAACCGCCATTTGCCCGATCATTTGGTCGCGCTCCGAGCTCTAGCAAATAGACAAGAACGCTGCTCGATTGCCCAAAGGACGCCTCACATAGGAGACGAGACAAGTCATCTCGGTCTCGATCTAGCTTGAACTTCTTCAAGATCTCAACATGACTAGATGCAGCCGCCTGCTCTAGGGCTGAGACATAGCTTTCTGGATCATGCTCATCCATGCCGCTCGGGCCGATCGATCGAGGGTCGGCCCCGGCCCAAAGGAGCAAGCTCACCCACTTTAAATCGCCCTCACGAGAGAAATGGCGAAGGGCACGCTCTAACTGATCTTGAAGCCCGGTCCCAAGCTTAGAATGAGACTGTTTGAAGTTCATAAAGGGACGCAAAGCTGTTCGGATTTTTGCGCAGAAAGCTACCGTGAACGGCAGCCCCTCGATGACCTCGGCCTCGCCATCTAGGAACAGTTGGATAAGCTTTGGGTCCCAGCTCAATAAGACATCAGCAAGAGGAATGCTCTTCAAATCAGCGCCGTGTTCCAGTAAGAGAGCCACAGCGTCGAGGCTCCTGATTGCAACAGCATCCGACAACGATCGGTTTAGATTCGCTACGTCTCTTTCGTGGCGCGCAAGTAATCGAATGAGGCTGTGGAACCCAATGTCCACCGCCACTTGGAGGGGAGTCTTCTTAAATTCTGAAGGAACGCAAAGAGATTTTCCTGCCGCTATCCAAGCATCCACTTCATAAAGTCTCCCCGTGCGGCAAAGGCGAACTAGTTCCTTGCCCTCTTCAATCGTCAGAACCTGAGACGTAGAGGCATTGGAACCTGTAGGGCTCGAATACTTCGTGGCACTCATGGTCTAAACACTTCCTTCGATAGTGGACACTAAGGTCGATGGATAGCTTGATATTTGTCAACATACGAGCCCGCTGAGGATCACGAAGTGCCCCGAACCGAGCTCATTGCGTAAAATCGGTGAATCTCAATATTCACGAGTATCTGAATCATCGTAATTCTATGATTATTTATCCCTCATTCTCCCTGTCCTTCGGGAATCAGCGTGAGGAATGTACGCATTGGCACTGTAATCGAGGCTCTCGCGGACGGGGATTATGAACACTCCCCCTCCCCGAGCTCGGACGCAATTTGTTTTCCGTGAGTGCATCGGCGATTTATCGCTCGTTGCAATGAGTGAGGATTCCGTTGAGGTACGCCCCAACCCTTTACTCGAGCTCGTTGCAAACGAGGAAGGTTCACTCAGCGGGCAGCAGGAGTGAGGCTTCCCAGTCCAGCAAATCTACTTACTAAAGCCTGGCTATAAGCTCAGCCACATTCGGTGAGCCAAGTCCGGTGACCTGGTCGTAACCTGGTCCACAATGAAACGCACCATTGTTACCAGACGTGATGTCGCGAAAAGCTGGAGTTCCGCTCAATTTATACAAGGATGGATTCAGAAATCCCAAGGCAGGCTTTCCCGCATTCTTGCGTGCTTCATTCATTAAGGCGCAGAACCCGGCCCAGACCGGCGCGCTCCAGCTGGTACCACCAATCCCAATAGATTGGCCGCCGAAAACCAATGACGCTCCGGTGTTCGGATCGGCGGCAGCGCTTACATCGGGAACAAGCCGGTGAGTGCCTCCGGGCATCCCTTCACCAATTTGCCAAGAGGGGCGCGGAAAGAAACGGCTGACGCCACCTCCACTTGCGGTCCAGCCGGTTTCCGAGTTCACCGCCCCTGTTGCGCTGAGGCGCAAAGTGGTGCCGCCGACGCCAATGACGGCAGGATCAGAAGCTTCATACTCAGCCTGCAGAGGACCAGTTGGACTGTGTCCCGTGTTATCGGGATTGGAGCCAGCGTCGCCACTTGATACAAAAATGTTTACGCCCGCTGCGGCGAGGTGGAGAAACTTGATGTGCTCGGTTTGGACTTCGCCAGGAGACATAAACGTCTCGCCGAGTCCCAGACTGATTGAGAGCTGCCTCATCGCCGGCTGAGTCATCAGATCCTCGATGATTTTATCCAGCGCCGCATCGAGCGCCACAAAGGTCAGCGCTCCGCTGGCATAGATTCGGATATTCGCTTTGGGAGCGATACCGCTCGTCCATGATGCATCTAGAGTTTCTTCGCCGGTGGGCGCTGGTAGCACGCCCCCCCCCACATTGATCTCATCGACCTGAGCTATCGTTGTGGGCAAACCATTTTGCGCCCAGAACTTAGTGAGGTCGGAGGCCGCAGGAATTGTGTCGATCAGGATGGCAATTGTTTGACCATTGCCGTCCACGCCAAGGCTTTCGGCGTTGTATGCCTTGCGAATCTCTGCAACTGTGTACGGTGGCCTGTTATCGATGGCTGCTACGGGTCCATCGACTGCAGTGTGCGATAGGTCTAGACTCGCAGGTACGCGAATGAAGTGCTTGTTGGCCTGGCGGAATGGCTGGAGCCCGTTGATGGAACGAACCCCATTCGCAACTTCGTCAGGAAGGCTGGGGGCGTTCTGAGCGGAGGTAAATGTCACACCATTCTTGGTCACTCCAAGCATGTTCACTTCGAGAGTTTTAGCGACCACGCTTGCCTTGGCCTGCGCGTAAACACCGTCCCGGGAGATTCGGACATTTTGATAGCCGTTCTCATTCAGCCAATCCACAAGTCCGTCCCGCTCGGACGATGACGCGGTATAGAGCTTCGCGATTTCGTCAGCCGGCACAACCTCACCCTGGGCAACTCTCTCTTCCAGGCTTGACTGAACATCATCTGCGATCTTCAGGGAAAAGTGGACGTTCATCGTTTGGTCGGGTTGCTCTGGCCTCGTTGCATTGACCATTAGTCCCCCGGGCGTGGGCCCTGGTTCTGCGGGCAGAGGAATTATGCTGTCGTGGAATACAGTTCGTGAGCTCATAGCTTTCTCCTTTGGGTAAAAAATATTGGTTGTTTGCAAGTGCGGCAGCAAACAGGGTGAGCGAATGGAGATTCAATCCACCGCACATCGCCGGTGCACGAAGAGTGCCTGGGGGCTTTCAAGGGTACGTGGCGCGTCAACTGTATCGACACCAACAGGCTCAGTAGTCCGACGGCGGGGATGTCCTATTACTTTCCGAGCCCGGAAAACAAGGAGTCAAAGTCGTAGCTGATCCCGACCTGCGTGCGCCATACCGGCTGAGTTACAAGCTCCGTCCGGTTTGACCATGTGACCGAGACCGGCACATCAATGGACCCTTTGCCGGGTATGAAGTTGAACTTCATCTGCGCCAGATTGATCACACCGCGTTTCGCGAAGACCTGGGTTGCAGTTGAAGGCAGGCTGGTGAAAGTGATGCCGGAGACAGGCTCGCCGGGAGTGATGTTCAGGATGGAAGGGCTGGTCTGGTCCTGGTAGTAGTACGCTGCGGACGCCGTACTCTGACCAAGAAACGAGGTCTTCGTGGAACCGAACGTATAGGCGAGCTCACCGGCAGCCTGGAAGTCACGCAGGACCCGTGCGCCGGGGACTGTCGCGGAAGGATTGCCGTTGTAGAAGGATCCGGCTGCGTTAGCCGTAAGCGTCAGCTTAGTCTTGGGGAATGTGTAGCCGGCGATCAGGCGAGCGGTTGAGTTGGAAGTTTGAGCGGCTGGAAAGTTCGCGTCATACTCTGCGGTTACGATCGGTTTCTTGCGTTGACTCTCAACGAAGTCGTGCTGGTTTGTCAGATAAGCGACGTAATGCTCGATGTAGTTTTCCGCATCTTTTTGGAGCGTGCATGGATTCTTGGCCTTACAAAGCGCGCTGGGCAAGGACTGGCTCCAGGACGCCAACTCGGCGGACACGTCGCTCTGGCTGATGCCTGTCAGCCGTGTGAATTCTTCTCGCGCCCATATAGCCGCGTTGTCTTTGTAGCTGTCGATCAGGGCAAGTAGCGCTGCTTTGTTGTCCCCGACGGAAAGGATGTTGCTGCTCCCGTCCAGTGCCGTGATCGCTTTAGAGATGTCATCCGGTGTAGCCGCTACGCCCTTGATCAAGACGACTTTTACGTTCGCTTGCTGAAGTGTCTGGTAGCTGGCGTTGAACGCGGTGGGCTGCGTTGACGAAGTACTACCAGATGCCGTGCCAGTCACCTGGGAAGACGATTGGCTGGCGGCGAAAGCAACACTGTACGACACACGATCAAGCCCGTCCGTAGTTTTGAAGGAAATGCACTTCGCTCCGGAGAAAGCTTGCACACAAGGCTGAAGAATCTTGGCGCGCTCGAGCGCAAGAGGAATTCCGGCAAGGGTGCCGCTAAGCGTAACGGTCTGCCCTGAAACGCTTTCAGACAAAGCGCCATACTCCGACGCCAACGACAGCACACGCGCGGCGAGGCCCTTGGAAACAACGTTGGTGGTGCCGCTGCTACCATTGCTGGAGCCATTTTGCTGGTACGCGGCTTTCACTCTGGAAACGAGGTTCTGTTGATACTCAGAGTTCGAGAGGATAGCCGCGATCATGCACGGAGAGGATTTTTCGAAGGTCAGATCTTGGTGAAGTTCGCCCGAACTGGCATCCGCCTCTTCTTGGGCGTGAGCCACATCGGCCGGTTGGTTCGCTGCGGCTTTGGCCTTCTCCGCGGCAAGGTCCAGTTGGGCTTTCTGGTAGCGCGCGATGGCCTGCTGGAGCGAGCTGATACAGGACGGTGACTGGGCCTGGGCTCGCGATACGGCCCAAGCGAACATCACAAACGATAGAGCGAGTGCATGCAGTATGAAACGCTTCATGGTTTCCTCCTCTCAGGAAATCTGGATGGTGTAGATCCTGGGCACTGCAACGGTGCCATCAACGTAGTCGAGTACGACTGCGCGAACGCAGTCCTCTGAAAGCTCTGCTTCGGAGCCCGGGCTAAACTCATACGCGATGAGAAGCTTGTAGGAGTCGGCGGGACTGGCAGGGAACACCAACCGGTTCGCCGTCACACCGCTCAGCGGAACGTCCTTGCCGGAGGCGTCCTGCGCCGTGCATTGGGAAGGCACGAAGTTGAATGAGCCTGAGGTGACCTGCAGCTTGAGCGCAAACGACTGTTTCGCAGGCGCTTTGTAGCTGCCGGTATCCGGATCCACCTTCACCACGCAGAGTGAGGAAGCAATCGCTTCCTGCTGCCAAACAGAAGAAGAGGAACCGGCATCCATGGTCCGGGCGAACGAAGCCGGATGGGCCTCGACGAGCAGGTTTTGCTTTTCATTTACATTGACAGCAGCGATGGCGCCTTGCTCACTCGTCACTTTAGTTGCTTTGACGAGGTCCAGGGCATGGTTCCAGAAGGCAGACCCACCGGAGGCCAGCAGGCCGGCGATCATCCAAGAAAGCCAACTGTCCGCGGGGACGTTCGGAAGAACCGTCAACTTTCCACAAGCGGCAATCAGAGCACCGCAAATGCCGGAAAGCACATGAATGAAAGCGATCCGCTGTGCTTCTTTAGCCGAATCAGGGTTTGTCTTGAACAGCCAAAAGTTTGTCAGCCAGCCTTTCAGGATCTCGATGACGCGTTCCACCGCGATACTGATGCCGAGCATAGTGGCCAGAAACGTAGTGAGGGTATTCATGAAATCCTCCACTGATCACCCAGCGGCAGAGAGGGCTCTATCGCCAATCAGCAGCGCTGGCTGACTGTGCAGGGTGTCTTGTATGTGTAGGCGCAGAACGTGATCGAAAGAGCTCACGATCGCTGCAATTTTTTCAGAATGTTAGAATCTCCTGATCCTTCAACTCAACGTTTGAGCGGCCAGTAGACATAGGGCGCGTTCTCCAGCGAGTTCATTTCGTCATCAGAGGTTCTTGTGGACACAACTCCCGGCGAAGTCACACAGATCCTTCTGGAGATCAAGACGAGAGGAAAAGATGCGCAGGATCGTCTTATCCTGCTCGTGTATCTGGAACTGCGCCGCATCGCGCGCGCCCACCTGAAGCGTGAATCGCCGCAGCAGCCACTGCAACCAACCGCCCTGGTCCACGAGGCTTACATGCGATTGATCGACATCACGAGGGTGGAGTGGCAGGACCGGGCACATTTCTTCGCAGTCGCCTCTGTAGTGATGAGGCGCATCCTGGTCGAGCACGCCCGCGCCCAGCGGGCGCGGAAACGCGGCTGTGGTGAGGAGACATTATTGCTCCAAGAAGGACTGGTGCCTGCGCCGGGTCGGACGCCGGAGATCATAGCCGTGGACGATGCGCTCCGCGAACTGGAACATGTCGATGAGCGTCAAGCGAAGATCGTTGTGATGCGATTTTTCGCCGGCATGACTGAAGACGAAACCGCCGACGTACTGGGTATCTCCGTCAGCACCGTGAAGCGGGAGTGGCGAATGGCAAGGGCATGGTTGTACAAAGAGCTCAGCTATGGCAGCGCCAAAGGACCTTCCCCCAGGTCCTAAGCACAAGTCAATTCATGTGTGCGAGAGTCTGGAGCAGGAGGATGGCATCGTCGCGTTTTTGGTTCAAGCAGCGGTTATTCAGAAAGTTCCTGAGTTGGGGGCAGATATCGCAAACTATGGCGTAGGAGCGAAAAGGAAAATTGACCTCCTGCAGCTCCCGGATGACTTGCATGGCTACAGGCTGGGTGATGACGTTCTCCAGGACGGCGGCTTCTAGTACGAAACGGATGTTGACCAGCGCTTCGGATAAAGGACGATAGCTTACTGGATCGTAGGTCAGAGCGACTTCGTCGTCTGCATCGATGCCTCCGTCGCGGTATCGCTCGAAGATTTTTCCGATTCCAACCATCCCGTACGGCTCGGTCTCCGCGGCGCGGAGAGCACCCATGCTCGAGGAGCCGAAAACCTTGCTGCCGCGATCGAGGAGCGTAAGGATTTCCTTCGGCGAAACCGCCAGGCTTTGAAAGAACTCCCCGTCGATAATGCCGATATTGCAGATGCCCTCCGGGAGTTGTTGCAGGTCGCCCCGTTTTATCGGAGGAAGAAAGAGCGCATCCAGAATGGATTTCGCAATGGCGACGTCCAGACTAGGCCCAAGAAAGACAGCCGTCTTATACATGGGCGCGCCAGAACCTGAGAGCTCTTTCGCCGAGAGGCCCACGATTGACCGACCACGTCTCCAACTCAGGGACGATCACCCGAACTACTGCGAACGGAACCCCAGGCGGGGTCAGATCTACTACGATCGCCTGGTTTACCCCACCGTTGCGCAAACGCATAAGAATGTGCTCGATGTCCTTCTCTACTGTGTTATAGATCGCCGACGGAAGATCACAGAGCCGGTGCTTTTTTGTTCCACGATGGACGGCCCACGCTGTACGGTTTACGCCCGAAACACGACGAGTGTGCATACTGAACTGGCTGGCCGGCGCATCGGGTGGGAGCAGGTCTTCGCGTACCGCTTGTATGTCGACGCAACGCGACTGCGCGGCTTCGGTTAGAGCGCGTCTGACGGCTATCCTCGCGTCTGGATGCGTACCCAACCCACAATGCACCATCGGAAAAGCCGGAAGAAGCTCATCACAGACCGTAGCGATGACCGTTGGAATCCCCAGGTCGGACGTAATGTCGTGCAGCACCGGATCCAAACCCGCTTGGTGATACAACTTCATCGCAGGATCGTCTTCGAGTTCCAATGTAGGCAGCAGGTCGAGATCATCGCTCTTGTGTTCAATATCGTCCGGGTCGGCAAGGCGGTGTCGCGCCCACGGCAGATAGTGAGCGCCAATGTCTGCCAGTGTCCACGCGTCGCGTTCCACCAGTTCGCAAAGCGCTTGACAGATGGCCTCTTCCAAGATGTTGCCGGAAGCCAGCCCGTTCGACGAATAGAGCTCGAAGTGGGGACCAGCCGAAAGATGGTGCCAGAAGTATCCCGCCCATGTGGCCGGTACTAGGATGTCGCACTGTCCGATAAGGTCCTTTCCCCATATCCAGCAGTACGTAGCATCTTCTGAATAGCTCTCCGTGACGCGTTCTCTGGATCGTCGTGGATCTAGCACCACGAATCTTCGTTTCAACTCACGGAAGCTGCCTTGCACCATCGGCAATCGAACTTTCAGTGCGACCTGGCGTTCCAGCGCCTCCATCAACGCGCCCACCTTTGCGTCTACTGGGTCTAGACCTTTGCCGTTGTAGACGGAGATGCTGTCTTCCGAACGCGGAACGATCGCGCTGTATGTTGGCAGCCCAATCCGGTCCAGGCGCGTGATATCTGCCAGCCGCGTCACGCCATACAGACGAGCAAAATACTGTACGCGCTGTAGAGTCGTCTCGCTCCGCACTACGCGCTGGGTCCCTGCTACCTTTCTCGTCCGCATCGAAGGCAACTCATCGCCTCCATGCCGAGTCGCCGGTAAGCAGGCCTGATCTGGGTCGGTCATTGCGCCCTCTGTAGAGTAACTGCCGTTCGGTCAGATCGTCCGGCGGCGAAAAGACTGAAGACACAGTATGCTGCCTTCATGGAGAAAACAAAATGATCACGGCGCCACAGCTTGCGAAGACTGGCGAATCGAAACGGGCGATCTTTCGCGTCTCCTTTACACTCATTCGTTACCGGCAATAAATTGTTCAACGAGCATATTAACAAACGCGGTCACTCCATTTGACGGAGGAATGCTCTCAAAGAGAGTCGTGAGTTCTTCAGCGGTAACCTGGGGTCCGAAGGCCTTCGCGGCATCCTCTGCCTTCACCCCAGACTTCGATCCCTGCTGGGTTAGCCGCATGTGGAACTGAAGCTGTGGCTCGGTCAGCGAGCTCATGAACTTTGTAAGCTTCTCTATGTAGTTGACAAATTCCTGCTCGGAAAGGTGCATCTTGATTAACATGTCTTCGCGTGTCATGTATGTTACCTCGTGTTTGTGAGACGAACTGGTTGATTCCGATGCAACTTGGTTAGAAAATTATGGAAGCGTGCGTTCGACCGCAGGGGATCCATCAATGGGTCTACCTCGACAAATAAGAGACTCATCTGACGTCGTGTGTATGCGCGTTCCAAATACTTCATCGCTTTGGAGGAGTCTCCAACAGCCGCAGCAAGGGAGGCAATTTGGAGATTCTGTTCGGAACCGGCCGTGATGGAGCTCTCTATCTGCCGCAGCACTCCGCGGGCTTTGTCACGGCGCCCTTGCTGGGCGTAGACCAGACCAAGTAACGCAATTCTGGAAGCTTGGGCATCTCCTGTTGCGGGAGGCAGGCTGTACAGTAGCGCCATCGCCTCTTTCGGCCTGCCTTCTGCAATGTAATCCAGCGCCATAATCTCTGCGGTGGCTTCATGCGTCGGCGCATGTTCACGAATCTGGTGCCCTTGCTCTAACGACGTTTGGAACTGCCGTGCGTAGTATGCGCCGGTGACTTCAAGCAGAGCGGTATCCAGCTTTTTAGGGAAGTTGCTGCTTGCATAGGCAAACTGCGCCCGTGCCTCGGCGAAGCGGCCCTCTGCTGTAAGCAGCAGAGTAGCGTACAACATGTGGCCGCGCAGGTAAGTGGGATCTAACTCGAGAGCGCGCTTGAAGTTCTCTTCTGCTGCATCCCACTCGTAATCACGTAGCAGTTCAATCTGCGCAAGCGAGCAGTATGCCGGCGCGGAGTTGCTGTTTACCTGCAAGGCGCGTCGTGCGGCCTTCTCAGCGTTTGCCAGCAACGTGAGCGGTGCCTCCGGCCGGTTAAAGTTGCTCGCCATTTTGATATAGACATCTGCCTGAGCGGCATAGGCAGCCGCCGATTGCGGGTCGGCATCAATAGTCTGTTGGAAAGCCACAATTGCCTTCTCGAAACCTGCTCGTGTGTGTTCCGCGAGCGCCTCCTGGCCTCTGTCGTACATAGCCTTCGCCGCCGGCGGCATTACATGCACTGCGGCTGCAGTCGATCCCGCTCCCCCATGGGACCGCAGCCGGAATGCCACTTCCTCGGCGATGTCCTGCTGCAGCGTTCCGAGTTCCGCTTGCGCGCGATGGTAGTTTCGGCTCCATAACTGCGCACCGGTCTGCGTGTCGATCAACTCTACCTTCTCAACGAATCCATCTGCTACCCGTTCCAAAGAACCTTGAAGCAGTGTGTCAACCCTTAGCCTTCGTCCTGTTTCTGCAAAGTGCGCCGCAGTGTCTGAATTCAAGATCAGGCTCTGCGACGGTACCCGCAGGCCGTTTACTTGTGCAAGTTCACTAGTCAGGTCCGCTACAACAACATTGCTCACGCTTTGCGACGCAGTATCGCCTGGGATGTTCGCGAACGCCAACACCGCTACCGACGGTTTTCGGCCAACGTTGGCCGTGCCGAGCGTCCAAGTCCGCCCTACTGTTGCGGCCACGGCCAACAGTGCCATCATGGAAGCGACCAGCATCCAAAACCGCCCGCGTCGCCAGCCAGTCCATTCGGTAGAGGGACTGTAGCGCTCTTCGCGCGCCTCTAGAAGCTGTAAGACCTGAGAGGCGTCATTAAAACGCTTCTCAGGCTCTTTCTGCAGGCATCCCGTGAGCAGCGCCCTCCACATTGAATGTGCATTCGCTTCCGCCTTACACGCCGCCAAGCCAGAGCGCGCTTGGAGCCACAAGTCTATTTGACAAGCCAGGTCCTGATGCCGCGACGGAAGTTCCCCCGTAAGTGCCTCGAACAGCAAAAGGCCGAGCGAATAAAGATCGCTGGCAGGGGTGCAGGCGCCGCATCCCTGTTGCTCAGGTGCCATGTAGCGCGGAGTTCCCGCCCTGGCCGTGGCCGTGAACTGCAGTGTTCGCTCCGGCGCTCGCCTTGCGACAAGATCCCCATCGTCCGTCTGTTGGATGAGCCTAGCGATTCCGAAGTCGGTCACAACGGCGCGCGGTCCGAAGTTACCTATTGTTAGAAATACATTCGCTGGCTTGAGATCGCAATGAATGATGCCGGCTTGGTGAGCCGCCTGCAGAGCATCGGCAAGTTGCTTCGCCATCACCCTCACATCATCTAACTCCAGCGACTCGCTGAGGCGCAGTCGTTCCGCTAGAGTCTGGCCACGTAGCAACTCCATGGTGAGAAATGTGATCGTGTGCGGAACATTGCCTCGCATTGTAGTGTGGCGTTCTATGTCAAACGTTCGGCAGACGTTCGGATGGGTCACCTTGCGAGTCGCGAAGACCTCTCGCTTGAAGCGCTCCAGGGTTCCAGGAATGCCGACGATATCCCCGCGAATCGTTTTTATAGCCACGCTTTCCTTCAACTCGAGGTCCAGCGCCTCATACACTTGCCCCATACCGCCTTCGCCGAGCAGGGACAGGATTTCGAAGCGTCCGCACAACACCTCGTGCGGCATGAATGCTTCTTCCGGGGAGCCGAAGATGTCAAGGTCGCTGGTGCTCGAAAGTGGCTCTTCTAGGAAATGGCCCGCTTTTCGGTCCGCGAGCAACAGCTGCAGGACCTCCTCAGCCATCGCCGAGTCGCCACCGCAGGCTTCGGCGAGCAGCATCTGCCAGGAGTCTTCTTCCTCCAGGATCGCCACCTGAAATATGCCTTTTATTTCTTCCCAGCGGTTGAACGCCATGGCGAGAATATGTAGTAGGGGGCCCGTAAGGATTGCGGACAGCATTATCCTGCTTCCTGGGCCGCATCTAAAAATTCAGCTTTGAATCGATGATTTTTACCGCTTCACAAAATAATCTTGGGGTAATAAAAGAATATGCAATCCTCTACGTTCAGGTATTCCGGCTTTCACCCGGTCGACGATCCGCTGCACTACACCTTCAACGTGAACGACGAGTTTTCGCTCCAAAGCGTCGGCGGGACGATCAGGATCAAACCTCCGCTGAGTGACCTGCTTGCCAATGGAACCAAGGTGGCACGATGGGCGGACACTGAGAGAAGCTACGTCACCGGCTTCCATCCGGATACAGACTGCAGAGGTTATTTCACTTCGTCAAGCTATCAAGCGAATAACAACTGTTATAACTACGCCTGCAACATCGCGACGAACTCCTTCGCTCATCCGGGAAGAAAGCACGACGCGAATTTGCGCGGCCCCTCTGGCCATATCGAGGAAGACTTTTTGCTTAAAGCCGCTATGGCTGATGGTCTCCAGCTTATCGGAGACGCTACGATGCCGCTTGCCGCAGCACTTCAAAATGCGTCTTCCTTCAATCTGGATAAAGGGCATCTCGTCGCGGTCTTCATCTCGGTCCCTAAACCTCAGATTCATTGGCAAGGTGATTTTCATTTCGTCCGCTGCGACGCAAAGGACGGCAGCAGTTGGTCACAGAAGAGCGGCCAGGATCAACCTGCGAACTTCGACTTTCAAGGAAAACCGCTTTCTGATCCTTCCAAGGGCGTATGGATGATTAACCAAGGTCCCACCAAACCTGATGGTAAAAGCGCTTTCAAGTCCGAATACAATTTTGCTGCTTGGATGTTTGTGCCCACGGATAACATCGACATTATTTGATCCGGAAGCAGCACCGATCAGAGGGAAGAATCAAATGGCCTGAACAGCCATCAGCCGCAGCAGCGGCCAAGATGATTAGCATAGTGGTTTGGAACTGCTCTTTAGACGTATTAGGAGTAGCTTCTCTAACACAATGGGGCCAACAGCCTGGGAAAGATTACGGAATGTGGACTGCCTCGAGCATCTGCTCTTTCGACGAACGTGCCGCGAATTGCGCAAGCTTCAGGGACCATTGCTCGTTGAGTGCGCGTACCTTCGAAATTACCGGAAAGTTGGTTTAAACTTTTCGCATCACCCCGCGTCGTCAACAAGCACATGCACCAATATGAGCCTGTGTCTGTATCGTTTTTTCCCCAAGCCCTATTCTCGAAGAGTAAGTTATGGTCTTTGGAGCGCGTAGAAGAATCTATGGCCGAACTGCCTGATGGAAATGAGATTGCGAACCTGAGTATCCCCGGCCTATTGGGTGCGCTGTTGGTGTTTTTCGTGTTTCTTCCTCCGCATCCTATCAACACCATTCCTATTCTCGATATACCGAAGGACGTCAACAAACCGCAACACGTCCAAGAACTTCCTACTTTTCACCACCAGGATCTACACGGCCAACCCACCCAGGAGATGTCTCCAATTTTCAATTGGCTCATGGGCCGTAATGAGGGGGATGACAAGGAACCTTCACCGCTGGCCGGTAAGTCTCTGCGTCTCCTGCTCACTCCGGCGATGCTTCCGGTAAGCACAAAGGGCGGAGGCAAAGAAGTCCCATGTCAGGTCCAGGAATATATCAGCTCCAGGCGGAGCCACACTTCCCGCCATTTCACCCATGGGAGTCGCAGACTCTACAACTATATCTTGAAGAGCAGAAAGAGAGTCTCCAAGAATGCCTCGCGCTCGAGCTGAGCGAAGAAGGCAGAGAGAAGAGCGAGAACGATGCGGATGAGCGCCAGATAACAGCATTGGAAAAGGCTCGCGACAGCGCTGGCGCACTGGCGGCGCAGTTTGAGGATTTTCGCAGCCCCACGGTCGCTATTCCGAATGCTCGAATTGTAGCGATCAATAGTCAGATTCATGGCCTCCGCAATCGGGTTGAAGCGCGCGAAAAACGCGCTCGTATACGCGATTATGAAGTTGCGGAGTTGAAGCGATTCAGCGGTTGGCTCGACCTGCGGTTGGCGGACCCTGACCGTCTGCGCCCGGAGCAGTCTCTGGGGGACTATCTGAAGGCGCTTTCCGATCACGTCACCGGTTTCCTGGCTTTGGTCGCGGGAATCGGGACAATCTTCAAAGTTCTCATCAGCCCGGCGGGATCCAAGCTGATCTATAAGCTCCTCTTCAAGGAGGAGATGTGAACAAGGCACGCATCTTCGGGATGCTCGCCGGCGTCGTGATGCTCGCTGCCGTTGGTGTCGGACAGCAGAAGTCGCAACTGCAGTCAGCGTCACCAACCGTCCCTGAGCAGCAGCTGGGTAAACCCATCGCCAGCGAGTCAGATAAACATGTGGCCAGCAAGCCAGACTCGCCCCTTGACGAGAGACGTGTAGACTCTCCCAAAGTTCCTGAGCTTCCGACATCCGAACGAAAGTTGGTGAGTCCGAAGCCCGAACAAAGCGGACCCGAGAGATCACTTCCCCCACTTGTGCTTCCGCATGCGGAAAACACTGTTCCTCCTCGCGACCCCGATCCTCAACCTAGAGAACTAGCTGCGAGCAAAGTTAGCTATGCAGGATCTCCCAAGCCCGCAATGCCATTTGTGATCTCTGGCGTCGTGGGGTCATTTGCGGGTTTCATGCTTTCGCTTCCCGCGCTGTGGTGGCTGAACGCAAAAATCTTGAGCAAGCGCCCGCATGCGGACCCTTTAACCCTTCCAGCGATGGTTTGGCGATGGTTGACCACGAATCCTATCAGGCTCGTCGTGCGATTCCTCGGTCGGAAAGGAGCAGAAGAGACGCAACCCTCCGAGAAATCTCCTTCAATGGAGGATGAGCAGCCCAAGAAGCAAGAGCAGAAAAAAGAAAACGAGACGGATATGCTCGGGGATTCCGACTACGCGCTCAGTAAGGGATACATTACCGCAGAGGAACTCAGGAGGCTCCGCAGTTCGTCCGTTGCCATAAGCGAAATGTCTTTTGCACTAGGCGTGATTGGAGTGATTACGGCTATCTCATTTGGCATCAACGGTTGGGCCAGAGGTCGATCAATCTTCGTTATGGACGCTTGCGTGGTCTTTAGCTTCACTCTGTTGGGAACCGAGCGCTACCACAAGTATCGCTCCGCCTATAAGACACTGGTTTTGTTGCGATTCCGGGAGAAGGCCGAGGGAGATACCGGCAATTCGGGCGGTACACCCGCTCCGACAACACCAGTTACTGAGCCTGGCCCGCCAGGCGGCATGGAGGCTTCGGTAAGAGACGAGGATCTGCAGATTGACGATCCGAAGAGCATGGAAGAGCTACAGGATTACCTGCGGAAGATACGCCGGGACGAGCGGGGCAAAACCCGAAAGGAGACGCTTTGATGATTCGCCCCCGATTGATAGTGTTGCTCCTGACGCTGCATGCGCTGTGTCACGTTGCCGCCCCATGGACAAGGAAAGGCGTTGGTGCTTTACGACTCTCGGGAGCAGATGACATGCATTGCAACGGTCGGGACCAACAACTGCGCCACCAAAGGCTCACCCCTTCTGACGCTAACGTTAGATGAACCGATCACACTGCGCGTGATGAACGGTCAGTGGCTGACCCGCTACATCCTACACTGGGGTTCAGAGGGGTCCTCCAGTGCGCTCTTTCCAATCGTTGCAGGCGGCCCAGTTCAGATGCTCGCTCTCGAATCGTCTGCAGCCGAGACCGCAAAGCCGTCTCTTACTCCGCGGGCGACCAAGTGGACGGCAAATGCGATCCTTGGCTCTGTGCTCGACCCCGGGGCAAGCGCTACGCCAGAATTGGATATTGAACGCCAATTTCAGGAACTTACCGCGCATCGAGATCAATTGCAGTCTGAGGTCGAAGCCTTCAACGATATCTATGGCAAAGTTGTCACCCAAACGGGTGTCCCATGCAATGCCATCGTGACGCGTAGTGGCTTCCAACTGGCGAACTGTCTGACTGCGGCGTATGGTGCGATGGGCTCCCCAGCTAGCCGGCAGGAATTTCTCACCATCAACCAGGAATGGCGCCACCACTTCGAGGATGTGCAGTCGTTTGCTAGGGAGTTCAACGCGAACCGCATTGGGGCACGCACGATTGATCTTGAATCCGCCATCGGGCTCTACATAGAAGAGGCGGAAGCCTTCAAAGCCAATGTGCGGGCGTGCATGGATGCATATTCCCTTGCAATGGATATTCGCAGCAACGGGCAAAATTCTGTTGCGGCCCTGGCAGCGAGAATGCAGATTCGGGCGTCGTTAGCCGCGGCAGCCGGCACATCTGCATCGGTGCCATCAAGCCTTCTCGAACGCGAACTGCTGGCCGACGCCGAGATCAAGGCGCTAAATCAAACTGGCAGCCTGCCCTACAAGCACCTGACAGGTTTGAACAATTTCTGCATTAACAACCCACTTCCTTCGACCTACTTCGCCAGCGATCTTGGCCAGTTGCGAGAAAAGGAAAGATTCCTTTCGTCGCTGGTGAAATCGATTAACGATATCCAAGCCCTGGACATCTTGAAGCTGAATGCTATGTACGAATCAACGAATATCTCCCCCATCGACACGTTTTACAACACCAACTCTGGGGGAAAACAAGCGTCAATCTCCTACTCCATCGGTATCGTTCGTCAATTCACTCCGTACGTTATGGTTGGAGCCGTGCTCGCCGACAGCGGCCAGAGAACTTCGGGCTCATCGACGAACGAAGAGATTGTAGCCAGCGGAGCGTTTATGGTCGCCCCAGGTGCCTCATCTCCCGCGCCCCGCAAACATATCCTAAGTAGTCAATTCCTTCGCATATTTTGATAGGATTTCGCCGGAAGAAGAGGTGAGTCGAGCCTGAACAGTCAAACCAAATTGGCCTGCGCAGGCCGAACCTTGTTTGCTACTTGGCTTACCACCAACCTTTGACTGCTGCAAACAGTCACTATGGAGTGACCGGCGCGATGCGCTGACCGTGGGTTAGGCTGTGTTCGCATGGAACACAGTTCAGAGCCACAAGCGGAAGGAGCCGGTCATGAAGGAGAAGTTACGATTTCTGGGCATGGATGTCCATGCCGAAACGATTGCCGCAGCGATAGCCGAACCGGATGGCGAGGTGCGAAGTCTTGGCACGATTCCTAATCGGATGGAGTCGGTACGCAAGCTGATCAAAAAGCTTGGCCCTGTGGAGAAGCTGCGGGTCTGCTATGAAGCCGGGCCGACTGGATACGTTCTTTACTGGCAGTTGGCTGAGCTCGGTGTGCAGTGCGAGGTGATCGCCCCGTCGCTCGTTCCGGTGAAGGCCGGCGACCGTGTGAAGACCGACCGGCGTGACGCCGAGAAGCTGGCACGGAGTTATCGATCGGGCGATCTGACGGCGGTCTGGGTTCCGGACGAGGGTTCCGAGGCGCTGCGCGATCTGGTGCGTACGCGTGAAGCGGCCAAGCAGGATGAGCTTCGAGCGCGTCATCGGCTGGGCAAGTTTCTACTGCGTTCCGGTCATCGTCCGCCAACCGGAGTGCGAGCCTGGACTCATCTCCATCTGATCTGGGTCTCGCAGATACGCTTTACCCAGCCGGCTCAAGAGTCAACGCGGCTCGATTATTTGCACGAAGTCGAGCACATGCGAGAACGGGTCCTGCGACTCGAGCAGGCTATCGTGGAAGCGGTGAAGCTGGCATCGCCCGCCTTGCAGGAAGTCATCACGGATCTGCAGGCACTGCGTGGCATCGCACATATCTCGGCGGTGACGATCGCAGCTGAGTTAGGCCAGGTCGCTCGCTTTGCAGGTGCTCGAGAGCTGATGGGTTATTGCGGTGCCGTGCCGAGCGAGAACTCTAGTGGCAAGCGGAGTCGACGAGGCAGTATCACGAAGACGGGCAACGCTCACCTAAGACGGATCGTCATCGAAGCGGCATGGAGTTATCAACGCCCTCCTGCCATCTGGGCTGGGTTGCGAAAACGACAGCAGAGCGCGTCGGAAGCGGCTAATGAGATCGCATGGAAGGCACAACACCGACTGCATAAGCGATACGTGAGACTGGCGGCCGCGGGTAAAGACAAGAGGAAGATCGTTACCGCAGTAGGCCGAGAACTGCTGGGCTTTATCTGGGCCATTGGGACTAAGGCGGAAGCGGCTGCAGGGCAACGAATAGCAGCTTGAGAACAAAGCAAGAACCTCCCTGAGAACAAGAAACGAAAGCGAACTCACTGGCGAACATCGTCGTCCAAATCGAGAACAGAGCCAGCAGTAGATGGGGTAAGCACGAGGGAGAATCCTCGTTTGGCCTATGCGACAGGCTCAGCCGGACTCGCGACAACAGTCAGAGGCAGCTCCCGACGGATCAAGATTATGCGGTTCCGACCCGCGAATATCAGACTGATCAATCGTCGCTAAAAACTGCCCCGACTGCTGCTCGCTCTGTCCTCGAACAACGACGAAACCAGCCACAACAACCCCAATATTGCGCCGAGTTGACACGGTCACTCCATATCAGGCCAATGCACTCAGCGATAGGCAGCTCAGACGCACGCTTTCTGAAATCCTCAGTCTCTACGGCAAAGGCCCATCTCTGTAGCTGCGACGTTAGCGGCTCTCGACCTGCGCAAGAAGAAAATCATCGATGAATGGAGGAATATGCTTGTTTTGAGCATCAGGCGTATGCGTCGCAGTTCAAGACGATTGAAGAGTGGCCAAGAAATGCATCAGATCGTTTTCTTTGACCCAATCGCCCTTCCCATGTACAAAATTCAGCTTGTCGAGCTGCTTTCCAAATCGCTCTGGGGCAGAGACAGGTAGTGCCCAATCGATCCAAATCCAGCCTGACCCATATAAGCTGCGAGCGCAGGCAGCGGTCGATTGAGTCCCACTCCAGCTTCAATCCAAGCAGTGATCCGGTGAACAGCAAAGATGACTTGGAGATCATCGAGCCGAGGCTGATATACGCCTGATGCCTAGTCCATTTCGCGGCGAGTTTCGTCGAAACCTGATGAGTTATAACTACCCATTCAGGCAGAGAGCCCACCGGGAACGCCATCTTGCCGCTCCTTTTTTGGAAGAGCGCAACGAGTATCTAAACCACCTTTTGCAACGCGGCACCAGCGTGCCGCGAGTCCAGTCGATCAGCCGAACTCTGCTAAGCGTCATTCATTTTCTCCGACTGGACACCGATTCTGCGGTGACTGTGCATGCGATTGACGATGCGACAAAGCAGTGGAAGGAGAGCATTGAAAAATCTGCTAAACGAAAGGTCTCCTCGGTCTCGTTCGACGATTTCAGAAGGGCGGCGATCAATTGGATGCAGTATCGCAACCTTCTCATTGAAACTCCGAAGCCATCAACGCCTTACGGCGATCTCCTCCCGAACTACATCTTCCATATCAAGGTGACGCGCGGTATGACGGCGGGTAGCGTCAAAAACTACTACCACCGAGTCTTATGGTTCTTGCGGTGGGCCGAGGCACGGCGCGAGGTGTTCGCTGACATTACGCTTCAGGACGTCGAGCAATACATCGCGGAAGATTGCGTACCTAAGGTGAAGCTGAGGACGGTCGTGTCCTGTTGCGGCGCTTTACGCACGTTCTTTCGTTATGCGGAACGAGAAGGTTTGACCGCAAACCGGATCGCAACTGGCATCATCGTTCCGTCTGTACCGAGATACGATCCCAACCCGCGAGGTCCGCGTTGGCGTGAGGTACGCATGATGATTAGCGCGGCCTCTGGAGAAAAATCGACCGATCTCCGAGCAAGGGCCATATTGCTACTGCTCTCCGTATACGGATTGCGCAGCAGTGAAGTAACAAGACTGTCAGTCGATGACATTGATTGGTTTGACGAAAGCATTTTGATACGCAGAGCCAAGCATGGAGGAAGCCAGCGATTCCCGCTGCAATACGAAGTCGGAGACGCGATCTTGCGGTATCTAAGACAAGGCAGACCAGCTTGCGAGTGCCGAAGTCTCTTTGTGACGGTTCATACTCCCTTTCGAGCTATTCCTGTAGGTGCTCTGCTGACGATGGTGCGAAGACGAGCGGCAGCCCTTGGAATCAAATCACCGCAACCCGGACCCCGCGGCTTGCGTCACTCGTGCGCGACACAGCTCTTGCACAAAGGCCATTCATTGGCCGAGATTTCCGACTTCCTGGGACACCGAAATCCGATGACGGTCAGCGTCTATGCGAAGTCCTCTTCGGTTGCCTTACGTAAGGTCGCTGCGTTTAGCTTAGGTGGTTTGCGATGAAGCTGGCGGAGGGTATTGAGGTGTTCGTAGCGCGCAAGCGCGATGCCGGGGTGATGTACAAACAGCCGGAAGCGATGTTGTGGCGCTTCCACCGACACGTAGGTGATGTTTACCTCAGCGAGATCACGACCCATAACGTGGCAACTTATCTTGAAGCAAACCGCAAGGAGCCGTACATCTGGCAGGTCAAGTACCAGCTCTTGCGCCGCCTGTTCGAGTATTGGGCGTTTCGCGGGGTCATGGAGCCGTTTGTCATGCCCCACCGAAGAGTGCGCGTTCGAACCACCTTCATTCCTTACGTTTACAATCACGCGGAAATACGCTGTTTGCTCGACGGCACCGCAAAGACGCACAAATATAGGATCACGGCGCTAGAGGCCAAAGTGTTTCGGATGATCCTCTTGCTGTTGTATGCAACGGGGATGACGCCGGGAGAAGCGGTTATGCTGAAGCGTGCAGATGTCAATTTCAAGAAGCGAACGATCGCGGTGTACGAACCTCGGTCTCGACGGTGTCGCAACATCCCAATCAGCGAAGAGCTGTGCGTCATCCTGCGCACATATTTAAAGTGGCGTTTCGGATCGAAAAAGACGAACGATCATCTGTTCGTCAAGAAATCAGGCCGCCCTCTGCCTACCCATTCCCTCCAGCATTACTTCGCCCGCTTGGTCAGACGTGTGAACGTACGGCGTCGCGACGGCGGTCCAGGATGGCCTCGGTTGTCAGATTTTCGTTGCAGCTTCGCTGTGCACCGCATCACGGAGTGGCTCAGAGAAGGCTCGAACATGAATCGGATGCTGCCAGCGCTCGGAACCTATCTGGGGCAATTGGGGCTGCATTCAGTCGAACGTTATATGCGTTTGACTCCAGAGCGGTTTCGTAAACCGCTCTTGTCACTCAGTCCACAGCGAGGACGGAAGAGATGGCGGGACGATGCAAACCTCATGCAATTCTTGGCGACTTTGTAACCACAGCCGATGAGCGGCAGTGAACTCGCCCGAGATCAAGCCCGGGTCCAGCGGCGGCCGTCGGTCTCACGACGGCCACCTTTTCCAGGCTCAAACTTGGAACAGGATTTTGTACTTTCCCGCTGGATATCAGAATGAGTCATTTCCGTCAGGTTTCTTGGGTTTGACGGTATCAGGCCGACGACTCATTGAAAGACCGACAGGCACCAAAGCAGGCACTGAAGCACTTTACGAGTCGTGTGGGCTGATCCGCAGGTAATAATCACAATGACTTGCCCGTCGATGGGCTGCGTTCCGCAACGGCTTGGCGATCCGCTCAGCATTTGCGGCAGCAAAGTTTGAACTATTCCCTATTTGGAAGCTGATTGTCTGCCCTAAAAAAACCAACTCCCGCTATATTCCGCTTGTCAGATGTCGATGACACGGATCTTCCCAGCCGGATGGCTGGGCTCATAGCGCTCATTCAGGAACGCTGCGTTCACGAACCGGATGCCATCCCGTTCCACCTCGCCTGCGCCACCGTGAATGTGCCCAAAGATGTGCACCTTTGGCCTCTTGTTCCGAACAGCATCGAGCAGCTCGGCGCATCCGAGATGCACCATATTAGGCGCGGTCTGATCGAGAATTCCTAACGGCGGTCCATGCGTAATCAGCACGTCGAGATCTTTAGGAATGCTGTCCCAATATCTCGTAGCAGCAGTCCCGCGGGGATACATGAAGGCCCAATTGAAGAACTCTGGAGTGTACGGTGAACCCCAGAGCCGGACTCCCTCAATCGTAATCTCTGAGTTCTCTAA
Organism: Granulicella sibirica; assembly: GCF_004115155.1. NCBI lineage: Bacteria > Pseudomonadati > Acidobacteriota > Terriglobia > Terriglobales > Acidobacteriaceae > Granulicella > Granulicella sibirica. Next base: position 1,416,437 of record NZ_RDSM01000002.1, read on the forward strand.
ATATTGGCAGTTCGTGAGGAGGCCTCTGGCCGTTGCAGGGTCCGACTCGAAGTACTTATCGTGGTTTCCTGCGCACACCACGCGATGCCTGAATGGCTGCTGTCCCAACCACCGATTGAACGAGATGATCTCCAGCAGGTCTATGCCAGAGTTCATGAAATCACCGGCATGAACCAAGATGTCCCCTTCGGGGATGGCTCTGATCTTGTCGTGTTGGCCGTGTGTGTCGGAAAGAACTACGAGCCGCATTGCCGAACCTGATGCGAGACTAATGCCACCAAATCAATGCATGGATGCGAACGATTTCCACGTCGCTCAGCATCCCAAGAGAGGAAGAGATCATCAAGTATGGCGGAAATGCTCGCGGGGATGAGCTGTAGATATGGTGGCCGAGGTCGGACTCGAACCGACATGAGGTTGCCCTCGGCAGATTTTGAGTCTGCTGTGGCTGCCAATTTCACCACTCGGCCATTCCCTATATTGTACCGCAGCAAGGTGGGCCAGTGCGCGCTCTGAGCATCGCTTCTATCGCGCAGCTGGCGAGCGGGGCCGGAAGCAGTCGGAAATGGGTGCAGGGAGAAACCGAGCGGGTTTCTCCCTGCCGCGCGATGAGTGCACTAGAAACGAATAGGCGCAGGGTGGCGCCTATCCATACCTCTCGTTTAGCCGAGAATGCACTTGTCCGTAAAGGCTTCTTCGTAGCCCTGCAGACGCAGGTTGTTGTCCCAAAGCTCCGCAAACGTCTCGTGCTGCATCTGCAATTCGAGAAGGGCGACATAGTGGCCAGGGATGATGGCGCGTGAGACCTGCTCCACGGCAGCGAAGTCATCGCGCCAAAAGTACGGAATCAGTTGGGCTCCCCCAGCGAAGCCGAGCTCAAAACAATCTTTCGGGATCGCGCATGGCATCGCCGTTCTGTTCGCCATAGCGTCAGACTGAGACAGCAGGAAGTCTCAGCGCGCCTGACTCATCCACTGCCTCAATCACCAACGGCAGATAGGTGAGTTTTCAATCTTGATATAGAGGCTGGATCGCCAGCCTCCAGCTTTCTTGAGAAGGTTGAGAATGGTTTTCACGCGGCCACCTCCGCGAGTTCTGAGGCTTCGGTGGCGCCCGTATGATCCTCCTCTCCGATGGTCGGTTCCAGCGCGGCAAGAATGACCGCCGCCGTCTTCTGAATGACTTCGAGCGATTCGGCCAGCAAGGAAGCGTTGCCGTGGTACAGGTGGATGTAGTCAGCGTTATGTTGAGCTCAACATAACGCTGATTATGTTGTCTTCGCAGTTATGTGACGTTCAGCCCTTGAGTCCTTATGAACACTGGGGATTTGTGTTGGCGAACGTCACATAAGCTGGGCTAGAGTTGAGCGAGGAAGGTGAGCAGGTCGGGATTATCCCGCCAGCGTTTCCTTCCAGGCATCTGCTTCTGTTCGCACATGCCGAGTGCCTTTGCTTTCATATCGAGGTCGGTCTCGGCATATACATTGGTGGTGTCGAGCGAGACGTGCCCGAGCCATGCGCGGATGGTATTGATGTCCACGCCAGCGCGGAGCAAATGGGTTGCTGTAGTGTGTCGGATAGTGTGCGGGCCGATCTTCTTCTTTTGCATCCCGGGCACGGAAGCCGTCGCAGTTCGCGCGTGGCGGATGACGATGTCATGCACTCCGAAGCGTGTCAGCGGTTTGGCTATGCGGCTCAGGAACACGCGCTCATGATCCTGCCGCCCGCGTGTCAGCTCGCGTAGTGCAACGACGGTGGAAGTCCACAGCGGGCAGAGACGGACTTTATTCCCTTTGCCTTTCAGGCGCACCGACGACAGAGTGCCGCTGCCGGTGCCACACAGAGTCATATCGCCTATCTCCAGTTGCGCGGCCTCATCGGCACGCGCTCCAGAGTTGTAGAGGAACAGCAACAGCACATGATCCCTATGCCCAGCCTTCGTCGTGCGGTCGGGTGCGGCCAGCAGAGCATCGATTTCATGTTTGTCCAGATAGCCGACAGTAACGCGGGTCGAGCGCTTGAACTCCACCGACCGTAGTTGTGCCGACCAGCCGAGATCCTCCGGGCTGCGCTGTCCGACGAAGGCAGCGAACGCATGACAGGCCGCCAGACGTTGATTGCGAGTGGAGATCGTGCAGCCACGTTCCTCTTCGAGATGGTGAAGGAAGACCCGAACAAGATCGGCGTCGATGTCGGCGAGGAGAAGCCTGTCCGCCTTCTTCCGTACCGTGCCAGCCGCGAACACGATCAGAAGACGTAACGCATCCCGATAGCTCTGCTGTGTGTTCCGCGACAGGTTGCGATCATCGGGCAGATGCTCCATCAGGAAGCGTCGCACCCAGGGGCCCAGAGTACGTTTATCATTCATCGCTGCCTCCGCATACATAGCGTTCGAAGCGACGGTTCGCCTCACCCAGAAGCTCCGGCGTCATCGTCAGATAGCGTTGTGTCGAGTGCAACTCAACGTGACCGAGATAGGTCGACAGAGCAGGTAGTAGAGCCTGTGCATCATCACCCTTTCGATACCACTCTGTCAGCCGATGGACCGCGAAGGTGTGCCGGAGATCGTGGATGCGGGGCTGATAGGGGCTGCTCTTCTCCCGGCGAACGCCCGCGAGATTGCACAAGATCCGGAAGCGCTTTTCAACCACCTGACGTGGAACCTGTTTGTGTAAGCGGGATTGGAAGAGCGGCTCATCGTCGCGATCTACTCTTCCCGGCAACGCAAGATACTCTCGCAGATGTGCGTGGACATCCGCTCCGAGCGGAACCAGCCGCGACTTATAGAACTTCGTTCCTCGGATGGTGAGGATTCCATTGCCAAGATTGACATTGCCACCACGCAGCCGCAGCGCTTCGCCGATGCGCATCCCCGTGCCGTAGAGCAGAAGCAGCAGAGCACGGAACGTGGATGCCGACATAAGGCACTCATCTCTTCGCTGGCAGCACGGAACGGCAGCCAGCAACAGCCGTAACTCGGAGACAGAGTAGATATAAGGAACGAAGCTGGTCGTGTACTTCGGGGCCGGTGGCGGTAGTGGTGCCATATGCAACTCTGCTCGCACGCGCCAGTGCTCGAAGAAGACCCGCAACATGCCGTACTTCTGCCGCCACGTCGCAGGGCCAGTACGTGGGCCGGCCAGGAAGGATGACATCTGATCCTGCGTAAGAGATGAGAGTTCTATTTCACCATGGCTGCGGGACAAGGCGCGGAGCAGAGCGGCTGGGCTGTAAAACTTTTCACCCATAGCCTGACGCTTTGCGATATACAGATCGATCGCTGCGGACAGTTTCATAGCAGATCTCCCAGATCGAAGTCCGCCACACGTCGCAACATGGTGATATCGACCTTGGCGTAGATGCCCGTGGACATTGCGCTCCGATGCCCCAGCAGGTCGCCGATCTCCTTCAACGACAAGCCCTCCTGTAGCAGATGCGTTGCGCAGGCATGACGCAGACTGTGGTCCGCTTCGTCGGCAGAGTATCCCCGCTGCCTTGAGCCGATGGCTTGTCAGCTTCCATAAGCTCGAAGTCTCGACACGTCGATGAGGCATATGAAGCGTCACGAACAGATGCCGGTAGTCGGTGCGCGGCCGGGCCTTGGTGATGTACTCCAGGATCGATTCGCCCACCTCGTGCTGCAGAGGGTATCGCTGCGTTCCGCCGCGCTTGGAGTGCGTCACCGCGAACGTCTCCCCGGACCAGTCGAAGTCGCTCAACAGAAGACGCGAGACCTCTCCACTGCGCAACCCATAGATCGCGAACAACGACAGGATCGCTCTTGCACGTAGAGCGGACGCGCTCTTGCCTTGGATGCCTTGGAGCAACCGCTGTACTTCCGTCCATGTCGGCCCTTCCGGCAGACCTTCATGAACGTACCTGCGTGGGCTTGCGATCCCTTCCGCGATACCGTGCTTGCACCATCCACGCCGCTCCGCATGACGGAAGAAGGATCGGAGCGCCTGTGCAGCCACAGTCACCGATGTCCGGTTCCAACGGGTGCTGCCTTGCAGGATCAGGAACTCATCCACATCCTGAAGCCGCACACTCGCCAGGCAAGGATGCTTCTCGGCGAACCAAGTCAAGAACCGCGACGCCTTCCATCGATGCGAGCGCACCGACAGCGGCGATAGCCCCTGCTCTTCGGTCATCCATCGCGCGAAGTCTTCAAGATGATCCGCGAACCAGGTGTGCGCCGTGGGCGGCGACTTCAGCCTGCCCGCGAAGCGCAGCCATTTCTTCGCCACATACTCGAAGTAGCTCTCCGTTCGAACATAAGTGCGGGCCCTGGCGTTCGCTTGCTGCTGGTCGACCCAACGCCGCGCAGCCTCCTTGACCTCGCCCAGATCGACATCGCGCAGCGTTTCCAGCTTGAGCAGATCGATGACATGCAACATCTGCCCAGACACATTACGAAGCGCGACGCGGCTTGTTCCGCGCTCCTGCAAATACTTCAGAAAAGCCAACCGCTCCTCCAGCAACGGAGCGTTACGGTGACGGTTGAGTGCAAACGGAAGATCCAACAACGTATCCAGCATGATCGGGGTCTCCTTGATCCCGGCTCATGCTAGACCTTCAACTTATGTTGTCTCCAAAACCGCCATCCCCAGTGTTTAGAGGGCCTCCACCGCCGAACGTCACATAACTGCGAAGACAACATAATCGGCGGACGCGGTGCCGGTCACTAAGCCAACCGTCTTTCCCACAACAAATGCGACGGCCACGGCCTCGGCCTCTGTCTCGCGCAGGGTCTTGGTGGTGGCTGTCCTGCGCTCTGCCTTATGCAGCAGTTCGTGGCTTTATGTTGAGCACTACATAAGCGCACTTATGTTGTGTTCGCAGTTATGTTGCGTAGCGGGCTCGTTGCCGCTGAACATGCGGGTTCGAGCCCTGCGTACACAACATAACTATTTAGAGTGAGCGGAGGAAAGCGAGCAGCGATGGGTCGTCTTTCCATCGCTGGTTGGTGGTGGGTGTTGTGCTGAAGTCGTTTGAGTGGGCGAGGACTTCGGCCTTACGTTGCAGATCGACCTCGGCGTAGATGTTGGTGGTGTCGATGGAGACATGACCGAGCCATG